>JABMMV010000150.1 GCA_013205145.1 bacterium
GTGCCATCCCAATTGGTGTGTGCCGTGCGAATCATGTCGTAGAAGCCAAGTAGCCCTGAGCTTTCTTGGTAGAGCTCCCAATAATGGCCACGTTGTTCAACGTCGTCAATAAAGACAAATGTTGTTACTCCTGCTTGTGCACTTTGAGCAACAACTTTTCCTGCTGTAGCGGCTCGTTGAAGGGCAATGTCGAGATTCGGCACAATGCATGCCATGTGGTGCAGGCCGTAGGTACCCGGGCTGAAGCGTTCGGTGACTGCCGTGAGGTCTGCATTGTGTTGACAAAAGAGTTCCACCATCACTGAACCCCACCATCCGTATGCAGACGTGTGGTCGAAAGCTGAAGGATTACCGCGGTGCGTCACGTTGGTGACGGGAATGTGGCGATTAATGAAGAATGGGCCAGCGCCAAAATGTCGTGCCCACTCAAGAGCAGAGGCTTCGGGGTCTTGCACCACGTAGGCAATTTGCACGACGGGGCCGAAGTCGGCGCCATGAAGTGGGTGAGAGGCGGGCAAAGAGTTCTGTGTCACCTTGCCAGCCTGCCAAACTAGGTGCCTATGGCACGTATTGGGTTCGTTGGGTTAGGCGTGATGGGTTACCCCATGGCAGGGCATTTAGTAAAAGCAGGGCACAAGGTCATGGTTTTCAATCGCACCCAGGCGCGTGCTGAAGCGTGGGCGGCTGCATTTGGCGGCACTTTTGTTGCAACCCCTCGAGGAGTGGCCGCCGCATGCGACATGGTCATGTTGTGCGTTGGAAACGATAACGATGTGCGCAGCGTAATGACAGGCGAAGATGGCGTACTCGTGGGAATGGCTGCTGGAGGAATTGTGGTGGACCACACCACCACATCGGCAGAGTTAGCTCGTGAAATGGCTGCGCTATGCGCCGCGAAAAATGTGGGCTTTGTAGATGCGCCTGTTTCCGGCGGGCAAGCCGGTGCGGAAAATGGTGCTCTGAGTGTGATGTGTGGATCCGACGATGTGGTTGTGTATGAAACGGCCCGCGATGTGGTGATGGCGTACGCAAAAGCCTGCGAACGTCTCGGCGATGCTGGGTCTGGTCAGTTAGCCAAAATGGTGAACCAAATTTGCATTGCTGGCATGGTGCAAGCGCTTTCAGAAGGTATCAACTTTGCACAAGCTGCTGGTCTTGATGTGGAGCAACTGGTGTCTGTTATTTCGCAGGGTGCAGCGAGCTCTTGGCAAATGGTGAATAGGTCATCAACGATGTCGCGTAATGAATTCGACTTTGGCTTTGCTGTCGAGTGGATGCGCAAAGACTTAGGTTTCTGCATTGACGAAGCGAAACGTAACGGAGCATCGCTTCCCGTTACATCTTTGGTCGATTCTTACTACGCCGAAATAGAAGCGCGTGGCGGAAAGCGCTGGGATACCAGCAGCCTCATTGCACTTTTAAGGAAGTAGAGCAGGCTCAGGAGCCTTAGCAACTGGTAGCCCAGGGAAAATGACCCACTGTGCACCCGCGCTGCGTTCTGCAACAGCTGTTTGAGCTGCATCTATTACCTGATCGACAGTGAGAATGTCGAAACCAGTTTCGCGAATGAGGGCTTGTGATTCGGCGTTCACCAATGGTGTATCTACAAAGAATGGGCATATTGCACTTAGGCACACGTTGTGCTCAATGAGCGTTGGTGCCAATGACTTCACAAAGCCAAGTACGGCATGTTTGGTGAGGCCGTAAATAGGGTCGGCTTGAATGGGAAAGAGGCCCGCCATAGATGCTGTGACCACAATGTCGCCACCACCATTTTTGACCATTGCATTGGCGAGGTGGGCAACACCGAGCACCACACCATCAATGTTGATAGAGCTCACACGACGGTAATTGCCGAGGTCAAACTCAAAAACTTCGTCAGGGTTTGTTGCTCCAAAAATATTTCCACCGCTTGCTACCCCGGCATTAAGAAACACCACGTCAAAGGGCTTGTGTTGTGATGCAAGTTGCACCCATTCACCTTCACTTGTGACATCAAGATGTTGAAAGGTTGCGCCCAGTTCCTGTGCAAGCGCGGTTCCGAGCGCATCATCAACATCGGTAATAAGTACGTCGTTTCCCATATTGGCCCAGTGGCGGGCAATACCTGCGCCAATACCGCTAGCACCTCCGGTAACAAGAATGCGATGTTGTGTCATGAGTTCCTCAGTTCTTTTGTTTAACGAATTCCATAGTGGTGGTGGCAAAAATGTCGAGCAACGTGGTGAGTTCTTTGTCGGTAATCACCAGTGGTGGGCAAAATGAATTGGTGTCGGCCGATAACGCACGCGTAATGGCACCGCGTTTTAACATTGCATCACGAACACCTAAGGCGTCAATTCCTGGCTGATGCGCAGCGGCCCATACGGCTACTGCTCCGCGAGCATGGTGAATGATTCCATCGCTCGCCAGTGACTGCAGTGTTGATTCAAGTTGTTTTCCAATGTGTACTGCACGTTCCAGCAGACCTTCGCGTTCGATGATGTTGAGGTTGCACAATGCCGCAGCACATGCCGTTGTGTGGCCCGAGTAGGTGTAGCCGTGTCGCAAAAGGAAATTAGGGTCGGCTTCTAATGGTGCACAAACACTGGGGGCCATAATGACGCCACCGAGTGGTTGATAACCAGAGGTAACGGCTTTAGCGAAGGTAAGGAGATCGGGAGTCACCCCGTAGTACTGGGCGCCAAACCATGTACCGAGTCGCCCAAAGCCGGTAATGACTTCGTCGAAAATAAGATACGCGCCGTGTTGGTCACACAGTTTGCGCAGTTGTTGCAGATATCCGTCTTTCGGTGGAAACACGCCGCCAGCACCTTGCAGTGGTTCAGAGATGACTGCAGCAAGACGATGCGCATTTTGTGACATGAGAAGTGACATTGCTTCAATGTCGTCGGGGTCTACTTGTACAACGTCGGCAAGAAGTGTTCCGTAGCCTTCACGGTTGAGGGGAATTCCCTGCGCGCTTGTGCCTCCGTAGTTGGTGCCGTGGTATCCGCGACCACGAGAAATAATGAGCGTGCGTTCAGGGTTGCCAGCTCGCAAGTGAGCAAGCCGAGCAAGTTTCATTGCAGAGTCAATACTTTCCGAGCCGCTGTTGCACAGGAAAACTCTGGAGTCGGAAATGGGGGAGAGCGATGCAATGCGTTCGCACAGTTCCTCAGCCACTTTTGTGGTGAAGGGGTCAAAAGAGGAATACGCCTCGATGGTGGTGACCTGGGCGGAAATAGCCGCTGCCATTTCCGCACGACCGTGACCAATGGCGCAATACCAGAGGCTGGCCATGCCATCGATGTATTCATTTCCTGCGGTGTCGTAGATGAGGGCCCCGTCGCCGCGAGCAATTTCAATGAAATCGGTGCGGGTGGGTTTGGCGAACGGGTGTAGAAAACGCGGGTATGGAGAAGCCATGTCTAGATGGTAGATCGCCTAGGCTAGGCAGGCATGAAGGGCCTCATTCTTTCCGGTGGTGCTGGTACGCGTTTGCGGCCCATTACCCACACCAGCGCCAAGCAATTGGTGCCCATTGCCAACAAACCCATTCTTTTCTATGGCATTGAAGCTATGGCAGAAGCGGGTATCTCTGAAATTGGCATCATCACGGGCGACACGGGCGCGGAAATTCGTGCCGCTGTCGGCGACGGCTCAAAGTTCGGGGTGAAGGTCACCTATATCCCGCAAGATGCTCCACTGGGGCTAGCTCACTGCGTGCTCATTGCTCAAGATTTCCTTGGAGATGACGACTTCGTTATGTACCTCGGCGACAACATGTTGCAGCAGGGCCTCTCTCAATTCGTTCAGCGTTTTGAAAATGCTCGAGCCGCTGGTGGTGCCGATACACCGAGTGCACAAATACTTCTCTGTGAGGTGGAAGACCCGCGGCAGTTTGGTGTTGCGGAAGTTAATGCAGCCGGAGAAGTGGTGCGGTTGGTAGAAAAGCCATCAGACCCACCGTCCAACTTGGCGCTCGTTGGTGTTTATCTTTTCGACAAGACCGTCAACCTTGCAGTGCGCAGCATTGAGCCTTCACCTCGTGGAGAATTAGAAATTACTGACGCCATTCAGTGGCTTGTTGACAATAAGTATCGCGTGACGCACGAAGTATTAAAGGGTTGGTGGATTGACACTGGCAAGAAAGATCCACTTCTTGAATGCAACCGTTTGGTACTTGAAGTGTTGCAATCGAAGAATTCTGGAACTGTCGATGCCCAATCTCAAATTGAAGGCCGCGTGGTCATTGAACAAGGTGCCGTCATTGAAAATTCCCGCATTCGCGGCCCGGTAGTCATTGGCTCAGACTCTGTTGTGCGTAACAGTTACATTGGTCCATATACCTCGGTGGGCAATAAGTGCACGGTGTCCAATTCGGAAATGGAACACTCTGTGTTGCTTGATGGCAGTTCTATTTCCGATATCAATCGCATGTCCGACTCACTTGTTGGGCGTAATGTGGTGGTGAAGAAATCGCATCAGCGTCCGTCTGCTCTTCGTCTCATGTTGGGCGACGACAGCACGGTTGAAGTCGAATAGTTCTTGAAAGGAACATCGTGGCAATCATTACCCCTTCCGACGTCATTGCTGGCGTGCACATTGTTGAACCCGCCATGCATGGCGATGAGCGTGGCTTTTTTATAGAGACATACCGGCGTGAATGGTTTCCGCAGGGTCGTGAAATGATTCAGGCAAACCGTGGTGACCGCCAAGCTGGTTGTCTTGTTGGCTTGCACTATCACCTGCATCAAGCCGATTACTGGTACGTGCCGTTTGGCAAATGCCGCGTGGTGTTACACGATCTGCGCCAGGGTTCACCTACCGATGGCAAAACTCAAGTAATCGACCTTGGCGAACGCGCCGATGGCACGCACGACCACCGTGGCATTTTTATTCCACCAGGCGTGGCGCACGGCTTCTCTGCTTTGTCAAAAATGACCATCACGTATCTCGTCGATGGTTATTACAACCCTGCCGACGAACTTGGCGTGGCGTGGAACGACCCCGACGTGGGTGCCGATTGGGGAGTCACTGAACCCATTTTGTCGAACCGCGATCAGCAGAACCCTTTGCGCCGCGATATTTCACCACAGTGGCAGCCGCACATGGCGTTGCGCCCGTAATTTTTTTTGAGGCAGGTTAAAATATGAAGCAGTTCATTACTGGTGGAGCAGGTTTCATCGGCTCCAATTATGTGCGCTACATCTTGAACAACACCGATGACGAAGTCACTGTGTTTGATGCACTCACCTACGCGGGCAATTTATCGACCATGCGCGATGTAGAGAATAACTCGCGCTACAAGTTCGTTAAAGGAAACATCTGCGATTCAGCGGCAGTGTCTGATGCAATGAAGGGCCACGACGCTGTGGTGCACTTTGCTGCAGAGAGCCACGTCGATAGGTCTATTAATGGCTCTGAAGACTTCATTCATACCAACTGCTTTGGAACAAATACTGTTATCGATGCTGCCCGTAAGTTAGAGGTGAGCAGAGTGCTGCATATTGGCACCGACGAGGTGTACGGCTCAGTTGAAGTGGGTTCCTCGTTAGAGACCGACCCATTAGAACCACGGTCGCCGTACTCTGCTTCTAAAGCAGGTTCAGACCTCATTGCGCTTGCGTACTACCACACACATGGCACGCCGGTTGTGGTGACCCGTTGTACGAACAACTTTGGGCCGTATCAATACCCAGAAAAAGCTATTCCGCTGTTCACTACCAACTTGCTTGATGGTAAGAAAATTCCACTTTACGGTGACGGCCTCAATGAGCGCGATTGGCTATTTGTGGACGACCATTGTTCTGGTGTGCATTTGGTGCTCACCAAAGGGACCCTTGGCGAGATCTACAACATTGGTGCCGGTAATGAAACAACAAACCGAGTTCTGGTGAATAAGTTGCTTGAAGCATTCGGCGTCGGCGAAGAGATGGTTCAGTATGTGGAAGATCGTAAAGGCCACGATCGCCGCTATTCGGTGAACATTGACAAGATCACGAAATTGGGTTGGAAAAAAGAACGCACTCTCGACGAAGCACTTGCAGAAACAGTGCAGTGGTATCGCGATAACCGTTGGTGGTGGGAGCCATTAAAGGGCAAGAAGTAATTTCCCATGAAGGTTCTTGTTACTGGTGCAGCCGGGCAGTTGGGTACTGAGCTTGTTGAAATGTTTCAACGCGGCGGTCATGAAGTAGTGGGCACTGCGCATGCCACACTTGATATCTCTCAGCCAGATCAGGTGCAAGAGTGTGTTGCGTCGGTCAAGCCACAGTTCATCGTTCACGCCGCAGCATGGACCGCTGTTGATGCATGTGAGTCAGACAAAGAAAAGGCATTTGCAGTGAACGGAACTGCAACTGCGTCTCTTGTGAGTGCTGCAGAAAAAGTAGGAGCGCGCGTTGCCTATGTGAGCACCGACTATGTGTTCGACGGAAGCAAGTCGTCTCCATATGTGGAAACAGATGCTGTGAACCCACAATCGGTATATGGCGCGTCAAAGTTGGCAGGCGAGCAGGCATTGCGTCCTATCGATCTCATTGTGCGTATCTCGTGGGTGTGTGGCTTTCACGGTGCAAATATGGTGAAAACCATCTTGCGTATTGCGGCTGCTCAGCCAGAACTCGCTTTTGTAAACGATCAAATAGGAAACCCAACTTTTGCCGATGATGCAGCAGGGATGATTGCCACCCTGGTGGA
>JABMMV010000151.1 GCA_013205145.1 bacterium
CCGCGTTGTTCGATACCGAGGAGAACCATGTGCGCATTGACATGAGCGAGTACATGGAGAAACACGCTGTCTCCCGCCTGGTGGGCGCGCCTCCCGGGTACGTGGGCTACGAAGAAGGCGGCCAACTGACCGAGGCCGTACGTCGTAAACCATTTAGCGTTGTGCTCTTCGACGAAATTGAAAAAGCACACCCCGACGTGTTCAACACACTCTTGCAAATTCTTGAAGAGGGTCGTCTCACCGACAGCCAAGGCCGTTCAGTCGACTTCCGTAACACAGTGCTCATCATGACCTCGAACTTAGGAACACAAGACTTGCGCAAAGCAAATGTTGGTTTCACCACTAACGATGAAGCCGTTTCATACGAGCGCATGAAGGAAAAAGTCAACGATGCGTTGAAGCTACACTTCCGTCCCGAGTTCCTCAACCGCATCGACGAAGTAATTGTTTTCCATGAATTGGCTAAAGCCGAAGTGGTGCAAATGGTTGACCTCATGACCAAGCGTCTTGCTGGGCAACTCGAGAGCCAAGGCCTCGGCATTGAGCTCAAGTCCTCTGCAAAAGAACTTTTGGCAGAACGCGGTTACGACCCACAACTCGGTGCGCGCCCACTACGTCGCGCCATTCAGCGACTCATTGAAGATCCGCTCTCAGAGAAGATCTTGTACAAAGAGTTTGCTGCTGGTGTCATCATCGTGGTCGACACAGAAGACGACCCCGACAAACCTGGCGACAAGCGCTTAACATTTACTGCTGTTGAAGGCTTGGTGCCCCCTGCTGCTGTAGAGCTTGCTGGTGCAGGCGACTCCAGCACCGCACTTCCTGAGTGAAAGTAACTACGTCAACAGTTAAGCGTTACATTGCGCTCTGTTGTGCGGTAGTCCTACTTGCTGCGTGTCGTGTCGATACTCAGATTTCAATGGTGGTCAACCCCAATGGCAGCGGAATAGTTACTGTCACTATTGATGTCGATAAGGAAATTGTTCAGCGGTCTCCCGACATTGCCGACAACCTTGACTTCAGCGATTTAAAGAAGAACGGTTGGAAACTCACCGAACCAGTTGATACTGCGTCAGGTGGCAAGCAAGTAGTTCTTGCTCGAGACTTTGCAAATGAATCGGAAGCAACTGCGGTGCTTGCACAACTCAACGGCAACCGTGGACCTTTCCGTGAAGTTATTTTGCGCCGTGGTGGCAAGGCCCGCGACTCGTCGTGGAATTTGTCGGGCCGGCTCGAAGTAACGGGCGGTCTACAAGCCTTCGCCGACGACCAACTCATTGCCGCTCTCGGCGCTACCCCGTACGAAAATATCGTGAAGTCTCAAGGCCTTGACCTCGGCAAGGCACTCACCATTGAGTTCGTTGCGTCTCTTCCCGGGGAATTGAAATCTTCCACAGCCATCCCTGAAAACGGCAAGCTCTCCTGGCGCGTTGCTACCGACGGCACCCCGGTTGACCTTGCAACCAGTACAGAGAATGTCGACGTCGTCGGAACCCTCGGCGGCATCGTCTCCAAAATTGGGCTCTTCTTACTCATTGCGTGGCTTGGCCTCATGGCGGTGCTCGGCGCACTCCTCTATCAACGCCAATACAACCGGCAGCGTAGGGGCACCTTGCGCTCGCGGAATTAACACCCATCGCCTAACTTGTCGGCATGGCAAAACTTCGACTCGTCTATCGCTGCACCGAGTGTGCCGGCTCTCACCCCAAATGGTCGGGTCGTTGCATCTCCTGTGGCGCATGGAACTCACTTGTTGAAGATGTGGAAGGCCCCGAAGAACCACTCATTTCTCTCGCCGCCGGAATGTCGCTTGTTGCACCTGGCGAAGCAAAACCTATTACGGAAATTGATGGCTCCATTGGTCAGCCACAAGCAACCACCATTCCCGAACTCGACCGCGTGCTTGGCGGAGGCATTGTTCCTGGCTCTGTCACCTTGCTCGGCGGCGAACCCGGCATTGGCAAAAGCACGTTGCTGATGCAACTGCTTGCTGCATGGCCTGCTCGCACTTTGTATGTCACCGCAGAAGAAAGCGCACAGCAAGTTCGCTTACGTGCCGAGCGCCTAGGCGCGCTCAATGAGAACGTGTGGCTTCTTCCCGAAATGAACTTGCACAATATTTTCAAGGCCATCGCTTCTGTTCAACCCAACCTCATTGTTATCGACAGTATTCAAACCATCGCCGACCCAGAACTGTCTTCCCCACCGGGTTCAGTTGTGCAGGTGCGTGGTTGTGCACATCGTTTAGTGCAAGAAGCAAAGCGCAGTAATATTCCTGTAGTTCTCGTAGGCCATGTCACCAAAGAAGGTGGCCTTGCTGGTCCACGCGTGCTTGAACACGTTGTCGACACCGTGTTGTCGTTCGAAGGTGAGCGGCACAATGCACTGCGTTTGTTGCGTGCATCAAAGCATCGCTTTGGCCCAACAAGTGAACTTGGTTTATTTGAAATGACCGATGGCGGCATGGTGGGTGTTCCCGATGCCAGCCAACTATTCCTTGCCGACCGTCGTACTGGTGTGCCTGGCTCTGTTGTGGTGCCGACCATTGAAGGTCAACGCCCGCTGCTTGTTGAGTTACAAGCACTCACCAACTCTGTATCGGGCGGTGCTCCACCACGGCGTTCAGCACAAGGTGTCGACTCTGGTCGCTTGGCACTTCTTCTTGCAGTCCTCGAACGACGTGCTCGTATTTCACTTGCTAGTCACGAGGTCTATGCATCGGTTGTTGGCGGTGTAAAGCTTGCCGAGCCAGGCGCCGACCTTGGCTTGTGCTTGGCACTCGTTTCTGCAGTGGTGAATAAGCCACTCCCCGCCGACCTCGTTGTTATTGGTGAAGTGGGCTTAGCTGGTGAAGTGCGCCAAGTAGCCCAAGTAGGTCGCCGCCTTGCCGAAGCAGCACGCCTGGGCTTTACCCGCGCCATTGTTCCTGCAAGTGCCTCGGCAAAAGTCGATGGCATTCGTGTTGAAGGCGCAGCGACTCTTACCGAAGCCTTAGCGCTTGCTCAACTCACGGGTGCGTTTACGAGTTAGGTATTTACAAGATTGAAGCTCAATCTTTTCCATGTGAGAACTTAAATACAGATCGGCTGGTGCATCGGGAATCGCGGCCTAATCACTCCCACCATTTTTCACGCCATAGCTGCCATTGATTTATATAAATATTGCGAGCAATGAACTGTGGTGCCGCTTGGCTTTCGTTTCGTTTCATCATTGTTGGAGTTCCAATTGATGCCCATCGTTCCGATGAAGGTGGAACCGCGCTACACCACCCCGGTCGATTGATCTCATGGTCGTCCGCTAATTTTTCAGCGACACCTGCCAACAGTGCATCAAATTTTTCATTATTTGTACGCGTGGGGGCATCGGCAATTGCTGTCGTGATGAGATGGGGTTCGCTACACATACGGTCTACGAAAATTCGGATTTGAGTCCAATCGAGATCAAATTCCATGAGGTCACCCTGCAACGCACTATGTAAATGCGCAATTGAATACTGGGGAATGTCTGAAATGGATATCTCCAAGTGCACGCCAACCGCAGAAAAGAGCCTTTGTGCCATGGAGATTGTTGGATCCATATTCCCCTCCTCCACTCTTGAGACAGTTGACAGAGATACACCTGCATGGCGTGCAACTTGTTTACGCGATAGCCCCGACTTAAAGCGGAAATCTTTAAAAAGTGGTCCGATTTGCATAGGGGTAGCATATATGCACTCCCTGCTAACTACACCTGGGCTAACGACTTTGCAAGCTCTTCGAGATGTGAAGACGGTGCTCCCCCAGCCCACGCATCGGCTTCTACTGCCCTGGCGTACGCCTCCCACTCCAATTTAATGGCCGACCTGTTGCCCGATTTTGAGTGACCCTTCATGCGCAGGGCTACAAGTTCTTCATGACCGGGCAAAACTCGCAAACCTTTTTCAGTGACATAAAAAAGAGTTTCCGTGTCATTCACCGAAATGGCATACTCACCGAGCAGCACTGCAGCTTGCAATGTAGTTATTACATGTGAAGTTGTAATTCCTTCCGCATCGGCCCATGCGTAGTTCATTCCCGCAAAGGGTAAATCACGTACGAAGCTGAGAGATTCCTCGAGATGCCGCCTGTTCAATTCGCTTGGGTCGTCAATATAGAGCTTTAGAAAATGCTGGATGATAAAAGCATCGGTTACCACTTTTTCATTGAGAATCATTTGATTGGTAAATGTTCGTGGAATCCACTCTTCATTTTCAATGGGTTCTCCAGATGAATTTAATGATCGCCTTAAATCTGACACGACATTAGAAAAAGTCGCATCTTGGACATTCTCGCTCCATAAAGCCGTGCGGGCAGCAGATCGAGTTGATGAATTTTTATGTTCAACTAACCAACTTAAAAGCTCGAGAGATTTTCCTTTACCGATTGTGACGGTGACACCTTCGGAGGTTTCCACGACCGGAACACCAAGAACCCGAATAATGATTCTCCAGTCGCCACTATTAGTAGAGACTTCATCATCATTCGCAACGACTGGAAGAGCGACTTCTTCTTGGATTTCTGCTTTCGAAACAAATTTTATACTGCGCATAGTGGCGCGGCGTTTCGCAACTATGTAGGTGAGTGTTGCAATATTTATTGCTCCCGAGCCCAGTAATAGCTTTTCAGAATATTTATTGGAATTATTCGAGTCAATTTTTTCAGTGGCAACTTGCGGTACTGCCATTGCCCCCACCGATTGCGAGGATACAAAAAATCCTGCGATTGCCACGGCAGCAATACGAATAAATTGAGGAGAGTAGGCAAAAGTTCGTGATTGACCGCGAATATGTGAAACCACTTGCCACACAAACGTCACAAAGATCCAAAATGCAGCAAGAACAAAAATCCCTAGCAACAACTCAATAATGGGTAATTGAATATCTTCCTGGCGTAACCAATCCATGCTTTACTCCTTCATCCCACTACTGGTTGCGCACAGCGAGTTGCAGATACAGTTCGTGTTTCCACCCCTGCAAGACGTAAGAGAGTCATTTTCTCAACTGCGTTAACGGTGACACAGACTTCAAGTCGATTGGCTTCAATACGCCCTTGCGATTGAATTGATCGCAGATACGACTGCGAAAGCCGAATTGCTTGAGGTACATCTATCCGCGGAACGCCGGTGCGCAGATCGGTAAGAGCTTGAGCGCCAGCACGTGCAGCGTTTTCGGCAGTATCAGCTACCTTAATTTTTGCAGCAACGACACGTCCGCCATCTATTGCTAATCCAGAACAAACAATAAATGTCATAGTCAGGGATACAACAAAAGCAGAAATGAAACCGCCGTCATAAATTTGCTTTTGTTCCATCACCCCGCCCTATAGGTATCAAGTACTTCAACAGACTCCGCTCGCACGGTTTTTGCACCGACTCCAAGAAGATCTAGCCCTTTATGGTTCACTTCGCATTCCACCACCACTTTTACAGCGCGTGTTGTGCCTATTTGTTGTGGTTCAACACTGACTCGCGGATTGTTGCATGACACTCCGGTTGCAGTGAGGTCTTTCAATGCTGCACCTCTACCTTCAACAGTTTGTTTACTGATCGCAGATATTGATGCCGCTCTAGCTCCCTGATCTGCCGCATGCTTCACCTGTAAAAGCACTTCACCAGACCTCCCCGCCAAAACAACAAGTAGCACAAGAAACATGAGGACTGGAGTGAGTAAAACCAATTCCACTGATGCACTCCCACATTCCCGGCGACAAATTTTCATCTGTTACGTTCCTCTTCGGTCATGTATTTTTCTTTTACTTCTCGCGCAGTGCGAGTGACCACCGATGGAAAGAACGGAGCGATACGCGGAACTCGTATTGACACAGTTGCAATTA
This sequence comes from bacterium, assembly GCA_013205145.1. Classification (GTDB taxonomy): domain Bacteria; phylum Actinomycetota; class Acidimicrobiia; order Acidimicrobiales; family Ilumatobacteraceae; genus F1-20-MAGs119. Next base: position 5,850 of record JABMMV010000151.1, read on the forward strand.
CGTCACTTCCTTGTCGAACAACTGTTGGAGAAGATGCAGCGGTAGCGCCTAGTTCCGCAATCAGGCGCACCGCTGCATTTCTGCCAGCAACCTCAGTAGATCCGTATCGTGATGCCACAGCCGCACCTTCGCTAGCTGCAGCACTTGCCATGTGTGCATCGTGCATAAAAACCGTCGCCTGAAGTGCCAGCCACATGAATGTCAGCACAACGGGAACAACTAATACAGTTTGTACAACGGTTTCTCCCAACTCATCTGTTTCACCAGAGAGTTGAGAGGCACTATCGAATCGGCGATATCTTCTGAGACGTGCCATTGAGTTTCTAACCGAGGTTAAGAGTGTTGGCTTTGTCTTTAACGCGTGATGTGATAGTTGCACCTACAGCAATTGCCAACGCAATGAGAGCCGCAGCCATCACTACTGTCGTGGCACTTACTTCGCCCGCCTCTGTATCTGCCTCTCGTGAAGCCGTAAAGCGAATCCAGTAGTAGTTAAAATATTCCTTCATCATTTTCTCCTTTATTTAGTTGTTTACATACTTCCCATAACAAGTTCGAGGGCTGGATAGCCAAGTAGGGCTATGAACCCCATAAACAGAAGCACCGTGGGCACACCCATACGCTCGGTTGCGCTTTGTGCTGCAGCTTCTATCTCATTCATTTGCCGACTGCGAACTGCATCGGCTTGAGCAGCTAGCGAAGCTCGGACCCGGGAACCTTGCTCACCAGCGAGCTGCATACTTCCTGCAACTCTCATCAGATCACTCACGTTGATTAACGATGCAAGCTCGCCTAGAGCCGTCCATTGCGTAATGCGTTCGGCCCGTGCACGTTCTAATGCACTACGAATCATCTCAAATGCCCAGTTGTCGCCTGTTTGTGCAGCTGCAATGAGTGCAGTTTCACTACCCGCTCCACCCGCTAAAAGAACATTCACCAGATCGAGATAGCTAGATAACGCATAGGAAAAACTCCGACGAGCTTCAGCAGCAGCTTTTGTAAGTTTTTTCTGAGCATTCATGACACCGAGAACTGGGCCACAGAGAAGAATCAAGATTGCGCTAAAACTTGGGATGCGGACCCCTGCCACAGATAAGGAAGCGACGGCAACTACAGAGAGGACTCCACCAACGAGACCTGACCGAAGTGCTCGTTGCGCAAACTGCTCCTCCGTGGTTCTCGTAATTGCTAAGTCACTTGGTTTTTTCTTATGCGTAAGACGTGAGTGATTTATTTTAAAAGAAAAAATTGGCGACTGATTTTGTGATCTGAATAGCGTGGCTCTAAGAATGAAAAGTACCCCGAGACCAACACTCAATCCAATAAGAAAGATCACGATTTCACCCCACCGTGCACTGGGTGTTCAGAATTCTTGCTTGCAATAAAGCGGTCAGGTAATGGAATTCGTGCACCATGTTGTAATAGCACCATGGCAATCACGAAAGTAGAGAGAATTGCACAGAGTATAAGTTGTCCGGAAGTTGTTCCATACGGCGCAAGATATTGTCGATTAAGAACAAACAATGCGCTGACAAACCCAACGACTGTCGTCATAATGATACGCACTGCTGTTCGTGTACGGGCCCTACTCACCCATACGCGCTGATGCATTTTTGCCTCTTCTCGAGAGCACAGAGCAAGGTGACCCAACAGCATTCCAACATCACGAGCTTCGTGTTCCGTTGCAGCAACGAGTGCAGCAACAACGAAATCGGCGCTCGGGTGATTCACCTCATCGGCAAATTGATACAAACTGCTACTAACCGACCCATACGGTAAGTCAGCTGCTAAATGTTCTACTGCTTTTTTAAGTACCTCCGGCGCATGCGGGGCGGTAGCCATAATTGTCTGTTGCAGGCCATGGGCGGCTGCCAAAGTATCTCTTAATTGTTCAGCCCAAAGCGCTACGGCTTCTGCAATGATTTCATCATTGCGCGAAACTTTTGTTCCGCCCGAAACGAGAATTCCGACAGACGACATAGCCGCAAAACCCACCGATGCAAGGGCCCAGTTTGTAGCCAAATACATAATTGTTCCCGCAGCTAAACCTAAGGCAAGCGGACGAATAATCTTCAACTGCTCTGGTCTCAGATTCTTTTTTGACGGTCGTAACCGCTCAGATCTGCTTGATCTAATAGTGACTACCCCTAAACCAACCAAGGCTCCACATAGTGCAGCAGCAATTTCAGACATCGCTGTAGCCAAACTCTTCAAGCAATGTGCGGGTTGATTCTCTTAGTGGGTATGCGGTTTCACATCCCCCAAGTTTCGCAGGTCGAAATATTTCATTAGAAATAATTTGTAATCCATCTGAATCAATCACTTCTCTCACCGAGCGAACGCGACGTACTCCTTTATCAAGAGAAATAAAGACAACGAAGTGCACGGCGCTTCCCATTAACAAATTCACAGTGTCAACAGGTAGCCCCGTAGAAGCCATTGAGACGTACGCAGCAAGCTTGGGAAATACGGATTTCGTGCCGTCGGCATGCATTGTGCACATTGAGCCGTTATTTCCTTGACTCATAGCCATCAACATGGGAAATGCTTCAGCGCCTCTTACCTCACCCACAATGACTCTGTCGGGATCCATTCGCAATGCCATTCGCGTCAGATCAGCCATCGTGATTTCACCTCGGCCTTCAATATTCGCAGCCCGCGACTGCAGAGCATCATGATCTGGATGTAGGTCTGCGAATCTTTCGATTCCTAGTTCATATGCATCTTCAATTGTGACAATTCGCTCTTCACGAGGAACTTCATTAAGCAGTGCCCGCAAGAGAGTTGTTTTACCCGAACCTGTTCCACCAGCAATAACGATATTACGACGCGCACGAACTGCTGCAGATAGAAAACTTCTCACCTGACTGTTAAACAAACCCCGGTCTTCCAGTTCAACTAATGAGGAGATCTCAAAGCGGTGGCGTCTAATAATCAAGCTGGGGTGTTGAGAAACCGCCATCGTCGCGAATAGGCGAGACCCGTCCGGAAGTTGCAAATTGAGCTCCGGGTTCGCGGCATCGAAACGTTGTTCGTTACGCACAAATCGTGTAGCGGCACGACGAATGAGCTCAATAAGCTCCTCATCACTATCAACAATTGGTTCAACGCAGATGCGTGAACCATCACGACGTTTGACCCATACTGGAAATGCGCCGCGAATATGTATATCGGAAATATCTGGATCTTCGAGAAGTGGCTGCAGGCGACCAAGACCTAGAACGCCTGCAATCACACTTTCTCCGGCAAAGTCGAACTCCTCGAAAGAAAGCTCAAGGCCAATTGCTCCCTCAAAAACTTCCTTTTCTCGTTCTGCAGCAACAACTCGCCTAGCGAGGGATATTTCATCAGCAATATCTGGTTCACCTCGATTTGAATTTCTTAAAGCAACGCGGTGTTGGGCAAGTGCATCACGTACTTTTTTTGTAAGTTGCCGTACCAATTCCGCATGCGCATCTGATCGCGTGGGCAATAAATCAATGTTCGGCTGTCGTAAAAGGCTCATTTACTGACCACTACCAGTTTTACCTTTCCTGCTTCAGCAGCAGGAATGAGTAAATCTTGTTTCGCTCGCAGTGTTACTACGTAATTCGTTTCAAGATCTGTTGGCGGATGTAATGACCAAACTTCTACTGTGTTCTTGTAGGCCTCTGTTTCCACTTTCGTTGATATTCCAGGGTCGGGGGTGAGAGCGATGCGAACAATGTTTCCCGGGTATAAGTCAGGGGGAAAATCTCCGCTATTAAGTTTGAGAGGAACAAGGATTTCATCGTCCAACAATGGGCGCGGTGGTAACAGAAACTTTTCATTGAGAGGTTCACTTGCATCAACAGATGCACCCAGTGTGCGCCCTAATAAATTTTTAGCTTCCACAGCGGTTATAAAATACTGAGCAACGTCAGCAGAGACATTTTTTGCCACCAGATCTGGTGCTGCAATAACATGCCCCACCTCTAGCGCTCGAGCAGACGCAACAACGGTTACCTGTTGATTGCCATTTCCATGTAGCCATGCAGCACCCAACGCACCACCAACGACTAAGACAACTCCAATAGCAAGTTCTGGTAGGCGTTGCTTTTTGTGTGCTACTGGTTGTTTATGAGTTCGTTGTTGTGCGTTCGAGGCAGGCTTCCGCCGCAAAAATGACCGTGGCGTTCGTACGCCTTCACCATGAGTTCCCAGCAGATCACGAGAGAGTGCAGAGCGGCGCTCAGCCAATGCTTCTCGAGACCCACCAGGAGAATCAATAACAAACCGTTCGTCCACGGCTGTCCTTCCCCTGAATGTGTCTTGTTTAGCCACACCCCCTATGTGTGAAGTTGGTATCTGACCACGGCAATAGAAAAAATGCAATACCCCCATTTATTCCCAATAGCCTCGGGGCGTTACGAGCAGTCAGACTCCCCCCGCCGTACTTCCAGTTGCAAACGACCCGTGCTGGCGCGGGAGTATTGAAGTCGATTACGACAAGTTGCGTGGCAGCAAACCAGACGACTGAACTTTGTTTAACTAGTCCTAATGCAGAGGTAATTACTTCGATTCGGACAAACGAATCCTGTAGTACTGTCCCCACGTATGCATTCCTTCATTAATGTTCGGAACAAAGACGTCACTATTCGCGTAGCCGTTGAAGGATCAGGACCCCTCATCGTGTGCGTTCATGGTTGGCCGGAACTCTGGTACTCCTGGCGCCATCAACTCTCCTACTTTTCTGAACGCGGATACAAAGTTGCAGCAATTGATGTGCGTGGCTATGGCGGTAGTTCACAACCTCACGACATCGCTGCATACACTTTGCGAAACTTGGCGTCTGACGTAGTGGCAGTAATTGATGCACTCGATGATTCACCGTCACGACAAAAAAATTCTCACGGTCATGCAATTTTGTTTGGTCATGACTGGGGCGCCCCCATTGTGTGGAACACATCCATTCTTCACCCCGAACATATTCGTGCCGTTGCTGGTCTCAGTGTTCCTTTTAACGGAATTTCGGAAACTGCGTTTATTGACATTGCAGAAATGATTTATAAGGATAAATTCTTCTACCAGTCATATTTTCAAGCCGAAGGTGTTGCCGAGGCAGAATTTGAAGCTGATATTGCTATGAGTTTGCGAAAGACATACTTTTCAATCTCGGGTGACGCACCACTAAACAAATTCTTGGAAAATAAACCAGTTGATGCAAAATTTTTAGATGGCTTGGTAGACCCAGACGTTTTCCCTAGTTGGCTCACGGAGGACGACCTACAGGTCTTCGTCGATGCATTTACTGCAACTGGCTTCCGAGGACCACTCAATAGATACAGAGCACAACGTATTGACGCAGCAAACATGGCCGAACATGTTGGGTCACTAATCACACAACCGTCATTTTTCATTGGTGGTGAAAAAGATCCTGTACGTTCCTTTGTGCCAGGCATGGACTTGTACGAGAACCCACTGAGCGGCGGCGCGGATTTCCGCGGCTCAGTGATTATTCCAAATGTTGGTCATTGGGTTCAGCAAGAGGCGCCTCTCGAGACAAATATCGCTCTTGAGGGTTTCCTTTCACAGCTGAAGTGAATTTGAGACCTGCGGTTTAGGGAAGCAGCCATCTTCGATCAAATAGACGCACCACGGCAATAGAAAAAATGCAATACACCCATTTATTCCCAATAGCCTTGAGATGTAATGAGCAGTCAGACTCCCCCCGCCATGCTTCCGGTTGCAAGCGATCCGTGCTGGTGCGGCAGTGGGCGCAAGTACAAGCGCTGCCATAAACCCCTTGAGGGGAAAGTGCTTCCCGGAGTGGTGAGCCCAATGAGAACGGTTCCAGCTGGTATTGGAAAGCCTCCATATGCCGACACTGGTGAAGTGCCTCGTACCGAGGAAGCTCGCGTGAAGTCACCAGAAATTATTGAGCGCATGCGTTACGCCTGCGACATGGCTGCAGAAATTTTGAAATTGGCTGGCGAGTTTGTAAAGCCGGGCATGACCACAAATGACATCGATGTATTTGTGCACGACGAAACCGTAAAGCGTGGCGCGTACCCGAGCCCCTTGAACTACCACCATTACCCCAAGAGTGTGTGCACGAGTTTGAATGAAGTCATCTGCCACGGCATTCCCGATTCAACGGTGCTGAACGATGGTGACATCATCAACCTCGACGTCACGTGTTACGTAAACGGCGTGCATGGCGACACGAACGCAACTTTCTTTGTTGGTGAAGTTGATGAAGAGAGCAAACTTCTCACACTTGTTGCCGAAGAGTGCATGTGGAAAGGCATTGAAGCTGTTGTGCCTGGCCGCCCCATCAGCGACGTTGGCAAAGCCATTGAAACACACGCCAAACTGCACAGAATGGGTGTAGTTCGCGCATTTATCGGTCATGGAATTGGCGAGCTCTTCCATTCCGACATTCAAGTACTGCACTACTACGACTCGCGCAACAACATGATCATGCGGCCAGGAATGACATTTACTATTGAACCAATGATCAGCTTGGGCACTTGGCAGCACAAAATGTGGGACGACGATTGGACCGCAGTTACTGCCGACGGAAAGCGCACTGCACAGTTTGAGCACACACTCCTTGTAACGGAAACCGGTGTTGAAGTTCTCACCGCCAAGGGTGCGGTATCACCTAGTGCTCCATGGAAGCGCCTTTAGAAAATGCTCGATAGCGACCGTTATATTCCCTTTACTCGCGACGAGTGGGCAGACCTACGTGCTTCCACCCCGCTCACCATTCGTGAAAAAGATCTTGAAGCGCTGCGTGGTATTAATGAGAGCATCAACCTCGATGAAGTTGCTGCTATCTATCTTCCGCTCACTCGTTTGTTGAACTTGTATGTCAGCGCAACGCAAAACTTGCACAAAGTGTCGGCAACGTTTCTGGGAACCATGTCTCCGAAAGTTCCCTACGTCATTGGCGTGGCCGGCAGCGTGGCGGTAGGAAAGAGCACTTTTGCCCGTATTTTGCAGGCTCTTTTGGCTCGTTGGCCAGAACACCCAAAGGTCGACCTCATTACCACCGATGGTTTTCTTTTCCCTAACGATGAACTCGCCGACCGTGGTCTTATGAACCGCAAGGGTTTCCCCGAGAGTTACGACACAAAACACCTATTGCAATTTCTCCGCGAACTAAAAGCAGGGCACCCAGTTGTTTCTGCACCTGTTTATAGCCATGTCGTGTACGACATTGTTGATGGTGAAGAAGTTGAAGTCTGCCAGCCCGACATTCTCATTCTTGAAGGCCTGAATGTTTTACAAGTGGGCAATGAGGCAAATGAATTCGTTTCTGACTATTTTGACTTCTCTATTTATATTGATGCAGATGAAGATGATATTCGCAATTGGTACGTCGATCGTTTTCATGCGCTGCGCCAAACTATTTTTAAAGACCCCAATAGTTTCTTCAAACATTTTGCAGATCTTTCCGATTCAGAGGCTACTGAAATAGCAATGGGAATTTGGTCGGAAATCAACGGGCGCAACTTGCGTGAAAACATTGACCCCACGAAAACACGTGCGTCACTTGTGATGAATAAAGGCAGCGACCATCGCATCACCGATGTTCAATTGCGCAAGCTCTAACGATGCATTGCGTTTAAGTAGTTGTAAACCGTAATTCGCGAAACGCCCATGACGTCGGCGACGTCTTCTACTGCACGGCGCAAAATGAATGCACCTTGGTCGTCGAGTAGGCGAATTGCGCGCTGCTTGTCGTTACGCGAGAGATCTTTTAACTTTCCGCCAAGTTCTTTTTCTACAGCCTCAATAATACGGTCGAGAGCGCCATGCAGCGGAGGAAGTCGCACGCCGGCAATAACATGTCCTTCCCACTCAATGGGAATGTCACTCGCCGTAATGCCAGTTGGCGCAACAAGGCTCGCGCCGATTGCGTCGAGAAGTGGCTGTATTGCATTCACTAATGGGTGATCGGGCGTAGACATTATTCTTGTGGCCCTACATGAACACTCACATGTGTTGCGCCGTTGCCATAAGCCGCTTCGAGCAGTGAGCCCACAATGGTGGCAACATCACTTTGTGCTGCCATGAATGTGGAGCCAAATGGCCCGAAGTCGACAACCACACCATATTTTTCAACTGCAGCAACTGCAGCGGTGACGTGCTTGCCGGGGGCACCTTCAATGAAAGGCTCGATGGTGAACTCGATTTCCAGCATGAGGGCCTACTTTCAGCGTGATTCTCATACAGAGGGTAGCGAGAACCTCACGAGGTCGCTTCATTCCACATTTTTCGTAAAGAGGGCAAGAGCAATTCCTTGCTATCGGGCAGGAAATTCCGTTCGAGCAAGCGCTGTCGCAAATGGTTTTGCGACACCCACTCGGTGGCAACTACCTCGCCATCGCGCAGAACCAGCGGCCCGTCGTATGTCGCCATGAAGCACTTCCCCAGAACGCTCACCATGTCGTCGGTATAAGCGCCCATACCGAGAGGCATCAGCGGCACACCCGCAATGCCCACTTCTTCATCGAGTTCGCGCAGTGCAGCCGTGTCGTAGCTTTCGCCCGCTGCCACCACGCCTCCCACTGCAATGTCCCAATAACTTGGCCAAAGGTCTTTCATTGCACTGCGCTGATGAATGAGCAACTCGCCAGCTGAATTGACGACTGCGATGAAGACCGCACGGTGGCACAGCACTTTGGCGCGCATTTCTTTGCGGGCGCACTGGTACAAAACATTGTCATTTTGGTCAACAATGTCGACCAGTTCCTCACCTGCATGACTCACACCTTCAGTGTGCCACCATACGTATATGTCAAGCACGTTTTTTACAGGTCGTCCCGCTGCCGATCTCGCCGAGGAACACGGCCAGAGTACGGAACTGCACGCCCAGGCGTTGAGCTTTCAACAAGATGCTGTTACCTTGCGCCGTTCATTGCATCGTCATCCTGAAATTGGGAACAATCTTCCCGTCACGCGTGAGCAAGTACTCACCGCGCTCGACGGGCTTCCCCTCGACATCACCTTGCACAAAACAACAAGTGGTATTGCTGCTCTACTCACTGGCGACAAACCAGGGCCAACAGTTTTGCTACGTGGCGACATGGATGCATTGCCGATGCCTGAAGATACGGGGCTCGATTTCTCGTCGGTCAATGAAAACATCATGCACGCATGTGGGCACGACACACATACCGCAATGATGGTGCAGGCCGCTCGTGTTTTGTCGCAGCGCAAGAGCGACATCGCTGGGCGAGTGCTCTTCATGTTTCAACCTGGCGAGGAAGGTTACGCCGGTGCGCAGTTCATGCTCGACGAGGGACTTTTAGACGTGCCGAAGCACAAAGATGGAAGTGATTCGCCAATTACTGGTGCGTTTGCATTGCACATTGGTACAGAACTTCCTGTTGGCATGGTGGGTATTCGTGGCGGATCAATTATGGCGTCGAGCGACAAACTCACTATCACCATCACCGGTTCTGGCGGTCATGCTTCGGCTCCACATCGCACACTCGACCCTGTGCCCGTTGCTTGCGAAATTGTTCAAGCGCTGCAAACAATGGTCACGCGACGAATTGATGTATTTGATCCTGCTGTCGTCACCATTGCAAAAATTCAAGCTGGTACGGCCTACAACGTCATTCCGGAAACTGCATTGATCCAAGGAACGCTTCGTGCCGTCAGCGCCAAGACCCGCAAAAATGTGCATACCTACATTGACGAACTAGCAAACGGCATCGCCTCGGCACATGGTATGAAAGCAGATGTTGAAATTGAACTCGGATACCCCGTCACCGTGAACGATCACCAATTTGCGAGTTTTGCTAGCGATGTTGCTACTGCTGTCTTAGGCGATCAAAAAGTTTTACAAATGCCTCACCCAGTAATGGGTGCAGAAGATTTCAGTTACGTGCTCGAAAAACTTCCTGGTTCAATGATGTTTCTCGGTGGAACACCACCCGACAAAAACACGGCAACCGCTGCACCTAACCACTCGAACAGAGTGATGTTTGACGAAGATGCCATGGCAATAGGTGTATCGCTCTATTCAGCAATGGCTCTGCGCCACCTCGGCGTGCGACTTACTTAATGACTAATGCATTTGGTGGTGAGGCAACACCGCTGGGCAAGTTCAGTGGTGCAGAAGTAAAGAAACCTTCATAACGGCCATCGCGGGCGCAGTCGTCGGCCAATGCATCGAGGTCGAACATTTCTCCAAGTGGTAGACCAAGCATCGGCAATATAAGTGTGTGTGTAAAAATTTCGTGCATGCGTCGTTTGTCGGCGCGCACTTCTGCTTGATGTTCTGGAGTGCTATTCGCTCCGGGCGGCCATGCTTCAACAGCAGGGTTGTCGGCACCAAGTGCGGCAATGTGCATGTTCCACAATGCTTCAGCAGTTGCTTCACCTGAACGTAAACCTGGCGTTGCGAGGTCGCGCGGTTGCGCAAGACGCGCACGCACTTCTTCACTTTGCTGCATATACCACTGCATCCAACCGGTGCGCATGAGTAAAATATCGCCCTCGCGCAATTCGGTGCCTTGATCTTTTAAACACTCCAAGAGTTCGCTGGGTTCAATAGGGTCGGCAATGTCGTATTGCAGAGGCTTTCCTATTTTGATACGCCACCTGCCTACATCGGCCAATACCGCACGGCCAGCAATGCCACGTTGTGCCCAGTGGTGCATGCCGTGCTCTTCATCGGGAACTCCGCCGTAGTGGCCTGTTCCTTCTTCGTCGGCTTGCGCTGCAAAGTTACGAATATGTCGAAAGCCGTCCCACTGGCTCGATGACTGCGTATTCCACCCATGCAAAATATCGTCATGGCTCGTGGCGCGATCGTCGCCCGTTACTTCGTGTTCAAAGCCTTGCCGGCCAAAGAGAGGTGGGTTGGGCTCACGCATGTTCCAATTCATCGCAAAAACAGCGCCACGTTGTACGAGTTGTGCAGCCGCGGCAACTCTTTCTGGTGTCAACAGGTTCAGGCAACCGAAATACCGCGCACCCGGTGCGGTCCAGACGTCCCATGAACTGGGCAGCCCTCCGCGCAGGGGGAGTTCTGAATATTGGGGCAATGTGCTCTTGACCATTCCTTAGACCGTAGTGGGCTATTACGGTTGTCATTTCAGTGGACACTTCTTCAGCACCTCAGCAACCGCAACGCCCCTTACAGGGTTTGCGCATTCTCGATTTCAGCCGTGTACTTACAGGGCCTCATGCCACGCGCATGTTGTGCGACCTCGGTGCCGAAATCATCAAAATTGAACCACCAGATGGCGACCTTACGCGTTTCACAAACCCGCGAGTGAATTCTTTGTCGACCTATTTCATTCAGCAGAACGCGGGCAAGAAAAATATTTCCCTCGACATGTCAAAGCCTGAAGCTGTTGCCATTGTGAAGCAACTGGTGATGCACGCCGACATTCTCATTGAAAATTTCCGCCCGGGTGTTATGAAAAAACTTGGGCTCGACTACGCCTCACTTTCTGCACTCAACCCGAAACTGATTTACGCGTCTATTACCGGTTACGGACAAACAGGCCCATGGGTGCATCGTCGCGCATATGCGCCTGTTGTTGGTGCCGAGTCGGGTCTTACGAATCATCAAGGAACGGCACGTGGTGGTGAATTTGCTAACGACCCATTTTCACACGCCGATGTGTACACCGCGATGGAAACGTGTGCGGCTGTACTTGCTGCAGTCATTCAACGCCACTCAACTGGTCGTGGACAATCAATTGATATTGCCATGGCGCAAACCATGTTGTACGTGAATGAACACGCACATGATGCACTGTGGGATGAGCCAACACCGCCTGAATGGATTCGCTCTTTTGAACCTGGCAACTACCCCGTGCTCACTGCAGCAAATGGCGACAAAGTAGTAGTAAGTGGTCACCCAGGAGAACGTGGAACATTCGATTTATTTTTCACAGCAATTGGACGCACTGATTTATTAACCAATCCAAAATTTGCTGATGTTCCATCGCGCTTGTCGAACCTTGAAGAGCTGCAAAGCATTTTGCGGGCCTGGGCACTCACCATTCCCGATGCAACGGCAATTGAAGAAGCCCTCGCCAAACACAAATTGGCGAGTGGAAAAATTCGCACCACGCGTGAATTTGCCGACACCGATTGGGCTGTTGCTCGAGAAATTACGGTGGAAGTAAGTAACCGCGGCGGAGGCAAGGTGCGCATTCCCAATGCACCGTGGAAGTTCTCCGATGCAACCGTCACCACTGCTGGCAGCCCGAAATATCGCGGTGAAGATAACGCTCTTGTACTTGGCGACCTCTTGGGTCTCTCGGCAGCAGAAGTGGATGCCCTCACTGAGGCCGGGGTGCTACAGCGCCGCGTGCCACCGGGCGCTACCCAGTAATACCGGTAGTAGGCAATGCTTGCAGAGGTTGTAAGTGATGCCTAACACTCGCTATATTGGCGCCATGAGTTCAAGTTTCCTTATTACCCTGCGCGAAGGCCTCGAGATTTCTCTCGTTCTCGCCATTCTCATTGCCTATCTGGTGAAAAGTAACCGTGGCCACGAACAAAGTGCCGTCTGGCTCGGTTCCGGTGTCGCGGTGCTCTTATGCATCGCCCTAGGCCTTGGCTTTCATCTCATTGCTGGTGGATTGAATGGTCACGTAGAACAGGCCGTAGAGGGTGTTTTAGCCACCCTGGCCGCCTCGGTGCTCACTTGGATGGTGTTCTGGATGCGCAAGAACGCCCGAACGCTCGGCGGTGAATTGCGCGCCAAGGTTGATGCCGCAACCACTACCCGTGCACTTGTGATTATTGCCTTCATTGCCGTTCTGCGCGAGGGCCTAGAAACTGTCCTTTTCCTTCTCAGCGCAGAAACCACCTCGAGTTCGGGAGGCGAAGTAGTACTTGGTGGCCTTCTTGGTCTTGTCGTCGCTGCAGTGCTCGGATACCTCGTCTATGCCGGGGGCAACAGGCTCAACTTGAAGACCTTTTTCAATATCACCGGAATCCTCCTCATTTTGTTTGCAGCGGGGCTTGCGGGAAAAGCCGTTCACGAATTCCGTGAGCTCATTGAATGGGAATCGGGCTGGCTCATTTCATCGCCCTGGACCATTGCTTCAGGACCTTTCAGTTCTGGTTGGGTGCACGACTTCTTGAAGGCTCTTTTCGGATGGTCTCCTGCCCCCGAGCGTCTGCGTGTTATTGCATATTTCGGTTACTTAATTCCTGTGCTGTGGTTGTACCTTCGTAAGGAAACTCCAGGGGGAAAAAATGAACGCGCAGTTACCACCGAAGCCACTCACTCGACCAGCAACGCCTAACGAAGTCACAGCCACTTGGCTGACAAAAGCACTGCAGTCGAGCGGCGTTATTCCAACCGATGTTGAAGTTGCATCGTTGCGTCATGAATCACTTGGCGGCGGCACTGGCGTTTTCGGTGTGCTTGCACGACTTGTAGTTGACTACACAGAAACAACAACCACAGCGCCAACGCGCATGGTGTTGAAAATTCCTACCGCCGCGCCAGAAAATAAAAACGTTGCTCTTGCACTTGGCATTTATGTTCGTGAAACGTATTACTTCAACGAGCTTGCAGCGCGTACGCCTGTTCCTTCTGTGCGTTGTCTGTATGCCGATATGGATATCGCAGCTGGCGAATTTGTACTCATCATCGATGAAGTTGCTCACCTCACTGTTGGCGATCAATTGAATGGTGCGACAGTTCCTCAACTCGAGCGCACGCTCAAAGAAATTGCCAAGTGGCACGCCGCTTGGTGGGAACACCCCGATCTCGACACCTTTGATTGGCTGCCCACCAACGACAGCCCTATTCAATTAGCTGTTGTACCAGGCATTATGCGCGGTGCGATGCCCGTTATCGAAGCCGACTGGATTCCACGTCTCGGTGAAGAAGCAGTTGCACTTGGCCGCGATGTAGCCGACAAATTTGAAGAAATAATGGCTCGTTCAAGTGCTGCAGCACGCACGTTGTGTCATGGCGATGTGCGCTTAGAAAATGTTTTCTTCAACGCCGATGCAAGCGACATTATGTTCATCGACTTCCAAATGTTGGTAAAAGGCACACCGGCGCAAGATGTGCAGTATCTTCTGAGTTCTTCCATGGACCCTGAAGTGTGGGACAAAGAGGGCATGCGTCTCTTAGAGCTGTATCACAACGAACTTGTTGCACTAGGCGTTACAAACTATTCGTTTGACACATTCTGGTCTGAGTTTCAACTGCAGTGTTTGTGGGCCATGGTTGCGCCTGCATCAACAGTGGGTGGCTTCGATATGGGTGATGACAAAGGCAAACAACTGGCAGAGCGTTGGATGACACGCGGTTGGTATTTACCCATCGCCGCAAATGCACGCGAAGTTTTGTAAGAGTTTTTGCGTTAACGCCCCGAGTGGCCAAAGCCACCACCACGGTCGAAACCCTCAAGGCTCTCCACAACGGTCCACTGCACTTCTTCAATGCGTTGCACAACGAGTTGCGCAATACGGTCGCCTCGCTCAATGCCATACGCATTTGTTGGGTCGGTATTCAAAATGATGACCTGCAGTTCACCGCGATAGCCCGCATCAATGAGCCCCGGCGCATTCACCACGGAAATACCGTGCTTCAGTGCCAGGCCACTGCGTGGCAGTACAAAGCCTGCGTACCCCTCAGGTAATGCAATGGCAATACCAGTGGGCACCAGCACCCTGCCGCCTCCTGGGGGCACCTCAATGGAGATACGGGCATGGAGGTCGGTTCCGGCATCGCCTGTGTGGGCGAGTGCGGGAAGGGGAAGTTCGGGGTCGAGTTGTTGGATGGCGACGTTCAGCACACCTTGACTCTAGATTGCATGACGTGATGGTGTGGATGGATCTGGAAATGACAGGGCTCGACCCTGCAAAAGAAGTGATTGTGGAAATTGCCACCCTCATTACTGACGATGAATTAAACATCATCGCCGAGGGCCCCGACCTTGTGGTTCACCAACCCGAGCATCTTCTTCTCGCTATGGACCCTTTCGTTGTGAACATGCACACGAAGTCGGGTTTGCTCAATGAAATTCGCTCATCAACTCTCAGCCTTGAAGAAGCTGGCTGCATCACCCTCGACTTCATTAAGAGTCATGTGGGTGCCCCGAAAACTGTTCCACTATGTGGAAATAGCATCGGCACCGACCGCCGTTTTCTTGCGGCGTATCTTCCCGACATCGAGAACTACTTGCACTACCGCAGCATCGACGTGTCGAGTGTGAAAGAACTCACCAAGCGCTGGTACCCCGAACTCACTGCGGGTCGGCCCAGTAAAGAAGGAAACCACCGCGCACTCGACGATATTCGCGAAAGTGTGCGTGAACTTGCTTACTATCGCGCGCACGCCTTCAAGTAATACTGCACGCGCAAGTAGAATAGAAAAGTGACCTCTACCCCTGCATCTTCTTCCGCTGCGGCCCCACGCCCGATGCGGCAAGAACAAATGCCGGCCAGTACCGACATCGTAGAAATTGTTCCGGGCATTTTTCGCACGCAACTTCCCATCGACCTTCCTGGTCTTGGTCACGTCAACATGTATGTACTTGAAGATGAGCGCGGCGTTGCAGTTGTCG
>JABMMV010000152.1 GCA_013205145.1 bacterium
GGTTCACCACGTTGCCGGCGGTCTTGCTCATTTTTTCGCCACCCACGAGTAGCCAGCCACCAACGGCCCAGTGTTCTGGTGGCTCAATGCCTGCCGACATGAGCATTGCTGGCCAATACACACAGTGGAAGCGAATGATGTCTTTGCCAATGAGGTGTGCCGATACGGGCCAGTTCTTTTCAAATGCTGCATCGTCAGTTCCGTAACCAACAGCAGTGATGTAGTTCGCCAGTGCATCGAACCACACATAAGCAACGTGGCTGTTGTCCCATGGAAGGGGGATGCCCCATTTCAAACTGTTGCGGCTGACAGAAAAATCGCGTAGGCCTTGCTTGATGAAGCTCGTGACTTCATTCATTCTGAAATGTGGCGAAATGGAATTGGGGTGATCTGCGTACCAGTTCAAGAGGCGGTCTTCGAAGCGTGACAGACGGAAGAAATAGTTTTCTTCTTCTACGTGTTCTACTGGACGCTTGTGGATGGGGCAGTTGCCATTATCAATTTCTTCTTCAGTGAAGTACGCCTCGCAGGCAACGCAATACAAACCTGAATAGGTATCGAGTTCAATGTCGCCGGCGTCGTAGCAAGCCTGCAAAAGCTTGGCGACGCCACGCTTGTGACGATCTTCAGTGGTGCGAATGAAGTCGTCGTATTGAATATTGAGTTTGTCCCAGGCCTGGGCAAAGAGAGGTGCAATGGAGTCGGCAAATTCCAAAGGTGACACGCCCTTGGCATCGGCAGCCTGCTGAATTTTGAGGCCATGTTCATCGGTGCCGGTGAGGAGGTGCACATCGTCGCCTGAGAGCCTGTGCCAGCGGGCAAGGGCGTCGGCAACGATGGTGGTGTATGCGTGGCCGAGGTGTGGCTGCGCATTCACGTAATAAATGGGGGTTGTCAGAGAGAATCGCGCCACAACATGAGGATACGAGCAATACGATGCTGACCGTGACTTTCCGCTTCGATACTGCAACGGCTGTGACGCCAATTGTGGAAAAAAATGGCTGCACCACCTTTTCGGCAGAAGTTTTTGACGGCTGGGACATTTCGGGAAATGCCAACGGTGGCTATCTGCTTGCCATGATGGGCCGCGCGATGCAGCAACATTCGGGTCGCCGAGACCCATTCACGGTGACTGCTCATTATCTCGCGCCTGCACCAGCTGGCCCGTTGGAAATTGAAGTCGACACAGTGAAGACCGGGAAGCTTGTGACCACGATGAATGCAACGATGCGCCGTGGCGATCGCAACATCATGCGCGTTCTTGGTGCATGGGGTGAAATGGCTGCGGTTGAACCACGGTTGGTAACTGCAATGCCGCCCGACATGCCACCCTTTGAGGAATGCGCGAGTCGCAATAGTGACGGGGGAGACTTCGTCATTGGTCTTTTGCAAAACGTGACCAACCGATTGCATCCAGACGACTCCACTTTCATTGCAGGTACGCCATCGGGCACTGCACGCATGCGCGGGTGGATTGAATTTCCCGATGGGCGACCAATTGACACACTTGCATTGCTGCTTGCAGTCGATGCCATGCCACCACCGTTATTCAACTTGCCTTATGAAAAAGGCTGGGTGCCAACGTTGGAGCTCACCGTGCATGTGCGCGCGGTGCCAGTTGGCAAAAGACTCGCTTGTTCGTTTCGTACCAAAGTGGTGCAAGGCGGGCTCATTGAAGAAGATGGTGAAATTTGGGATGAGTCAGGAACACTTGTTGCCTTGAGTCGCCAAATGGCCCTTGCTCCACGTGCTGTTTAGTTATTGAGAACTGCAACAAGTTCTTGCGGTGTCTCCACAATTGCGGTAGCCCCGGCAGAACCGAGTTCTTCTCGTGAGCCAAACCCCCACAGCACACCAGCAGTGTGAGTTCCCACTTCTACACCAGCGTCGATGTCGTGATGACGGTCGCCAATCATCCAACAGGAAGTGAGCGCAGGAAGTTCGCCGTGTAATTCCTTCATTTCTCGAAGTGCGCGCTCCAGAAGTTGTGCTTTAGGAATTTCAGAATCATCGTGAGGCCCAACAACAATGTCGAAGTAGTGGCGCACGCCAGTGGCTTGAATAGCAATGAGGGCTTGTGGTTCTGGCTTTGAAGTCACTATTGCGAGGCGCCATGTTTTTTTGAGTTCAACGAGCGCATCGCCCATTCCAGGGTTGGGCGGGGTGTGAGGAAGGTGAGTAGCACTGTAATTTTCGCGATATTCAGCAATAAACAAGTGCATTTCGTCTGCGGGCACGCCACGGGGCGCAAAAACTATGGGGAATGAAACCGATAGGGGAGGTCCGACAAAATGAGTGAGATCTGCGCTTGTTAGTGGTTGCAAATGACGTGCTTCAAGAACGTGGTTCATTGAAGCAAGGATTCCGGTTCCAGAATCGGCAACAGTTCCATCGAGGTCAAAAAAGAGTATTCCTTTTTTATTTGTCATTGGTTACTTCTTTGTTGTTGAGAAGGAGCGCAAGCGCATAGACCACTCGCTTTGGTGCATTGGTTTTTTTCACAACGGCATCGACCGCGTCGCGTGTAGATACACCCGCAGAGAATTCATGAGCGAGGGCTTCTTTAATGAGGTCTTCGTCTGCTGGCAGTGGTGCCTCTGCCGCTGCTAAAACAACAACAAATTCGCCTATTGCTTCAACGGTTGCAAAATGTTGTGCTGCTGCACTCACCGAACCGCGCCACACTTCTTCATGCATTTTGGTGAGTTCACGCGTAACGGCAATGCTGCGATCTGGGTGACATGCAATTGCGAGGTCGTTGAGAGTGCGAGAAATGCGATGCGGTGCTTCGTAGAAAATGACAGTTCGCATTTCGCTGGCTATGTCGGCGAGACGTTCTGCACGGTCGCGGCCCGAACGGGGGAGAAAACCCTCAAACACGAATCGGGTAGTGGGGATGCCGCTAATGATGAGAGCCATAATGAGGGCGGCTGGTCCGGGCACTGCAGATACAGAAAGGCCTGCTGCAATGACTGCTTGCACAACGAGGCTTCCCGGGTCGCTAATGCCAGGAGTACCAGCATCGGTGATGAGCGCAACCGTTTTCCCGCCCATGATGGCTTCGATGATGCCGTCACAGGCATCGCGTTCGGTGTGGTCGTTGACCACGATGTACTTGGGGGAAGTGATGCCCATGTGTTTCACAAGGCGGCCCGAGTGGCGAGAATCTTCGCAGGCAATGATGTCGGCTTGCTCGAGCGCTAATTTCATTCGTTCAGAGATGTCTCCCAAATTTCCAATGGGAGTTGCAACAAGGATGAGTTGCCCGCTCATGATGTGACTCGCGGATCTTGCGCATATCGAATTTCAACGATGTCGCCTACTTGTAAATTCCATCGTCGTGGAGCATCGGTGTCGGCTTCCAAAACACAACATGCCTTGACAACAGGAAGTGGAAGTCGGTTTCTTTTGAGCTCCTGAATTTTGACAACTTCACCGCCGTGGTTGATGTAGAGCACAGAGAGAGGAACCTTCATGCCAAAGGTGTGTACCCATTTACATGGTTGAAGGAAAAGTGGTGTGCTGATGTGTTCTGCGCCACGAAGACCAATGCGGCGTGCTTTACGCGACTGCGCACATGAAATGCTCGCTAACACCGTGTTGTCGCGCACGAGCCAGCCGTGAGAAACAGCTTCTCGGGTGGAAGGCGAAAGGTGCAAGGGAATTTTTTTCATAGGACTATTACTTTCTGTGAGGTTAGTCGCATGCCTGTTCAACCTGCCGATACCGTATAAAAAGTGAAATTCGCAAAGTCGCTTACCTGTGTAGTGATTGCGGTTACCAGTGTTGTGAGCATGGAGCGTGTTGCGTTGGCAAAACCTGTTGCCGGAGCGCCATGCCCGACCTTGGGAAGTGCACTGAAGGCGAGCGGTTTAACGTGTACTACGTCGCCGCTCGATGCAACACAGAAACTCTGGCTTCCTACCTGGGGAGCCGATTGCACCAAGCGTCTGCAGAAGTTTTGGAATATGCAATGTGACTATATTTATGCCACTCGTGCACGTGAAGTATCGAGTGTTTTGGAGTGGGATGTGGTGAGCATTCCCCGCATTGGGAAATTGCCGAAAGGTACTCCACTGGAAATTGCGCAACAGTTTGCCGTTGATGTGGGTGCGCTGTGGAACTTGTCGAATGGAAAAAATTTCGTGGCTGAAGGTAAGCCGTACATTGGTGGTTGCGATGGTTGGGCATGTTCGGGATATCACCCACGTATATATGCTTTTGTGTGGAAGAAATATGCTCGCGCAAAAGTAACTGTGCGTGTTGATGTAGCAAAAGGCGCTTATATTGCCCAGAAGTTCACGCCAACAATTCCTAACTTCGCCACCTGCTACAACTTGAAAATTCAAGGCTCAAATTTCGGTGCATTGCTTGACTACGGTCAGTATCAACGTGGTGGCGAAGCATATGTAGCCGCACCAGGAGTGTGTAAGTAGCGCTAAACGTTGAAGCGGATTTCCATCACGTCACCGTCGATGACTTCGTATTCTTTTCCTTCAGAACGAACTTTGCCAAGGTCTTTGGCTTTATTCCATGAGCCAATTTCTAAAAGCTCATCCCACGCAATGACTTCTGCGCGAATGAACCCGCGTTGAAGGTCTGAGTGAATTTTGCCTGCACATTCAGGGGCTTTCCCGCCGGCATTAAAGGTCCATGCGCGGGTTTCTTTTTCACCAGTGGTGATGAATGTGCGCAAACCGAGCAAGTGGTAGGCGCTGCGCACCATGCGGGGAAGCGCTCCTTCGCCAAGACCAAGAGCTCCCAACATTTCTGCTCGGTCTGCTTCGTCGAGTTGCGCTGCTTCTGCTTCCAGCTGAACACTCATACCAAGTACTTCCACTTCTGCGGCACTTGCAGAACCAGGGGGAGCGAGCTCGGCGCGAACGATTGCTTCTGCCTCGGGAATTTTGTCGAGTTCGTTTTCGCCAACATTGACCACCGCTAGTACGCGACGGTTGGTGAGCAAGAAGTGAGGTGCAAGTGCCAAGCGTATGTCTGCACTGAGCCCGGCGCGGTACAGAGGAATTCCTTCGCTCAATGAGGCGAGTGCAACTTCAAGTGCATCAACTTCTTCCAACACCGACTTGTCGAGTTTTGAAGATTTTTGTAAACGCGGCAAACGCGATTCCACGGTTTCGAGGTCGGCAAGTGCAAGTTCAAGTTCAACAATGCGCAAATGTTCGAGCGGGTCTGACGGCCCTGGCACATCATCGTCTTCAAAGGCTCGCAGTACAAAAACAGTTGCTTCAACTTCGCGAATGTTGGCGAGAAATTTGTTGCCGAGTCCTTCACCCTTGCTGGCGCCTTCAACAATGCCGCCAATGTCGACCACCTGCACAGTGGCATGAACGGTCTTTTGGGTCTTTGACATGATGGCCAGCTGTTCGAGGCGGGTGTCGGGTACGCGGGCCACGCCAATGTTGGGGTCCTTTGTGGCAAAGGCGTAGGGAGCAGCCAAGGCGCCACCTCCCGTGAGGGCGTTGTAAAGAGATGATTTACCTGCGTTGGGGAGCCCAACAAGTCCGAAGCGTTCCATAGTGGTCGTGGCAGGCTAACGATCTTCCGGTCGGTTCAGGTTGATGAGGCCACTGGCATAAAATAAGCCGACTTGGGTGGTGTGGACGTCGTGCTTAATTGTTACTATGACCGTAGTGTTAATTAGAGATGTAGCCGCATAGTTCGCGGCAGTCAAGGAGCCCCCCATGAGTACATTCGATCTCGATCTCAGCAAATACCAATTGGGTTGGAGCGATAACGTTGAATACGCCTTTCAGCCTGCCAAAGGCTTAGACGATGGCGTTGTTAAGCAAATTTCATGGTGGAAGGGCGAACCCGAATGGATGCGCGAAATGCGCCTTCGCTCGCTCAAAATGTTCGACCGCAAGCCAATGGCTAAGTGGTTTGCCGACAACATGCCAGACATCGATTTCCAAGACATCTACTACTACCTGAAGCCCGCCACAGAGCAGGTTGACGAGTGGGACGACTTGCCAGAACAAATGAAGCTCACTTACGAGAAGCTCGGCATTCCCGAAGCAGAGCGTAAGTACCTTGCTGGTGTTACAGCACAGTACGAATCGGAAGTGGTGTTTCACCGCAACCGTGAAGACCTTGAAGCCCAGGGCATTTTGTTCTGCGACATGGACACCGCATTGCGCGAGTACCCAGACCTTGTAAAGCAGTACTTCGGCACAGTCATTCCTCCTGGTGACAACAAGTTTTCTGCCTTGAACACATCTGTATGGTCGGGTGGATCCTTCATTTATGTTCCACCAGGCGTGGAATGCGAAATGCCATTGCAGGCATACTTCCGTATTAATTCGGAAAATGCTGGTCAATTTGAGCGCACACTCATCATTGCCGATGAGGGTTCAAAAGTGCATTACATCGAAGGTTGCTCTGCGCCTGTTTACACCAGCGATTCGCTGCACTCTGCTGTAGTTGAAATTGTGGTGAAGCCAAGTGCTCGTGTTACCTACACCACCATTCAAAACTGGTCTCCGAACGTGTACAACTTGGTTACCAAGCGCGCTCGCGTTGAAGCAGAAGGCCACATGGAATGGATCGATGGAAACATCGGTTCGAAGCTCACCATGAAGTACCCAAGTGTGTACTTAGTTGGCCCGAAGGCAACGGGTGAAGTGCTGTCGGTTGCATATGCCGGTGCTGGCCAGCATCAAGATGCTGGAGCAAAAATGGTGCACGCTGCACCAGAAACTTCCTCAAAAATTGTGTCGAAGTCCATCTCAAAAGATGGCGGCGTCACCACGTATCGTGGTTTGGTGCGTATTGAAGAAGGTGCCTATGGCTGCAAGAGCCATGTGCAATGTGACGCACTCATTCTCGACGAAGAAAGTGAATCACGCACGCTGCCGTACATGGAAGTAGGCGAGCGCGACGCACAAATTGGTCATGAAGCCACCGTGTCGAAAATTGCCGATGAGCAACTGTTTTACCTACAAAGCCGTGGTCTTTCACAAGAACAAGCCATGAGCATGGTGGTGAACGGATTCATTGAACCCGTTACTCGTACATTGCCAATGGAATATGCAGTGGAATGGAGCCGACTCATCGAATTGCAGATGGAAGGTTCGGTTGGCTGATGCCAATGCGAGCCGAATGCAAGCACTACGAAACGCGCACCTATGCCAATGGTGATGCGGTGCGAAAGTGCACACTCGATATGGCTCCCGAAGCTCCGTGGCGTTGCCCAGAAAATTGTGCGTGTTACGAACGTCGCCTAGCCGACGTTGCCTGGGTTCACGGAAGCGCAATTGCGCCGCCAACGCCTGTTGAACCGCCAGGTCTCGACGACGGTACAGCAGCCGCAGTACTCGATGCAGCAGAGGAAATTGTCAATGCCGCAGGTCGCAGTTTTATAGAAGAGTTTTCACAAGATAAAAAGCGTCGCCGCTGGTGGCGATTTGGAGGAAAAAAATGAGCGATCTTGCTCAGTACCCAGGCGTGGTATTGCCTACAGCCGAAGAAGAAATATGGCGATACAGCCGTATTGAAGAACTTGACCTCAACGCTTATGTAGCTGGTACGGTCGAGAACCGAGTTGATGCCCCAGCCGATGTTGCTGGCATCGTCACGCAAGGTGCTGTGGTCAGCGAGTGTGGCGTAGCTATGCCTATTCCCGTTGACGCTTTTGCTGAAATTAACGCCATTCATTGCAGTGGGGCACATTCCGACATCATCACCGTTAAAACTGAGCGTGGGAAGTCGTACGCAAGCCCTGTTGTTATTACGAGAACTCTTTCTGTTTCCGGAGTACTCGCTGCGCCGCGTCTTGTTATTGATGCCGCGGAAAATAGTGAAGTAACAGTGGTCGAGCATTTCTTGTCTGCTGACGATATTTCGTCTCTCATTGCGCCGGTTGTTGAAATTCGTGCTGCCCAATCAGCACGTGTTACCTACATTGCAATTAATGAACTCGGTAATA
>JABMMV010000153.1 GCA_013205145.1 bacterium
ATTCAGGGTTGTCTCAGCACTTTTGCGCCCACGGAAGTCACCACCGCGTTACAAAACCATTGCACCACCCACCTCTGGCACCGCAATGATCAACACGGCTATGTGGAACAGCGCGACACGTGGAAACTGCACGAATTTCGGCACGAAGAATGGGCGCTCGCCCTCCCCGACCTTCACCCCGACGAGCGCAATGCCCATGTGGCCACTTTCTCTGAGCGCCTGAGCGTTGACTTCTTTCCCGACATTGTTCCCACCTTGAACCTGTTGAAACAAAACCATCGCATCGCCGTTCTCTCAAACAACCCACACGTTGAACGCGAGAGAAAGCGGCTTGGTCTCGATGAATGGTTTGAGTCGTGCATGAGCGCAGCACACACCACGCCCAAACCACACCCCGATGCATTTCTCGATGCGTGTGCACAGCTCGGTGTTACACCAGAAAAAACTTGGTACGTGGGCGACTCAATACGTGCCGATGCACGTGGCGCATTAGCTGCAGGGCTCACCCCCATTTGGGTAGACCGCTGGAACGACAACTGGCACGACCGCCCAAACGAAGTAGTTCGGGTGCCCACCGTGAGTGCTATTGCTGAATTACTTGCCTGACAGGCGAGCAACAACTGGCGCAAATGCGTCGATGTTGCTTTCACCCACGGTGATGTAGCTAATGCCGTATTCCTCACGGCGCGCAACGAGCGTGTCGCAGATGCGATCGATATCGCCAATGAGTGCATGTGGGTGCACCTTCATGTCTTCAGCAGTGAGACCAAACATCTTGGCCAGTGTTGCAGCACCTTGTTCAACGTCGGGCACCACCATGGTGAAATATGCACCAATTTCCAACTCAATTTCGTCCATGCTGCGACCAATTGAAGCTGCACCGTCTTTGACCCACTGAATTTTTTGTGAGGTCATTTCAGCGGTGCTGCTTTGTACGCCCTTTGGCCCAATCATTCCGCTCGAGTTATCGAAGTTCAAGCTGATGATGTTTGCTTCACGGCCAGCAATGCCAAGAACACGCTTGCTTCCGCCACCAATCATGATGGGTACTCCACCTTTTTGAACTGGCTTTGGCACTGCTTCAAACTCATTGAGGTGCACGTACTTGCCATTGAAATCCATTTGGCCAGGGGCAAACATCATTTTGGCGGCCTTCACGTATTCTTCCAAGCGCGTCACGCGCTCGCCGGCTGGGTCGAGGGTGATGCCAATAGCTTCGTACTCTGCAGCCAACCAACCTGCACCTAAACCGAACTCCAAACGACCGTCAGAGAAGAAGTCGAGTGTTGCTGCCTCTTTCATGAGAACAGCGGCTGGGCGGTAGTCAATACAAAACACACGACAACCAACACGCAAGGTAGAAGTTGCTTCAGCTGCTACTGCCATTGCCGGAACTGCTGCAATGTTTTGCACTGGATGATGACAACGGTCGAGTGCAGCACCTGGGCCAATGATGTGGTCGGCAACATGCAATGCCGAGTATCCAAGTGACTCGACTTTTTTGGCACGGTCGCGCCATGCGGCTGGCGACTCGGCACTGTATGACTGAACGGCGAAACGGAAAGGCTTCATGGGGTCCCCCTATAAAAACGTGTACCCCCAAACTAGTGGGCGAGGCTGCACGAATTAGCGTCGGCGCACTTACGTGCGCGCTTCGGGCTCATGAGGCAAACCCAAGACCCGTTCCCCCACAATGTTGCGTTGCACTGCCCCCGTGCCACCACCAATGGTGAGCGCCTGCGCAAACAAGAATCCGTAGTACCACACGGCTGCTTCCATGGCCGATGGCCCCTGGGTTCCGCTCAACCCACCAACGTGTGCATTAGCAATCATTCCCGACGCACCCTGTAGCGACAGCGCGAGTTCCATGACATGTTGCCCATGTTCGTCGGCAAGAATTTTACGAACACTTGCCTCGGGGCCGGGCTGTTCGCCACGAATGCGCGCAGTCAAAGTACGCATGCGAATGAGTTCCAAAATTTGATGCTCAATATAAACCTTCACAATTTTTTGGCGCATCACAGGGTCGGTGACTGGAGCACGTTTAATTTGTGCAAGCAGGTCGAGCGCTGTTGGCCCGTGACCCCACAACACACCGCCAGTGCTCAGCGATACACGTTCGTTTCCTAGCGTTACTTTCGCTAAACGCCAGCCATCGTTCACTTCGCCCACCACGGCATCAAGGGGCAAACGCACGTCGGTGAAAAACACTTCGTTGAAGGTTTCGCCACCTGTCATTTCGCGAATGGGGCGTACATCAATTCCTGGCAAGTTCATAGGGCAAATGAAATAGGTAATGCCTTTGTGTTTTGCTGCATCGGAATTGGTGCGTGCCAACAAAATGCCGAACTGAGAATGTTGTGCACCGCTGGTCCAAATTTTTGAACCATTCACCACCCACTCATCGCCATCCCGCTCGGCGCGGGTTGACAAACTTGCAAGGTCGCTTCCGCTGCCAGGCTCACTAAAGAGTTGGCACCAAATTTCTTCTGCGGTGAGCAAAGGAAAGAGGTAACGCTCTTTTTGTTCCTCGGTACCGGCATAAGTAATGGTTGGCCCTGCCCAGCCAATACCAATGGCATTCGATGGGCGCTGCACACCTGCCCGCGCCAGTTCATCATCGATGATGAGTTGATGAATGGGGTCGGCAGCGAAACCCCACGGCGCCGGCCAATGCGGAGCAACGTAGCCAGCGTGCGCAAGTTGGCGTGGGGTGGGCGACGGATGCTCGGCGAGCCATGTTCGAATGGAAATTCTTCGCTCGTCGGTGTCGCCTGGCAATAGTTGGTCCACGTCGTACAGCGTAGTGTTTCCTCTCGTGACTCAATCTTCGAACGCCACCCCCATCTACACCGACAACGGCTGGAACTTCGCCGAGATGTGGGAATTCCACGCCGCACGCTTTCCTGAAGTAACCGCACAAACACATGGCGACCGCACCAGCACCTGGGCCGAGTTCAACGCCAATGCAAACGGCATTGCCCACACGTTATTAGCCGCAGGCGTGAAGCACCAAGACAAAGTGGCGCAGTACATGCACAACTGCCCCGAATTTTTAGAGTC
>JABMMV010000154.1 GCA_013205145.1 bacterium
GCCTCTTCCATTCGTGGGCGTTGCCGGTCGGCTGGAATGCCGAGCATCGCAGCATCGCTTGTGAGCTGACCAGGCCCTGCACCAAACATCATTCGCCCACGGGTGAGATGATCGAGCATCACAATGCGATCAGCAAGGATGAACGGGTGATGGTAAGGAAGTGAATTCACTCCCGTGCCTAGTTTGATGTGCTGGGTTCTTTGGCTAGCTGCAGCAATGAATACTTCAGGTGAAGCGATGAGTTCGGAACCTGCAGAATGGTGTTCGCCAATCCATGCCTCGTCGTAGCCAAGTGCATCGAGCCATTGCACGAGTTCAAGGTCTCTATGCAGCAATAGCGTGGGATTAATGCCTGTGCGGTGCATTGGCGGAAGAAATATTCCAAACTTCATTGGTTCCTCATTTCAGTTTGATGATTTATTAAACAGATCCGTAGGGCAGGGGAGCGTTGCTAGTTGTGCTGGCAGCGTTTGCGAGGGTCAGTTGAACGGCGGCTTTGAGGTCGGCAACAAATTCGTCAACTCTGTTTTCGTGAACCACATTGACGGTGAGATGTATGGAATCTGGCGGTGTTTGCTCATCTACATACCATCCATTTTTTCGCAATGCTCGTGACATGGAAAATATGGGAAGTGTCTGAGGGTCTCGTGCACCTATGCAAAGCAGCGTTGTGTCGGGCTCGGCGCGCAACACGA
This sequence comes from bacterium, assembly GCA_013205145.1. Classification (GTDB taxonomy): domain Bacteria; phylum Actinomycetota; class Acidimicrobiia; order Acidimicrobiales; family Ilumatobacteraceae; genus F1-20-MAGs119. The sequence goes on from JABMMV010000154.1 coordinate 696, forward strand.
GTTCAGGTATTGAGTCGATTTGTCGCGCAATTTTCAGTGCAACCTTTCGTGCTGTCAGTGCAAGGTCGCGATAACCGTCGTGACCAAAGTATTGAACCATTGCCCATGCAGAAGCGATAGGGCCGCCACTTTTAGTGCCCAAGATTCCTGACGATCCGTACATTCCTCCAAGCCAATTATCGGTGAAAAAAGTTTGGTGGTTGCGCAATTCTTTGTTGGCATAAATAATGACGCCAGCGCCTTTTGCGGTGTAGCCATATTTGTGAAGATCTACCGACATTGAAGTAACACCTGCAACGGAAAAATTCCATGGCATGTTCGGAGGTGCGAGAAAGGGGAGAAGCATTCCGCCCATGCATGCATCAATATGGAAGGGGATACCGCGTCGCAGCGCCTCTTGGCCAATGAGTTCCATTGGGTCAACTACGCCTTGGGGATACTGTGGGGCAGAGCAAGCTAAGAGAATGGTATTTTCATCGCATGCGGCAATCATGGCTTGCTCATCGGCTCGCCAATCGGCCCGAACCGGAACGCGGCGACTCTCTACATTGAAATAAGCGCATCCCTTCTCGAGCGCGGCATGGGCCGTGGAGGGCAAGACCACATTGAAACGTTGATCTTGAGGACGTTCTGAGCCTCTGAGAGCAAGAGCACGCTGCAGGGCACCGTAAACCACGAGTACGAGGCTCTCGGTGCCACCAGAGGTCATGAAGCCAGCACCAGATGGTGGAGCCTGCAGGAGTTGCATGACGAAATCGAGCACTTCTTGTTGCATGTTTTTCAGGCTGGGAAATGCCGCAACATTCAAGGCATTCTCATGTGAAAACATGCGGTATGCAGTTTCAGAAAGATGTCGAGCCTCGTCTGAGGCGCAATAGGTCAAACTAAATGCCTTGCCATCGCGCCAGCGAATATCGTTGACTCGAAGTTCTTCTAAGTCGCTCAAAATTGCTTGGGCCGCTGAGCTAAACGTTTCGTTTTGGGGGTTGCTCATAGGCGCAGGTTAGTGGCGTTCTTATGGGTCGATATTCCCATGCATAAATAATTTACATAACGGTAATTATGGGCGCAGTCGTAGGGACCCAATAGGTTCTGCACATTCCATAATCCATTGCAGCATGTCTTTCAGCTCGCGGGCATTTGGTTGCTTATTCGCGGCGAGATCGCGTTGAACATCTTGAACAGCGCACGACAACACATACATTGCATCATGAATATCGTTGAGCTCTTCACGCGCCATTACTAGCTGCTCATCGCTGAGCTGAACCTCTCGAGCGCGCTGGCGTGCCACCCAGTCCCATTGGCGACACGGCTGACTGCAGTAGGCGCGGGGTCGACCAGGCCCGGAACGTTCCTGAAGCACCCGGCGACACCATTTGCAGCGTGGTCCATCGGGTGTTGGTTTCCTCTGCCACTGCTGCTCACTGGGTAATTTCGTCATGACGATATTATGGCACATTTGGAGATTTATTTGAGAGACTGATGGCGATGTCATCTCTCCCCACCTCTATTCGAAGTTTCGCTTCCGACAATTTTGCTGGTGTGCACCCTGCGGTCATGGAAAACCTTCAAGCAGCAAACCTTGGTCATGCCATTGCTTACGGTGGCGATGTTTTTACCGATGAGGCTGTCAATCAATTCGAAAGAATTTTTGGTGTAGGTACACAAGCATTCTTTGTCTTTGGTGGCACAGGGGGCAACGTCTTTGCTCTCTCTAGTTTGTGTGGGCCTGGTGACGCTGTTCTGTGTAGCCAATGGTCGCATTTACATATCGATGAAACAGGCGCTCCGGAACGAGCCGGAATCAAATTACTAGCAGTTCCTAGTACTGACGCAAAAGTGACCACGAAAGACATCGAACGAGTAGCTAGCGACATTGGAGTGATGCATCATGCTCAACCACGTGTTATATCTCTTACCCAGCCGACTGAATTAGGAACGCTATATACAGCGCAGGAAATTGAACAGTTGTGCCTGTGTGCTCATGAGCATGGCCTATTAGTACATATGGACGGTGCACGAATTGCTAATGCAACCGCGGCGTTAGGAGGAATTTCATCTCTACGCAAATTCACCGTCGATGCAGGTGTTGATGTACTCACCTTTGGTGGAACCAAAAATGGTTTGATGTACGGAGAAGCGGTTCTTTATTTTCCACAAGGAGCAGCTCGCGCGCATTCGTATAAAGATTTTTCACAAGAGAATGCCCAACGTGCATTGAGATACGCGCCGTATGCGCGAAAGCAAACAACGCAGCTTCCTTCCAAAATGCGTTTTGTTTCAGCACAATTCGCTGCAGTGCTCAAAAATGACCTGTGGGTGAAGCTCGGAGCCTCTGCTAATGATGCGGCGGCTTCCCTATTTGACGCCGTGAAATCAATTCACTCTTTGAAATTGACCGAGTTGCCAGCGGTGAACAGCCTCTACCCCACCATTTCGCCTGTTCATGCTGAGCAATTACGAGAGGTGTCTTTTTTCTGGGATTGGGAACCAGCGAGACACCGTGTGCGTTGGATGACCTCTTGGGATACTGAGATCAGTGATGTGAAGGCCTTCGGTGAAGCCATTTACCAAATAGTAACTTAACGAATAAATACTTAATTGACTGTTGAGTTAAATGCAGTTACAATTCGGTATCGGATTTTGGTAGGACATCGGGGGGTGTGTGATGGCGGCAGTTGAATCTTATTCCAGGCGCGATTTTGCTGTGGAGAAATGGATGAACGAGGGCGCTTGTCGCGGACTCACCACAGTATTTTTTCCCCCGGCAGCTGAACGTCCTCAGTCACGTTTGCGCCGCGAAGCAATGGCCCGTGAAGTATGTATGTCATGCAGTGTGCTCGACACCTGCCGCAGTTTTGCGCGAGAGAATCATGAATATGGTTTTTGGGGTGGCGAGTCCGAAGAAGAACGTCATAGCGCCGGGTTTCACCTCATTGCGCCAATAGGTGTTCGCTCACGCGCTGCAGGCTGAGAGCCAGCCAACCATCAATTTCCCATTTGTTGATATAGCAAAAGCCAAGTTTTTCATAACACGACACGATGTCTCTTTCTCGTGTTTCGGTGAATCCGCTGAGAAAGAGATAACCATCTTTTTGTACTGCTCCGCCAATAGACACTGATCCCTCGAGCAATACCGGAGCCAGAATATTGGCCAAGACATGGGTGAAGGTGCCAGAGATGCATTCGAGACCACCTTGTTGACAAGTGAATGCACCTTCTACTCCATTGAGTTGTGCATTGAAAATACTTGCCTCAATAGCGGTCGCAGCAAGATCTATTCCATGTGCTGTTGCCTTAAATTTTTTTATTAATGCAACACTGAGCACACCCGATCCGCATCCGATGTCGAGAATGTGTGGAGTATCACCAACCGTTTGCATATTCTGGAGTGCCAAGGTGAGAGTTGCTCGCGTTGTTGGGTGATCACCCATGCCAAATGAACCATAAGGTTCTATGAGAATAGGAAGCAGTGATGAGTCTGTGTAATCGAATTCATCTTTTTTCCATTGCGGAATAAGAGCAACAGATTCAACAAGAGTTATTTTGGCGAATTCACGCCATGTATTTGCCACATCAATTTGTTGTGCAAATAGCCGTACCGGCCAATCGTTGAGCCTATTTTCTTCACTGCCGAACTGCTCGACATAAGCTTTCCACTGCCCTAGCGGGTCATTGCCCAGATGAGTGCGAACAACACTTTGTTGCAAATTGTCTATTACCTCAACGGCTTGTGCCCCACATGCCCACAATGCATCGCTAACAATTTCAATAAATTCTTGATCGACTAAAATCTCAAGAAGGATATTTTCATTAATTTGTTGAGACGAATCACTCATCGATGCGGCGAAGCTCTTTACGAAACCGATGACCTTTTGCGACATACGATGCAACGCCCATTGCAATATCAGATGATCGTGCTCGATCTAGCTTGATGGTTGCTGGCGCCCCAACAGCAAGCGCACCACTCGGCACTTCGGTTCCATTCAGTACAACAGCATTGGCTGCAACGATTGCGCCAGAACGCACCACCACTTGGTGCAGCACAATGGCCCCCGTTGACACTTGGGCATTACTTTCAATTGTGCAACCTTCTAGGTGCACAATGTGGCCAATGACGCAGTCGTCTCCCACCGTTGTTGGATACATCGCAGTGGTATGGATGACCGTTCCGTCCTGAATGCTGGTGCGGGCGCCAATGATAATTTTGCCATCATCCCCACGTAGAACTGCTCCTGCCCAAATGGTGGATTCGGGTCCAATAGTTACGCTCCCAATAACTACTGCATCGGGATGAACATAGGCAGTGGGGTCAATGTTGGGAACCTGGGTTCCAAGAGCATAAATAGGCACACCATCATGTTACTAATGGTGCAAGACGCACCACTGACAATGTCGCACGAACAGAGAAATATCCTGTTTTTCCCGTTAGCGTTCCTTGCCTATGTCGCGCAGGATTGAAATTGAACTCACTAGTACTAGCCCCGACGGTTCGTGGAACTGGCGAGCAGCTGGAGCCAAGAATCCTAAAGGTGTGCTCGACGGATCCATTCTGTCTGCATCTCACAAAGTGGGAGACGTAGTAAAGGCAGACGCCGATTTTGCTATCGACGGCATCACTATTTTGGGCGTTGTTGCAGGCAAGCAACGTGTAGAAAAATTGGAAAGAATTGAAATCCTTCCTTCGGACAAACCATTCCAAGCGGTAATGGAAACCAAGGCTCCGCGTTCTGAGCGTTCTTTTTCTGGCGATAAGCGCAGCGGTCGTCGTAACGACAAGCCTGGCGATAGCAAACCTGGAGACAAAGGTCCACGTCGCCCACGTCGTGAAGACGGTGCAAAAGAAGAAGGCAAAACTCGCGAACCGCGCCCTGAAGGCTCAGAAGTTCGTCGCCGTCCGTCGTTCACTCCTCCACCAGATCTGCCGCAACGTCCACGCGCAAAACGCTTGAAGCCTGGTCGCGCGCATCGCAACACAATTTTGGCAAATCTTCCCGAAGCACAAAGTGCTATTGCGGAGCGTGTGCTATCTGGTGGTATTCCTGCAGTACGCACCGCAATCGCAGACCAAAATAAAGTTCTGAAACAAGAAGGCAAAGAACTCATCCCTGCCGATGGTCTCATTCAAATGGCTGAGAACCTGCTCCCTAAATTGCGCGTAGCTGAATGGCTAGATCGGGCTGATGCTGCCATTGCCGATCTCGACACACTCGATTTGCGTGATCTGCGTTCGGTTGTTACCTCTGGCGATGACCCTGCCATCGCACGCGATGAAACGACACGCGCTATTGCAAAGGCTCTTCGCGAAGGACTCGTAGCGCGCCAAGAAAAAGATCAAAAAGAATGGCTGTCCGATATCGACGCAGCACTCAAGGTGGGCCGCATTGTTCGTGCCTTGAAGTTGTCTTCTCAGCCACCTAAGGCAGGAGCACCGTTCCCTTCAGAGCTTGGTTCGCGACTTGCTGCTGCCGCTTCACAAAATCTTGAACCCGACGCACCAAGCGATCGCTGGATTGCAGTTTTAGAGGCTGCAGCGTTCAGCCCGGTGAGATCACAGCTTGTCGCACCAGCACCGCCAAATACCGTGACCACCGAATTGGCAACCACCATTACTCGCCTTGCCCCGTCAATTCCTAAGATCGCTGCATTATTCAGCATTGTGGTGACGCCGGGAACCGCTATGCCGCGTCCATTGCGCCCCACACGGCCTGTAGACAAGAAAAGGCCCGTCAAGACACCTGTAGAGCCAACACAAGCATAAATTCATCTCGCTGGACTGTGGGTCCTAAGATGTCGTGATGTCAGACATCGTCCTTTTTGAAAAGCGTGGCCGCATTGGCATCATCACGCTGAATCGTCCAGAAGCTCGCAATGCCGTCAATGGCGACGTTGCAAGCGGAGTTGAAGCAGCAATCGACAGCATCGAGTCAGATGACGAGATCTGGGTCGGAATCATTACTGCAAATACTGCAGGTCAGGAAAAACCAGTTTTTTGTGCTGGGGCAGACCTCAAAGCAATCAACTCTGGTAACGCTGGCGGGTTGAGTACAAAGCGTGGGGGTTTTGCTGGTATTGCTTACCGCGAGCGTCGTAAACCAATCATTGTTGCGGTTGATGGTTTAGCAACCGCGGGTGGCTGTGAAATTGTCTTGTCGTGCGACCTTGTGGTGGCAAGTAATAGGTCGTCGTTCGGACTTGCTGAAGTGAAACGCAATCTCATTGCAGGAGCAGGCGGACTCTTTCGCCTTCCTCGAGCCATTGGTCGCAGTGCTGCGCTCGAAATCATCCTCACTGGTGAACCACTAGCAGCACAAAGGGCTTACGAGCTCGGCCTCATCAACCACGTTGTAGCGCCAGATCAGGTAATGCCAAAAGCAATAGAGATTGCCGATCGTATTTGTGCTGCTGCTCCTCTTGCAGTGTGGGCTAGTCGCAAGGTTGTACTTGCCTCAGCATACGAAAATGATGAGAACCTCATCAATATGACGAATGCCGAGTTCGGAGCAATTATGGCTTCTGAAGACACCAAAGAAGGACTGACCGCATTTATTGAGAAGCGACTTCCCAACTGGAAAGCGCGCTAGGGCGTTCCAGCAAATATGAGTTGAGCAGGAAGTCCTGCTTGCTCACACAGGTTCTTCAATTCTCTTTGCCCAGGCAAAACACAAACAAGGGTTTCGTTGGTGTTGGCTTCGAACTGCTGCGCGCAGGCAAGAAGAAGCGCACCAATTCCCAGTGATCGGCACTTCTCTTCAACGTAGAGAGATGTAATGATGCAGCGTGTACCAATAATGCTTCCGGTTAAATATCCAACAGCAATATTGTCAATTTCACTCAACAGTGCGAACTGTTTGCTGCCAGATACTTCTCGAAGTAATGCCGTAAAAAATGTCCAGCCCGATGCGCCGCGCTGTGAGCTATGAGCGGTCTCGGTAGCAGTTTTTAAGGCTTGTAAATTTGCATCGGATTCTGGAACTTCAAACACTTTGAAGCAAAGTGATCCCACGAGGTGAGTAGCTAGCGCTACCTCCCTACTCATTACTTGGACTTGCCGCTTTCAAGATGGTTCTCCGCTGACGATGAGTGTTCTCGTAGTTGAAGATTGCCAGCAATTGGGTAGCTGAGCAACCTTTAAGAGCCGCCACAATTTCTTTGGCTGTCAAGGCATCGTAATTCTCAATTGGCAGGTCAGAAGAAGGCTCTACAGCGTCGGTGGGAAGATTGGAATCTTTTGCAGAAGAGTCATGAGAAGCCCCACGGCATTGCTGAATCTTCTTTTGCGCTACATCGACAGCAATCTTCCCTATGAAGCGGGCATTTTTCAGATGCTGATCTATGCGAGTTGTCAGTTCTTTCATCGACTGTTGATTCATGATTGCTGTCCTTTACTTCACTGCAAAAATGGGGCAGGCATCATCGCCAACTGGGCAGTTTGGTGCACTGCGACGCACCAAAAGGAAACACTGTGCGCACATCTCTTCACCAGCTTGTCGCGGTTGCAGGCGGTCACCGTCGGTATTGCGCTCGTCTACTTCGCCTTCTTCGTCGTCATCTTCAATAGGGACATCGTCAGCGGCAACGAGGCGATCTTTAAGAATTTTATCGATTTATTCTTTAATGTATTGTGGAGTTGTGAGTTCATCATCGTTTTATTCGTCGGCAGCTGCGGCTCGACGTGATGCAGGGGTCATCGCTTCTGCATCGTCAGTTTCATCTTCATCAGCCGCAACGAAGTCTTCATCTTCAAGCAGTGGATCGTCTTCAAGTTCTTCGGCAAGATCTTCTGGGTCGAGATCGGGGTCAAGATCTTCAACAAGTGCAATGGCGTCGACGTCGTCGCCTTCTTCAATTTCAATTACTTCATCTTCTGGATCGATATCTATTTGTTTAGCTGGCTTCTTTTTGCTGCTGGCCATAAACCGAAACCTTTCGTTATTACTTTGGGGGCGAGCGCACTGTAGACAATCTGCTCACCTTCAGCGCGTACCATAGGTGCTCGGCGGTGCATCCGTGCAAATCGTGCGAAATTCTCGCAAAATATTTACGATTTCACCGATTTTCAACCTTTTGTGCTGGTGGTCAACCGTTGCGCTTTGCCTCTTGGCGCCGTTCCGATTCAAGGCGTTCCAATTCTGGTACCTCTGTCGTCATGTGGATCATCGCTTCTGCTACGGCCTTGTGACCGGCCTGATCGCGAATGAGTGCATGCATATCGAGGGCAACCTTGCGGTACGCGGGGTGACCTTGTGGGCTCGAACGCAACTCAAGCATGTGCATTGCCTCTCGAGCATTGAACTGCATGAC
>JABMMV010000155.1 GCA_013205145.1 bacterium
AGTGTAGGTGTATCCATGATGTTGGTGCCCGAGGTGGGAGTCGAACCCACACGCCCTTTCAGACAACGGATTTTGAGTCCGTCGCGTCTGCCATTCCGCCACTCGGGCCCGAGTGAAGAGTTAATCTGTTTGGCTACTGCGAAGAAACATCGTACCGACCCACGACAAGTTCTACGCTGTACGGATTGTGTTCTTTTAAGAACACACGGTCAACACGGTTCACAGAGTTATTACAGACAATGGGGTCCATGCTCGCATTCACATTTCCAGGTCAAGGATCACAGCGCCCGGGCATGGGTGCGCCATGGGTCGACCATGAAAGTTGGGAACTTGTAGTCGAGGCGTCAGACGTCGTGGGTCGCGATGTTGCGGAACTTCTCTTACAGGCCGATGCCGAATCGCTGAAAGATACCCGCAATGCACAGCTCACCACATTTGTCATGTCGCTGATGGTTCTCGATGCAGTTGAGCGACTGGGTATCGAACCAAGTTTTTGCGCCGGGCACAGCCTTGGCGAATACACCGCACTTGTCGCCACTGGCGCACTTCGTTTTGACGATGGCTTAAAGCTCGTCGCCGAGCGTTCGTCGGCCATGCACGAGGCTGGCATTACCCAACCTGGCACCATGGCTGCGGTTCTCGGTCTCGATGACGAGCAAGTTGAAGTTGCATGTCGTCTTGCCGACGCCGATGTATGGGTTGCAAACTTCAATGCCCCGGGCCAAGTTGTCATCGCGGGTTCTCCCGACGGTGTAGAAAAAGCATCAGCACAGGCAAAAATACTCGGTGCAAAACGCGTGATGCCACTTCCTGTTTCTGGCGCCTTTCACACTCCCTACATGGCGAGTGCGCGCGAGCGACTACGCAACGCTATTGCATTGGCAAAGCCACGTGACACAGAAGTACCTGTTATTTCCAACGTCGATGCGATCGCTCACGACCACGGCTCTGAATGGGCGTCATTATTGTCGGCCCAATTGTCATCACCGGTTCGCTGGAAACACTGCCTTCTTAAGCTTGGCGAACTCGGCGTGCGCGGCATTATCGAACTCGGGCCGGGTGGTGTGCTCACCGGGATGGCCAAACGAACACTTGAAGAAGCTAAGACGATCAGCGTTGCAACTCCAGACGACCTCGATGCACTCATTGAGTGGATGAATGTGTTTTCTTCAAGCTCCGCGCCGCTTGCGACACCGACCCACGAGGGTGAACATCTTTTTGCCATAGAGCGGCTCGTCGTCAGTCCTGCTGCAGGAGTGTTCACAAAAATGCAGACTATTGCCAACAACACTGCAATTGAAGTTGGACTTGTGCTGGGACATGTTGGCGACACAGAGGTACGGTCGCCATTTGCGGGCATGTTGCAAAATTTCATCGCGGTAGACGGTGAACGGGTGACGGCACATCAGCCGATTGCTTGGCTCAGATCGCATTAGGGTTACACGAAATGCCAAACATTCCTTTGGGCGCTCGCGGTGCTGTCATGACTGGATGGGGTCGTGCACTGCCGGAAAAGATCGTGACCAACGAGGACCTTTCGAAAACGCTAGAGACCAACGACGAATGGATTCGTGACCGCACAGGTATCCATCAACGACACATAGGTGGCAGCACCTCTAGCCTGTCGGTGCAAAGCGGACGTCTTGCAATGCAGATGGCAAAAGTTGATCCAATCGAGATTGATGCGCTGGTCTTAGCCACCACAACACCAGACCGTGCAGTACCAGCCACGTCGGCAAACGTTCAGCACCATCTTGGATTGAAATGCGGTGCTTTTGATATCAATGCGGCTTGCTCAGGTTTTGTGTATGCACTGGTCAATGCACATGGGCTCATTGCCATGGGCGCAAAAAAGGTGTTGGTTATCGGCACCGACACACTTTCTCGCATTACCGATTGGACAGATCGCGGCACGGCAATTTTATTTGCAGATGGATCTGGCGCATGCGTGCTGGAAGCCGTGGATGGGCCAGGTCAGTTGCTTGCGTGGGATCTAGATGCTGATGGGTCTGCAGAAGAATTGCTCTATGCCGAAATTGGCGGTTTTCTCAAAATGGACGGCAAAGAAGTGTTTCGTCGGGCTGTGCGCATCATGGTCGACTCAGCACAAAAGTCAATGGCAATCGCTGGGGTCACGGCTGATCAACTTGC
>JABMMV010000156.1 GCA_013205145.1 bacterium
CAATAGACCTTGACACGGCATGCAATTCACCATTCACAGTACGATTCAACAATGAGCGAGAGCAACGAGCTACGCGAAGTCGACGACCTCGCTCCTATCGAGCCCTCGCCATCCGACCTTCAGCGAGTGCGTCGTCAGCATGGTATGGCCGGGGCAATTCTTGCTGGTGGCATGTTTGCCCTCGACCAGGTGCTTGGGCGCAAGCCAAAAGAGCAACCAGCAGCAGTGCAAGAAGTTGCTGGCGAGCCGGGCGACATCGATTCTGCTGGCATCACCATAGACATCGACGAACATACGTCGGTTATTTCTCCGGCACCACACAATCGCCCTGGTGTGCAACGCATTGTGCACAAGCGCCGGCGCGGCTAACCACGCCTTAAGGGAGTTGACCCACAGAGGCAAGGGCTAAACGAATGAGCCGGTCGTGTCCGCCCGTCATTTCGCGACGCACTTCCTGGCTCACTGCTTCTTCTGGGGTAAACCAAGCCAAGTCGAGTGCGCGTTGTGTTGGGCTGCATTCACCTGCAACAGGAACAACGAATGCCAAACTCACTGCATGGTGGCGTGGGTCGTGGAACCCGCTGATGTTTGGATCTTGAAAATATTCCACCACGGTGAATGGCGAAGGTTCGGGTGGAATGCGTGGAAAAGCCAATGGCCCTAGATCTTTTTCAAGGTGTCGCAACAACGCTTCGCGAATACGTTCATTCAAGAGCACTCGCCCCGAGACCACCATTCGACTAATTGTTCCGTCGGCGGCTTGGCGCAAGAGCATACCCACGTGCGTGACACGGCCTTCTTCATCAACACGCACGGGCACTGCATCGACGTATACCAAAGGCACGCGATCGCGGATGTCGTTTAAGACGTCGGGTGATACCCAACCTGTGCTGGTGTCAATTTGCTCACTCATACCCCCATCCTGCCAAACCCAAGGGTTCTCGGCGCGGTATGTCCCGCATATCGTGACGCTACGCGCCGAGAAAACTCATCGGAGGGTTATTTGATGGCTGCAAACCCAAGATCGAGGTCGGCCAAGATGTCGGCGATGGATTCAAGACCCACCGACAAACGCACGAGGCCAGGGTGCACACCGCTCGAGAGCTGCTCTGTTTCAGTGAGTTGGCTATGTGTTGTAGATGCCGGGTGAATGACCAAGCTGCGCACATCGCCAATGTTGGCAACATGGCTGTGCAACTGCAGCGCCTCAACAAACTTCTGACCAGCCTCGCGGCCACCTTTGACGTTGAACGCAATGATGGAACCAAAGCCACGGCCTTCAAAGTATTTTTTCGCGCGTGCATGCCATGGGCTCGACGGCAAGCCTGCCCACGAAATGCTCTCAACGCCGGCTTGCTTGCCAAGGTAGTCAGCAACTTTTGCTGCATTTTCCCAGTGGCGATCCATGCGCAACGAGAGTGTTTCCACACCTTGCAAAATGGACCACGCGTTGAATGGGCTCACTGCTGAACCAAGGTCGCGCAACATTTGAACGCGAGCTTTAATGATGTAACTACCTGCACCAAGTGCTGGCCAATATGCAAGACCGTGGTACGAAGGATCTGGCTCGGTGAAGTTCGGGAAACGGCCACTTGCCGAGAAGTCGAACTTGCCGCCATCAACAATTGCACCTGCAATGCTGTTGCCGTGTCCGCCCATAAATTTCGTGAGTGAGTGCACAACGATGTCGGCACCCCACTGCAACGGACGAATGCCGTAAGGCGAAGGCACGGTATTGTCAACAATGAGGGGAACGCCTACATCGTGTGCAACTTTCGATACGCCTTCAATGTCGAACACGTCGTTTTTAGGGTTAGCGAGAACTTCGCCGTAGAACGCTTTGGTGTTGGGACGCACTGCGCTCTTCCACTGCTCCAAGTTGTCGGGGTCATCAACGAAAGTAACTTCAATACCCATCTTGGGAAGTGTGTAGTGCAACAAGTTGTATGTTCCGCCGTAAAGCGAAGGCGAAGCAACAATGTGACTTCCTGCTTCAGCCAGCGTAAGAATTGCTAAAGCTTCTGCAGCCTGACCCGAGCTCACAACCAATGCACCAGGCAAACCCACAGCAGTAGTTGTTGCGCCTTCAAGGTCGGCAACGCGTGCTTCAAGCACTCCTTGTGTGGGGTTCATAATGCGGGTGTAGATGTTGCCCATTTCGGCAAGAGCGAAAAGGTTCTGAGCGTGAGCTGAGTCGCGGAACTGATACGACGTGGTTTGGTAAATGGGAACAGCACGTGAGCCTGTTGCAGAGTCTGGTGTCTGTCCGGCGTGAATTTGGCGGGTATCGAAACCCCAAGATGCATTTGTCATGGGAGTTACTCTACCAACCAATTCCCGACCTAACGAGTCGGGTATTGCCATCGGCAAAATATTTTCAGAATTCTTTCAAAAAAGTGTCCAATTTTGAGGGGCTCAAGCATCTATATAAGGAAGGTTTCCTCATATTTGAAATCTTCATCCCGCCACCCCTAATGGCGGGAAACGAAAAGGCGCCACCAAACGGTGGCGCCTTTTCACTTTTCATTTTTTCGGCGCGTAACGTCGCGATTTACGATACATACGGCGCCGAGAACACTTAGCCGCCGGAGGCGTCGGACACCTTCTGCTTACCAGCCGAGATCCATGGCATCATCGAGCGCAAGCGCTTGCCCACTTCTTCAATCTGGTGATCGGCTCCAGCTTTACGCAGTTCGTTGAACTTCACGCGGCCGCCTTCGCTTTCCGCAATCCATTCTTTGGCGAACTTGCCGCTTTGAATTTCCTTCAGAATTTTCTGCATTTGCTTTTTAGTGTTCGGTGTAACAATGCGTGGGCCACGTGTGACGTCGCCGTACTCGGCAGTGTCGCTGATGCTGTAACGCATTCCAGCAATGCCTTCTTCGTACATGAGGTCAACAATGAGCTTCACTTCATGCAAGCACTCGAAGTACGCCATCTCTGGCTGGTAGCCAGCTTCAACGAG
>JABMMV010000157.1 GCA_013205145.1 bacterium
CCCAAGAAGTGTCGTTGCCTGGTCGTTTTGTAGTGCTCATTCCTCATTCAAACACATATGGCATCTCAAAGCGTCTGCCCGACGACGAACGCAAGCGCTTGCGCTCAGTTCTCGACCGCGTGAAGCCAGCCGAACATGGTCTCATTGTGCGTACAGCTGCAGAACACGCAACCGAGCAAGAACTTCGTGCCGATATGGCGCGCTTGCTCGAAGAGTGGGAGCGCATCGACGCAGCAGCAAAAAAAGCCACTGGTCCTACTTTGCTCTATCGCGAGCCAAGTGTTGCGGTGCGTGTTATTCGCGAAGAGTTCAACGCAGAATACCGCGGTGTCATCATTGACGATCAACAATTGTTCGAAGACGTAAAAGGCTATGTTGGTGCATTCAACCCTGAACTAGCCGATCGTGTAGAGCTGTATGGCTCAACGTCAACGAGCGGAGGAGTCGACACCGCTGAAGGTGAAGAGTCGTCAGATCCAACGTTGCCAATATTTGAGAACTACCACGTGCATGAACAATTGCATAAGGCGCTCGATCGCAAAGTGTGGTTGCCCTCGGGTGGCTCACTCATCATTGAACACACTGAAGCCCTCACGGTCATCGACGTCAATACGGGCAAGAACGTGGGTACTTCAAACCTCGAGGAAACCGTGTTTCATAACAACCTTGAAGCGGCTGAAGAAATTGCGTTGCAGTTACGTTTACGCGACATCGGTGGCATCATCGTCATCGACTTCATCGACATGGAAATTAAAGAAAACCGTCGCAAAGTTGTCGATTCATTCCGTTCGGCTTTGTCTCGTGACAAAACACGTACTCAAGTTCTCGACGTATCAGATCTGGGTCTTGTGGAAATGACACGGAAGCGCATTGGAGAGGGTCTCCTCACCAGTTTTGCGATTCCTTGTCCCGATTGCGATGCACGCGGCATCGTGGTTGACTACGGCCTCATCGGCTAAATCTCTTGCACTAGCGCCATTTCAACCCCGCTGGGGGTTGGTTTGGCGTGTTCACCACTTATATGATGGGAAATCGCTATGTACGCAGTCATCGCCTCCGGCGGAAAACAAGAAAAAGTCGCTCAGGGCGAAAAGGTCCAGGTCGAACTTCTCGGCATTGCCGACGGTGAAGAGGTGCATTTCGCACCTGTTCTTTTCGTCGATGGCGACACCGTCCTTGCCACACCCGACCAGTTGAAGGGCGTCAGCGTTATTGGCCGCGTCATTGGAACCGTCGGTGGTCCGAAAATTGATGGTTTTACCTACAAGCGCCGCACTAACCAGCGCCGCCGCTTCGGGCACCGTCAAAAATATTCTGTTGTTGAAATCACTTCTATCGCGAAAGGCTGACCATGTCGAAGACCAAAGGCGGCGGCTCCACACGTAACGGCCGCGACTCAAACTCTCAACGCCTCGGAGTAAAAGTATTCGATGGCACCTCCATTCACGCCGGAACCATATTGGTTCGTCAGCGTGGCACTCGCTTTCACCCAGGAAAAAACGTAGGCATCGGCAAAGACGACACCTTGTTTGCTCTTTCTGAAGGCAGCGTGAAATTTGGCGAACGTCGTGGCCGCAAGGTTGTTGACGTCGTTCCTTTCGCTTCGTAACTTTTAAGGCGTAATGCCGCGCGGAAGTTGATTGTCGCGCCAGTTCAGCAACTGTTGTGCCTGTGTAAATGCATATTGGTCGGTCATGCCGCCGACGTACTCAACAATAACCCGCATGCGTTGTTCTGTGTCGTGTGCTGCTTCTGCCCCCTGTACAAGGTGTGGAAAGACCCTGTAGTGCTCTACGAGAGCTTGCAGCAGTGTGATGACAGATTGTGCTTGAGCTTGTGACTCTGGGCGTAAATACACGCGCTCGTAGTTGAACTGACGAAATGAACCAAGTGCTTCAGCAATGTCTGCAGTCATTGCAATGCGCGTTGTTTGCATGGTTGCGTTCACCATGCCATTAATGAATGCTGCGAGTTGTTTACCACGTGTAGTGCCACAGCGCTCTTGCACAATTGCAGGAAGTTCATGGGGGAAAACAATGCCGGCTGCAACTGCATCTTCAAAGTCGTGACACACATAAGCAATGCGATCGGCCCACGACACCACTTCGCCCTCGGGGGTAAGGGGCGCAGGGCGAGACCACGAGTGGTTGCGAATGCCGTCGAGTGTTTCGCGGCAAAGATTTAATGGTTGCAAGGTGACATCGGCACCCCATAAAGCGTGGTCGTATCCGCCAACGATGTAGGGGCTGAGTGCATCTTCGCTGGCGTGGCCACCAGGGCCATGGCCGCAGTCGTGCCCAATGGCAATTGCTTCGGTGAGTGCAACGTTGAGCCCAAGAGCGCGAGAAATTGCGGTTGCTACCTGTGCAACTTCAAGAGCGTGGGTGAGGCGTGTGCGTTGGTGGTCGTCGGGAAAGACAAACACTTGGGTTTTGCCGGCAAGACGACGAAAAGCATTTGCATGCAAGATGCGGTCGCGGTCGCGTTCGAAGCAGGTGCGAAAGAGGTCGGGAGATTCTGGAGTGGCCCGCACGCCAGCCCCCATAGCCAATGTGGCAAGTGGACTATAAAGATGTGCCTCATTTTCCTCACGTTGTTCACGTGTAACCACGCTCTGCGACCCTGTGCTTGCTGTGGAAGTGGCGTGGGCAAAGCGAACTGTGGCGGGGCTATGGGGCAAAATATGCCCCGCCATGGTGGATGCCCAGGTACTAGCGCGGTCTGGGGAGGGGCCTTGCGTGTCATCTACCATGAAATGAACGTTACGACATGGGTGTCTCACAACTAGCCTGCAAAGAACTATGAGCGCATTTGTCGATGAGTCCCAATTAAACGTGCGCGGCGGTGACGGCGGAGCTGGCTGCGTCAGTTTCCGTCGCGAAGGCCCAGAAGCATTCGGCGGCCCCAACGGAGGCGACGGCGGCAACGGAGGCGATGTGTGGATGATTGCCGACCGCAACGTGTCGTCGCTCCTCGCTTTTCGCGACCACCCCCACCGCCGATCCGAAGACGGCGTTCACGGCATGGGCAAAGACCAGCACGGGCGCCAAGGAAAAGAACTTGTTGTGCATGTTCCTGAAGGAACGGTTATTAAAGATCTGTATACGGGCGAGCCTCTGGCAGACCTCGTAAGTCATGGCGATAAGTGGTGTGTTGTTACTGGTGGTCGAGGTGGTCGCGGTAACGCCCGCTTTCTCATTAACCGACGTCGTGCACCAAAAATTGCCGAGCAAGGTGAAATGGGCGAAGAGCGTTGGTTGAAGCTTGAACTGAAACTCATGGCCGATGTTGCCTTGGTGGGTTTCCCTAATGCAGGCAAGAGCACATTCATTAGTGCGGTGTCAGCTGCTAAACCAAAAATTGCAAACTATCCATTTACCACCCTTGAACCACACCTTGGTGTTGTGCGCATCGATAGCAGCACAGAGTTCGTGCTTGCCGATATTCCCGGCATCATTGAAGGGGCGAGCGAAGGTCGTGGGCTTGGGCATCAGTTTTTGCGGCACATTGAACGTGCACGAGTGTTGTGTGTGCTCGTCGATCTTGCCGCGGTTGACGGTTTACCTCCTGCAGAACAAGAAGAAATTTTGTTGCGCGAACTCGGTGCATATGAGCCAGAACTTCTCGCGCGCCCGCGTCTTATTGTGGGAAACAAAATCGATATTGCAGAACCTTCCGTTGTGGCGGGCTGGGAAGGTCTCACCATGTCTGGCGTGACCCAACAAGGTGTGCGCAATGTGGTGGGTAAATTGGCCCAGCTTGTTTTTGAAGCACGAAACCAGGAACCAGTACGTGAGGCGAAAGTTATTTTGCGACCTGAACCAAAAGGCACTCATATTGAGCGCCTCGGTGAAGGGGAGTTCCGTATTCATGGTCGTAATGCAGAACGTTCGGTTGCTATTAACGACGTCTCTACTCCGGAAGCATTGAACTACATCGATGAGCGACTCAAGAAAATGGGAGCCTTGCGACTTCTTGCCCGTGCAGGGGCTCAAGAGGGCGACATTGTGTGGATCGGTTCATTCTCATTTGAATATTCGCCAGATCTATAAGATATAGAAACAAGAAAAAGCGAAACTGTTATGACTCAAAATAGTGCTCACAAATTACGCGCCGTCATTAAGGTCGGTACGAGCTCTATTACCCATGCCGACGGAACAATTAACGACAATATGGTTGTTGCATTGTGTCAACAAATAGTTGAGTTGAAAAACAGTGGTGTAGAGGTTTTGCTCGTTACCTCAGGCGCAGTTGCAGCAGGTGTTGCGGCAATGGGTTTATCTGAACGGCCAAGTGACGTTTCTACTTTGCAGGCACTCGCCGCAATTGGGCAGAGTCGGCTCATGCAGCGCTACAACGATGAATTTGGCTTGCATGGAGCCATTGGCGCCCAGGTGCTACTTGTTCCTCACGATTTTGCCGACCGACAGCAGTATCTGCACGCAAGACAAACAATGTTGCGTCTACTTGAACTCGGTGTTGTTCCTATTGTTAATGAAAACGATGCAATCGCCAACGATGAAATACGGTTTGGCGACAACGACCGTATAGCAGCCTTGGTAGCACACAGTGTCGGTGCCGATGTGCTCGTGCTCCTCACCGACCAAGATGGGCTTTTCACTTCCGACCCTCGCCATAACAACGATGCTCAGCTCATTGCTGAAGTGCAGTCGAGCAGCGACCTGCTCGCAATTTCTGCAGGTAGTGCTGGTACTGCTCGTGGCAGCGGCGGCATGGCGTCAAAGTTGTCGGCTGCACGCATTGCCTCATGGTCAGGAATTCGTACTGTTATTGCACGAGCAACGAAGAAAAATGTGGTGCTCGATGCTGTGCAGTCACGTCCGGGAGTGGGCACCACCTTTGTGGGGCGCGATCGCCAGCTTTCTGCCCGCAAATTGTGGATTGCATTTGCTGCCGAGGCAACGGGCGCGGTTGTTATTGATAGCGGCGCAACCGATGCGCTGGTGAATCGTGGTACGTCGCTCCTTGCAGTCGGTGTAGTTTCCTTCACCGGGCAATTTGAACATGGCGAAGTGATCGAAGTGCTCGGCGAAAAAGGGGAACTGATAGCACGTGGGGCTAGTGCTATTTCTTCCGTTGAACTTTCAAATGCCAAAGGAAAATGGACGGATCATTCGCCACTTGTTGTGCATCGCGACGAGCTAGTGCTCCTCATGGGCGACTTCTGAATTGAGTTTCTGAAACCTATTCACGAGTTGTCGTATTTCTGGCACGTGGAAGACGAAGAGCAGCACTACATAGATGCCGAGTCCGAACGTGCCACACAAAATGGTGCGAATGAGCGCAAGCATTCCTGAGGTGGCACCAATTGCGCGGCCGAGAATCCACGCAGCCTCTGCAGCAACAATGGCGCTGATGAGCATGGGGAGTAGCGATTTCAGCATTGCTTTCATTTCAAACTCGGGAACTTTGGCCTCAAGAACTGCAAGGGCAATGACCGCACTCACGAGGTAGGAAAGTGCGAAAGCTAGCCCCAAACCAAGAACACCAAAGTGGCGCACCAAAATGAGAGCTAATGCAATGTTGAGAACGTTCTCAAAACAATTGATGACAAAAGGAGTTCGCGTGTCGTTGTGTGCGTAAAACCCTCGTAGCACAAAGAGGTACACCGAGAACCCCACTAAGCCTATTGAAAAGCCCATCAGCGCACGAGAGGTATTGAGCGCAGCATCGGCAGTGAAGTTGCCGTGTTGCAGCAATGCGCCAATGGTGGGGCGTGCCGTCACAAGTACAAGAAAACTAAAGGGCAAAGTAAGAAGCGAAATGAGGCGAACACCAAGCGACATGCGCTCAACGAATTTTTCTTTATTGTGTTCGGCTACCGCGCGGGTTAACTCGGGAGCAAAGGTGGTAGCAAGTGAAACGGCGAGGAGCCCGTGTGGCAATTGAAAGAATATGTATGCCTTGGTATATGCATCGGGGCCACCGCTTCCTGGTCGAGCC
The DNA here is from genome assembly GCA_013205145.1 of bacterium. Lineage (GTDB taxonomy): Bacteria > Actinomycetota > Acidimicrobiia > Acidimicrobiales > Ilumatobacteraceae > F1-20-MAGs119. The sequence goes on from JABMMV010000157.1 coordinate 5,965, forward strand.
AGGTTGCGAATAAAAATAAGTGAAATTTGATTTGCGACTACATAGCCAAATGTCCATACAGAAAGCCGGGCTAGCTTCTTTACTGCAGGGTGAGAAAATTGGGGTCGAAAATGGAAACCGATGTTTTCACGACGAAAAGAGTAAACGAGAAGCGCCGCCATGACGGCAATTCCTCCAGTGGCACCTAGACCTAAGAGCCAGCGCAGGGCAGCACTGTCATTCACCGAGGCAAGTGCAGGCTTGCCATCGAGAACTGCGGGAATGAAGAGCAAAGAAACAATGATGATGACGTTTGATGCAACGGGAGCCCATGCAGCAGCGAAAAATTTTCTGCGTGCATTGAGTGCGGCGGTCATTAATGCGGTGACACCATAGAAAAATATCTGCACAAGAAAAATGCGAGTGAGCAAAGTTCCTATGTGTTGGTATTCGTTTGCGTCAACGGCCGAGGAGGTGTGGAGAGCAAAAAGATGAAAAATGGGGGAGGCAAGAGCAACGGCAATGGCTGTGGCTGCAGCAAGAACCACAAGCCCAACAGAAAAGACAGCATCTGATGCCGTGCGTGAGTTCTCGTCGCCGTCTGTTTGATCGGCGAATATACGTGTGAAGAGTGGCACAAGCGATGCAGAAAAGACCCCACCAATGAAGAGTTCGTAGATGGAGTTCGGTGAGTTATTGGCGCCGTCGTAAGCATCGGCAAGGGCGGTTTGTCCAATAACAATGCCAAACACCACGATGCGAATAAGACCCGTCAGGCGCGACAGTGCAGTACCCGATGCAACGGCAATATTGGAGCGCATGAGGCCATTTTGAAGAGAAGTGTTTTGGCGGTCCATTCGTAGTGAGAGCGTACCGAACAGTAAGGTTGAGAAATGGGGAATCGCTTTGAATCAGTGCAGGCTGTCCGTGATGGACTCAAAGAAGTCAATTATTTGGCTGACGACGGCATTGCAAGTGTGGCCTTTTTGGCCGATCGCTTAGGTAAGCCAGTTCTTATAGAGGGGCCAGCCGGTACCGGCAAAACCCAACTCGCAAAGAGCATTACCGAACTCACGGGGGCGCGGCTCATCCGTTTGCAGTGTTACGAGGGGCTCGACGAGTCGAAGGCGCTATACGAATGGAACTACAAAAA
>JABMMV010000158.1 GCA_013205145.1 bacterium
AGTTATGACGTCATTGAGTTAGATGCGGCGAGCAACAACGGTGTCGACGACATTCGCGAACTCATCGACCATGCAGCGCTTGGCAACCCAGGACGGCATCGTGTTTTCATTCTCGACGAAGTTCACATGTTGTCTAAGGGTGCCGAAGCCGCATTGTTGAAAACGTTGGAAGAACCGCCAAGCCATGTGGTGTTTGTTTTAGCTACAACAGACCCGCAAAAAGTAAGTGAAACCATTCGCAGTCGTACGCAACACTTGCAGTTTCATTTACTGCCCATGCACGACCTTGAAGAACACGTCAAATTTGTTATTGCCGATGCAGGACTCTCCGTCACTCCAGAAGCAATTGCGCAAGTACTCGTGCAAGGTGGAGGAAGCGCACGCGACACTTTGTCTGCGCTTGAACTTGTTGCAGCAAGCGGAGGCGAAGCCGATCACTCTGTCAACCTCGACGAATTCATTGAAGCAATTATTGAAAACGACCCTGCCCGTGCTTTGGCTGCAGTTGCGTTTGCAGTGCAACAAGGTCGCGACCCGCGTTCGCTTTCTGAAGAACTCATTCGTTACTTGCGCGACGGGTTTCTTTCACAAATGGCTCCAGAACTTGTGCAACTTCCTGCAGAGCGCATTGACTATGTTGCACAGTGGGCACAGCGCATGGGTAATGGCGCCATTGTGCGTTCCATGGAAGTTCTTGGAGACATGTTGGTAGAAATGCGTCGTGCGCCCGATGCCCGGCTTTTGTTTGAAGTAGCAATGGTGCGCATTTCTCATGTTGCAGAATCTGGCGACTCATCAGCGTTGCTTGCACGTATTGAACGCTTGGAAAAATTAGTAGAACGTGGTGCAATTGCACCAGCACAAGTAGCAGCCACGCCACCGCCAGTAGACCCCACAACGGGGCGAGCAAAACTTGGCGGAGCAGTTCGGCAAAGTACAGGCAACACTGGCCCCATTGCGCGACCACAAACACCCAGTGCACCACCTGCAACTGTTGTAACGGCCACTCCAACGCCGGCCAAGCCTGTTGGCACCGTTGGCGAAATGTGGCCAAGTGTTTTAGCTTCGCTGAAGCCATTAGTGCGTGCGTTGTATAGCCCGTGTGTTGTTGGAGTGTCGTCGGTAGATGCAGTTACTTTGAACGCACCAAACACTGTGCACAAAGAACGTTGTGCCGATCATCTTGTAGTCGTTGTTGGTGCGTATGAGGCAGCAATGGGCGTTGCAATAACCGTTTCGCTCGGTGTCAGCGAGGGAACGGCAAAAGACCCCACCGATCGGTTATCTAAGGCACGTAAACCAGTGCCTGAAACCGATGAAGTTCCGCACGACAATATTGACCCCAATGAATTAATTGATGCACCACTTGTTTCCGTTGTGTCACCACTCGATCAAATTACAAAAGCATTTCCCGGCACGCGTGTGGTGAACGAAGGTAAAAATAAGTGAGCGCTTATACGCCGCCAGTTCAATCACTCATCGACGAACTAGGTCGACTACCCGGTATTGGCCCGAAGTCGGCACAGCGCATTGCGTTTCATTTGCTAAAGCTACCGAGTGACGATGTGCGTCGACTTGCACATTCCATTACTGACGCAAAAGAAAAAGCACGGTTCTGCGACATTTGCTTCAACATTGCAGAAAATACTTTGTGTCCTATTTGCGAAGACCAACGACGCGATTCAACGGTGTTGTGTGTTGTGGAAGATTCACGCGATGTGGTTGCCATTGAAAAGACTGGCGCCTTTCGTGGCCGCTATCACGTGTTGCAAGGTGCAATTCACCCGATGGAAGGTATTGGCCCCGAGCAATTGAAAATTCGTGAATTGCTCAGCCGACTCATTCCAGAAAATGTGCAAGAAATTATTGTGTGTACCAACCCCACAGTTGAGGGTGACGTGACGGCAATGTATTTAGCGCGCACCATGAAAACTCTTGCAGTGAAAGTAACGCGTATTGCCAGCGGGCTTCCTGTTGGTGGCGATTTGGAATATGCAGACGAACTCACGCTGGGGCGTGCTATTGAAGGACGTCAACTTTTACACGACTAAATTTTGTGCAATGGGTGATGATTTGTAAATGGTGTGCTTGCCACTCAGTACGTAAGCCAAAATGCACACAATGCAATACGCAGGAAGAGCATTCCAGCCAAAAAGCTCAATACCAATGACTATGCAGGTAAGCGGTGTATTCGATGCTGCTGCAAAAACTGCAATGAGGCCGAGAGCTGCAAAGAGCGGAATTGATGCGTGAGTAACGCGTGCAAATTGTGCGCCTGCGAGCGCGCCAATAATAAAAAGAGGAAATACTTCACCGCCTACAAAGCCTGTTCCCAGTGACACTGCGGTGAAGAGAAGTTTCCACAAACATGCAAGTGCTGCAATGCCCACAGCACCGGTGAGAGCGCTTTCTAGGAGGCTCGTGGAAATACCGAGGTATGCCCGCGTGCCAGACAATGCTGTGAGAGCCAAAATAATGCAGCCGCCAACGACGGGGCGTAGTGGCGGAAATTTAATTATTTGTGCCATTGCATTTTTGATGCGATGTTCAAGTTGGATGTATGCAATGGCAATGAGTGCGAACACGCACGATGCAACTAAGCAACGCCACAACACCGACCACCCGAAGTGCAGACTTTCAATGTTGGGCGTGGCGAAGTGTTTCACCCCGCATGCTTCCACTGTGAAAAAAGCAATAGCGCTTGCTGCAAATGCGGGGAGTACTGCAGATTTGTGTAGCCGTGTTTTGCGCTGAATTTCGAGACCAAAAAATGCTCCTGCAATAGGAACACCGAAGAGCCCACCGAACGCTGCTGCTACAGCAATGACTAGAAAAACTCGTCGTGTACTGTCACTCGCTGAACGAGCTCGAGCAATTGCATCGGTCACACTCGCAATAATTTGCACAATGGCACCTTCACGGCCCACCGATGCGCCAACGAGGTGCGAGGCAACGCTGCCCGTCCAAATCATTGGCGCCATGCGGGCCGGAACTTTCGCCCCGGGAACATGAATGGCATCGAGTACCAAACTGGTACCGCCGGTGATGGGGTGTCCCCACTTGTAGTAAGTGAAACCAACTAAGCCACCGCCAATGGGTAAAAGAAATATCAACCACTCACTATTAATGCGTGTAGTGGTTGCCCAATTAAGGGATCCAAGAAATGCAGCAGAGAGTAAGCCACCTACTATGCCAATGACGACGGCAGCGAAAAAGAAGAGGAAGTACTGTTTAGAGCGAGCGAACAATGAGCGCATCGCCTTGTCCGCCACCGCCGCAGAGCGATACGGCACCAAGGCCACCACCACGACGACGCAGTTCATGCAAAACGGTAAGTGCCAAGCGGTTTCCGCTCATGCCGATGGGGTGACCCAAAGCAATGGCGCCTCCGTTGACGTTCACGATGCTGTCGCTGATGCCGAGTTCTTTCATGGAAGCAATACCCACTGCGGCGAATGCTTCGTTAATTTCAAAGAGGTTGATATCGGATATTTTAAGACCCGCACGACCCAGTGCTTTCAAAATGGCGTTGCTTGGTTGATGCAGTAGTGATGCATTGTCGGGTCCAGCCACCATTCCATACGACACCACTTCTCCGAGTGGCTTCACGCCGCGTGCTTCTGCAGCTTTTTTGCTCATGACAACAACAGCACTTGCACCATCGCTGAGTTGCGAAGCGTTACCTGCAGTAATGGCACCATCTTTTTCAAATGCTGGCTTCAATGTTCCGAGCGAGTCCATTGTGGTGTTGCCGCGCACGCCTTCATCGGTGCTGATAACAACTGGGTCACCTTTACGTTGCGGAATGGTGATGGGCACAATTTCATCGGTAAATTTGCCGGCTGCAATTGCTGCTGCTGCGCGAACGTTACTTTGCACGGCGAATTGATCTTGTACATCGCGACCAATGCCACCTGCTGTGTAGCGCTCGGTACCTAAGCCCATCAGGCAAGCATCGAATGCGCACCACAAACCGTCTTTAATAATGGCGTCTGAGAGTTCGGTGTTGCCGTAGCGAAAACCGCTGCGAGCACCAGAGGCAATGTAAGGAGCATTGGTCATGCTTTCCATTCCGCCAGCAATAACGATGTCGGCTTCTCCTGCCGCAATCATTTGGTCGGCGAGGTAAATGGTATTCAGACCCGACAAACACACTTTGTTGATGTTGACTGAAGGAACGCTCATGGGAATTCTGGCGTTCACTGCTGCTTGGCGTGAAGGAACTTGACCTTGACCGGCCATCAGGACCTGGCCCATCAGAACGTGTTCAACTTCTTCAGGTTTCACACCGGCTCGAGCGAGAGCTTCAGCAATGGCGAAGCCTCCGAGTTCGGCTGCAGAGAAGCCAGCGAGTGCACCGCTGAGCTTTCCGATAGGGGTACGTGCTCCGGCGACAATGTATGAACCTGACATGTTGTAAAGGCTACCCATTTTGCTGGATGTTGGCGTGGTGAAGCCGTGACTCTTCAGTAACCTCGCATCGTGGAAGATATTAGAAAAGCCATTTTGTCGGGGGCCGATGCCGCAGCAATTGCCGCCCTGCCCATCCCTGCAACGTATCGGGGGGCTCATGTGCGCCTTGCCGATGTCGAGATGTTTGCCGGGCTTGAATCTCATGAGAAAGACCCTCGCAAGAGCATTCATTTAGGTGAGGTGCCCACACCAGAGCTCGCACCCGATGAGGTGTATGTCGCTGTCATGGCTTCCTCCATCAACTTCAATACCGTATGGACCAGCATTTTTGAACCCATCCATACTTTTGGCCCCATGCAACGCTTGGGTCGCGAAAGTGAATTAGCCAAGCGTCACGATCGCGACTATCAAGTAATTGGTAGCGACGCATCGGGTGTTGTGTTGAAAGTGGGCGCTGCTGTGCGTACATGGAAACCTGGCGACAAAGTAACTGTGCATTGCAACCACGTTGACGACCAAGATCAAAGTGCGCACAACGACTCGATGATGGCAAGCAACCAACGTATTTGGGGTTATGAAACAAACTTTGGTGGGCTCGCCGACATGGCAGTGGTGAAAGCAAACCAACTTATGCCAAAGCCTGCACACCTTTCATGGGAAGAAGCAGCAGTGAACGCACTGTGCAACAGCACGAGCTACCGCATGTTGGTATCGCAAAATGGTGCACGCATGAAACAAGGTGATGTTGTTCTCATTTGGGGTGCAACAGGTGGTATTGGTGCATATGCCGTTCAGTATGTGTTGAACGGTGGTGGCATTCCTGTTGGTGTCGTCAGTTCGCCAGACAAGGCACAGATCTTGCGTGAAATGGGTTGCGAAGCAGTCATCGATCGCAAAGCTGCGAACTACAAGTTCTTCAATGAAGATGGCTCGCACAATGAAAAAGAGTGGCGCCGCTTGGGTAGCGATATTCGTGCGCTTGTTGGCGAAGACCCCGACATTGTGTTCGAACATCCGGGGCGTTCCACTTTTGGTGCGTCGATGTATGTGGTGAAGCGCGGTGGCACGGTTGTGACCTGTGCAGCCACCAGCGGGTTCATGCTCGAGTTCGACAATCGCCATTTTTGGATGCGCCTGAAGAAACTTGTGGGCAGCCATTTTGCGAATTATCGCGAAGCGTGGGAAGCCAACAGGCTCATCAGTAAAGGGATGATTCACCCTGTGATGTCGCAGGTATTTTCCCTCGAAAACGTTGGAGAAGCTGCTTACCAGGTGCATCACAACATGCACGAAGGCAAAATAGGCATCTTGTGCTTGGCCCCTGAAGAGGGCTTAGGCATTGACGACCCCGAACTGCGCGCCAAAGTGGGCGAAGAAAATATCAACCGATTCCGCCGCACAGGCGTGTGACGTGAGACGATAGAGACATGCTGTTAACTGAAATTGATCACGTAGCAATTGCTGTCAAAGACCTCGATGCTGCCATCGACTATTACCGCCGTGCATTTGGTGCCGAGGTAGAACATCGCGAAATAGTAGAAAGCGATGGAGTAGAGGAAGCACTGTTGAAAGTTGCAGAAAGCTATGTGCAATTACTCACGCCAACAAATGAAAATTCACCTGTTGCAAAATCAATTGAAAAGCGCGGTGAAGGCTTACATCACATTGGTTACCGCGTCGAGAATTGCGCTGTTGCATTGCAAGCAATGATTGATGCAGGTGCAATAGCACTCGACAAAGCACCACGGCCTGGTAGCCGCGGTACCACGGTTGCTTTCATTCATCCGAAGAGCAGTTTTGGCACACTCATTGAATTAGTGCAGGAATAAGACCACGGTTCTTTTCGCAGCATTGTTGGGCCTCATTGGCGGCGCTTGGGTAGTACTCACTGCACAGCGCAATATTGCTCGTATCCAGCACTCTTCATTTCACTTTGGAATAGCTGAGCGCTGTGCAATTGTTTTTTGCACCATTGACATCGCAATGTTGCTCGCAAAGTCGGCCGACCGTTGGTTCGCAACCATTGGTCTCGTCGTCATTGGCTGTGGTCTCATTGCAATTGGCGTCATCGATGCATTCACCCACCGTGTACCGCGATACATCAACGGTCTTGCCGTCACGCTAGGAGTTCCACTCTTAGTTCTCGATGCAATTATTCATTGGGATCTCGGCAATATTCTGCGCGCAGGCGTTGGTCTGTG
>JABMMV010000159.1 GCA_013205145.1 bacterium
AATCAGAAGCGCTCGATGTGTCTTGGGTCGACGAACTACTTCCCCCACAAGCCCCTAAGACAAGCAACGCCACAAGTGGCAAGCTTCGTTTGATAGTGCTTCGCATGGAAAGTATCCGATGGCTAGTGACATTCATACCTGCGAAACTAGTTGACAGTCAGCGCCTTTCCAAGTCAGGTCTGGCGATTTATTCTGGCGTTCACCTCAATACATATCCCATATGGGTAGTTCATGGGGTTCAGCTATCCCTACCCACAGTTTTCACACCTACATATAGTTGACAAAATTTACTGAGGTTCCCTGACTTCAGTTCGCGGGAGGGTCAAAGCGGACCACAAATTGCTGTTAGCTGCCTCGCCGTTGCTGCAAGATTGCAGTTACTACTTTGCCGTCGGCTTTGCCTTTGCTGAGTTTCATGATGGTTCCAACAAGTGCACCCATTGCCTTTTCTTCACCTGCGCAATACTTTGCCCATGCATCGGGTTGTGCGGCAATGCCTTCGTCTACAAAACCTTCAATAACGCTGGTATCGAGTGCTTCGAAACCTTTTGTAGCAGCAATGGCAGCAGGGTCTCCCCCGCCGGCTTCGAGCATGTCGCCAAGAACTGTTTTTGCTTGGGTTGCAGTGAGTTTTCCATCACGCTCAAGGACGGTGAGGGCAGCAAGATCTTTGGCAGGCAAACGTGGCGCATTGCCTTCTTCAGCAAATGACTGTTGTACCCATACCAATGCACGGCCAGGGTCGCCGCCCGAGTTCTTCACCTCTTCTATATAGGTGTCTTGACCGCGCTCTACAACAACTGCAACTGCTTCGCTGTCTTCCTCGGCACCAGTAAGAACTGCAAGGTTGGTACGACGAGCTGCTGGCAACACTGGCAAGGCAGCACGAACACGTTCTACCCATTCTGCATCGGGGGCCAGCATGACGAGGTCGGGTTCAAGGAAGTAGCGGTAATCGTTGGCGTCTACTTTGGCGCGCAATGTGTGCGTACGGCCATCGGTTTCATCCCAGTGGCGCGTTTCTTGACGAATAGTGCCACCCGTTTCCAAAACATCAATTTGCCGGCGAGCCTCGTACTCAATTGCTTTGCCAAGCGAGCGCACCGAGTTGACGTTTTTAATTTCACAACGTGTACCCAGTTCGGCCCCGTACTTGCGTACCGAGACGTTGGCATCGCAACGCATGGAGCCCTCTTCCATTTTGGCATCGCTTGCGCCTACTGCAACAAGAATGGCGCGCAACTCATTGACGTACTGGCGAGCTTGCTCTGCAGTGCGCACATCGGGATGCGACACAATTTCCACAAGTGGAACTCCGGCACGGTTGAAGTCGATAAGTGAGTATTCACTTCCGTGAATACGACCACCTGCACCACCGAAGTGTGTTGACTTACCAGTGTCTTCTTCCATGTGGGCGCGTTCTACGCCAATGCGCACGCCACCTGGCAACATAAGAAAGCCGTCGACGTTGAGTGGCTCGTCGTATTGCGTAATTTGGTACGCCTTCGACAAGTCGGGGTAGAAATAGTTTTTGCGGTGAAAGGTGCTTGGCTTCACTGTGCAGTTGAGCGCGAGCCCAATACGCATTGCTAGTTCAACAGCATGCTGATTCAGTACTGGCAACGCACCTGGCAAGCCAAGAGTTACTGGGTCAATATTGGTATTGGGTTCGTCGCCGAAACGGTTTGGCGAACCACTAAAGAGTTTTGTTTTGGTAGCGAGTTCTACGTGGACCTCGAGCCCAACAACAAGTTCCCAACCTTCAGGCAAGCCATTGTCGATCATGCTGCACTCTCTAACACTGCGGCTACTTTGAACATTGCTTCTTCACCCAAAGTGGGTGCCAAAATTTGCACGCCAACCGGCATGTTTGCCTGACCAGTACCAAATGGCACGCTCATTGCAGGGTGCCCAGCCAAGTTGGTAGGGATGGTGAAAATATCGCAGAGATACATGGTGAGAGGGTCGTCTGTTTTTGCGCCAAACGGGAAGGCGACCGTGGGTGAAGTAGGGGTCAAAATAACATCGGCGTTTACATAGGCCGCCGCAAAGTCGTCGGAAATGAGGCGACGCACTTTCAAGGCTTTGCCGTAATAGGCGTCGTAATAACCTGCCGACAATGCATACGTTCCGAGCATGATGCGACGCTTTACTTCATCACCAAAACCTGCCGCACGCGTATCGGCATACATGGTGTTCATGTCATTTGCTGCAACACGATTGCCATAACGAACACCGTCGTAACGAGCAAGGTTGCTGCTCGCTTCTGCCGGCGCAATGAGGTAATACGCGGTGAGCGCATACGACAACGAAGGAAGCTTGACATCAACAATGGTGGCACCGGCTTTTTCCAACGCAATAAATGCTGCGTCGAGGCGAGCAAGCACATCGGCATCGGCGCCTTCGGGCAAGTCGGCAACGCGACCAATGCGCATTCCTTCTACCCCGCGACCAAGTACCGACACTAAAGAAGGAGCAGGCTTAGGAATACTTGTGGAATCCATGGGGTCGTGCCCAGCAATGATTTCGGTGAGCAATGCTGCATCGGCAACGCTGTGCGAGAACGGACCAATTTGGTCGAGGCTGCTCGCAAAAGCAACTAACCCGTAACGGCTTACTAAACCATATGTTGGCTTCACGCCAACAACTCCGCACAGCGCGGCAGGTTGACGAATACTTCCACCAGTATCGCTACCAAGAGAAACCGCAGCAAAACCTGCAGCTACGGCAGCAGCACTCCCGCCGCTACTTCCGCCTGGAACACGCGAAGTGTCGAGCGGGTTGCGCGTAGGGCCAAACGCAGAGTTTTCTGTACTCGAACCCATTGCAAATTCGTCGAGGTTTGTTTTACCAACGAACACTGCGCCCGCTGCAAAAAGTTTGTCGACAACGGTGGCGTTGTACGGGGGCTTCCAACCTTCAAGAATTTTCGATGAACATGTTGTGGGAACACCACGAGTGCACATGTTGTCTTTAAGAGCAATAGGAACACCGGCGAGTGGCCCAACATTTTCACCACGGGCGATGCGTGCATCGAGGTCGCCAGCGCGCTCGCGAGCTTCTTCACTGGTGACCAAGTTGAAGGCATGCACTTCTTCTTCACGTTGGTTGATGCGTTGCAGATGTTCTTCAACAACAGACGCAGCCGACTGCGCGCCGCTTGCAACATTTTGAGCAATAGATATAGCTGAAGTGAAGTTACTCATCTTCGCCTCCAGATGGTGGAACGCGGAAGCGACCTTGTTCGGCAGCAGGTGCTACGCCAAGTACTTCCTCGCGGTCGAGGCATGGCTGTTCAAGATCGGCGCGCAACACGTTGATGAGAGGGTACGGCTGGGTCATGGGCTGAACATCGTCAAGTTGCAAGTTGTCGATGTCGGCGAAATGGTCGAGCATGCCGTCGAGTTGTTGCGTATAACGATCTACGTCGGCGGCTGAAATATTGAGGCGCGCCATACGTGCAACTTTGGCTACATCGGCGGCAGAGAGACGTTCAGACACAAGAGTGAATGCTACCGAGTAACGGGAGCAAATTGAGGAGGTCGCTTCTCCATGAAACTGGCGACTCCCTCTTTAAAATCGGGCCGCAATTTTGATTCTTCCATCAAAACAAGAGACCGTTGCTCAGAAGAACTCAATGGCTGCGTGGCATCTGCGTACACCTGTTCCTTCATCACTTTCATTGATGCTGGCGACACATTTGCTGCCAAGTCGCTGGCATAGGCAACTGCGTGAGCGAGCAGCTGGTCGCCAGGAACCACACCATTAACCATGCCCATCTGATGTGCTTCTTCTGCAAGAAACACTCGACCACTCAACAACACATCAAGTGCATTTGCTGTTCCTACGAGGCGTGGCAATAACCAACTGATTCCGTATTCCGCAATGAGCCCACGGCGAGCGAATGCCGTAGTGAACTTTGCACCTGCCGCAGCGAAACGAATGTCACATGTCAATGCATGGACGAGACCAACACCCGCACACGCGCCGTTGATAGCAGCTATCACCGGCTTGGGAATGGTCGTCGTATACGACGGCAATCGTGATGGGCTCACCGCTTCTGCTTTTGTAGTGGAGCTCCCTGGCGCATCACTCATTGCTTTCAAACGATTCATGTCGGCGCCTGCACAAAAACCTTTTCCCGCACCCGTCACAACAAGTACGCGCACTTCGTCGTTCGCTACACATTCGTCCATCAATGTGAAATAACGCTCGGAGAGTTCACCGTTCCATGCATTCAAACGGTCGGGGCGATTCAGGGTAAGTAGCGCTACTCCTGGAGCCGGGCGCGAGAGAAGAACTGTGTCGTTTGCTGCTGTGTTATTGGAGGTCGCCATAAGGAAGAACGTTAGACGGGTCAGGCTCGCTACGCCGATGCCAGAGCGCCTCTTGCACCAAAAAGCCAATAGAAATGACAAAGACTGTCAGAGATACCCACTGATTGAGTCGCAATCCACCCACATTGTGAGCATCATCAATGCGCAGGCCTTCTATGAAAAAACGCATCAAGGTGTACCCCGCGCAGTACACAAAAAAGAGTCGCCCGGGTCGCAACGAGATTCTCTTATCGACCGCAAGCAACACGAAGCACAAAAGTGCACACCCGAGTGACTCGTAAAGAAATGTTGGATGAAAAGTAGTGCCTACAGGAAAACCAGTGCTCATCGTTTTGTCGGCACTAATTTCAAGGCCCCAAGGCAACGTGGTTGCTTTTCCAAAGAGTTCCTGATTAAACCAATTTCCCCAACGACCAATCGCTTGACCAATTGCTAACGCGGGTGCAGCGCAAGTGACAACCAGCAGTACGGGCAAACCCTTACGGCGAGTTGCCCACATACCAACAACTACACCAAGGGCAATGCCACCCCATATGCCAAGGCCGCCCTGCCATACCTTCACAATGTCGCCGTAGTTATTGGAGAAGCGTGACCAATCGGTGACTACGTGATACAGACGAGCACCAATAACGCCAGCAGGAACTGCCCACATTGCAATGGAACTAATGTCTTCACTCGTGCCAACGCCACGAGCTTCAACACGTTTACCTATCAGCCACACAGCGACCACTACGCCAAGCGCAATCATGAGGCCATAAGCGTTCATTCGCACAGGCCCGAGGTTCAACGTTCCCGTCGAGGGGCTCGGGATACTTGCCCATATATGTAGGTGTGACATTGAGTTAACTTTCCGCCACAGCAAAAGCGAAATTGACTGCACCATCGAAAATGAGTTGCTTATCGAAGTCTTGAGTAGCAACGTGATAACTGCGTTCTAGTTTCACCTGTTCAACGGATCCACCGTACGTAGCAACAACGAAATCGCTATCGGCTGGGCTGACCACATGGTCTTGTGTCGAAGTGAAGAGCAACAACGGCACTTTTATTTCTGGTAACTGCTGCGCAAGTGGTTTTAAACCATCGGCAATGAAAGAAAGCAACGGACGAATGGGTGTGCCTGGATACGCATTTTCCGTTGTGTCAGGGTCGGCGATGTCGCTTCCAATACCCGGAATCACTTCAGTGCCCTCTGTCAACATGCCTTCAATAGCACTCACTATTTCATCAGGCATTGCCTGAGTAGCAGGGTTCACGCAAACAATGCCCGCGATGCTTGGGTGCTGTGCGGCCAGCCACAACGTCAGTGTTCCGCCCATCGACAAGCCCATGACCACCACTTTTTCCACACGTAACGCCAACATGGCGTAAGCAGTATCGGCATCACGCAACCATTCGCTCCACGTTGTCGGCAACATGTCTTCAACGTCGGTTCCGTGCCCAGCAAGCCGCGGCATTTCTACATGAAAGCCGGCTGAAGCACATGCCTCAGCGAGACCACGCATTGAACCAGGGTTGCCCGTAAAACCATGTACCACCAAAACACCTGTGGTGAGAGTTCCTTGATGAGACCACGCTTCTGCACCAGCCATTACTTCATGAGTTGCCATGCCCACAGTGTAGAACGTTTCGATGATTGGCTCGCCTTCGTGTCTAGCCTAGAACTATGCGGCAACGAAGAAAATCGGTGGAATCATCTGCCTTCAGCGCCGTTATTCCCGTCATTGCACTTCTTCCGGCCTGGATTGTTTCTACGTCATTTTTCTGGTGGTGTTTCTCACTCATTTTTTCAGTGAATTTTTTCATTTTCCATTGCGTTGTTGCGCTTGGTGCCGGTCTCATGTTTTTTCTTCCTGCGCAGCGTCTTTTAGTAGTGCGTCTTCTGGGTACTCGTACGCCGAATGCACAGGAAATGGAACGACTTGCACCACTAATAAAAATTGTTGCCCAAAGTGCTCGACTACATACGCCACGATTCATTGTTGCAATCGATGAAAGCAGCGACATCAACGCCTTCGCTTGTGGTGGGCACATACTTGTTGTGAGTTCATATGCAGTGGAACATCTCAGCGATGCTGAACTTACTGGCGTGGTAGCCCATGAAATGAGTCACCACCTTGGCGCCCATACCGTTGCATTATCAATAGGGCAGTGGCTGAGTTTGCCCATCATTGCGTGTGCCCGTCTGGGGTTCTTTCTACAAGGAACAGCACTTCGCATAGAAAAATTTCTCGTGCAACGTCACCAGTATTTCCGCCTACCGAGCAAGATCATTACTTCTCTATTTGCTGCGGTCGCTTGGATTTTTCAAGCCTCACTCGTGAGTGCCCACCTTTTAAACAACATCGTTGGAAAAAACGCCGAGTTTCAGGCCGACGCACGCGCAGTGTCACTTGGCTTTGGGAAACAGTTGTCCGCAGCACTTTCTCGATTCACTTTTAGCCATGAGCATTCGCAACATGATTCCCGCAAACTCCGCTTGGCAAAAAAGGAATGGCACGAGAAGATCTTTTCGTCTCACCCAGAGGCCCGTACCCGTATTGCTCGCATTGAAGCTCAACTTCGGACACAACAACAACGCAGGTAGCCTGTCGAGGTGCAACCTCATTCTGGTCAACCCGCTAGGGCTATTGAGGCCCCTTCTCCGTTTCTCGCAGCCGCCCGTGGCGAGCGCGCAGCGCACACCCCTGTGTGGTTTATGCGTCAGGCTGGTCGCAGCCTTCCCGAGTACCGAGCCTTGCGTGGCGAAGGAAGCATTTTAGATGCCATTAAAAACCCCGAGCTTGCTGCAGAATTTACATTGCAGCCCGTGCGGCGATACGGCGTCGACGCAGCAGTTCTCTACAGCGACATCGTTGTTTCTTCACATGCCGTTGGATTCGGCATCGATGTAGCGCCTGGTACCGGCCCCGTGGCCCCTACTCCCCTGCGCACCAACGACGACTTCGCTCGACTTCGCCCTCTTGAACCCGAAACAGACATGCATTATGTGATGCAAACAATTGACCTGTTGGTGAAAGAACTCCAAGTACCACTTCTTGGCTTTGCTGGTGCCCCATTTACTGTTGCCAGCTACCTCATTGAGGGAAGGCCAAGCAGAACTTACGAAAACTCTTTTGCCATGATGCGCAACAACGATCTGTTGTGGCACAGCGTGATGGAAAGACTCACGCAACATGCTGTTGCACTTGTTTCTGCACAAATCCAACATGGCGCACAAGCGTTTCAAATTTTTGATAGCTGGGTAGGCGCATTAACGGTTGACGACTACAGAAAATATGTTCTTCCGCATACCAAAAATGTATTTACCGAATTATCTCGATTGCATCCAGAAGTAGCTGGCATTCATTTTGGAGTCAATTGTTCGCATCTACTTGAAGCCATGCACGAAGCAGGTGCTTCCATCATGGGTATCGACGCCACTATTACTCTTCAAGCCGTGCGCGAACGTCTTGGGGCCAATGTTGTGCTTCAGGGAAACCTCAATACCGATCGTGTTCTTGAAGGCGTGGAACCAGCCCTTGCAGCAGCTGATGAAGTGCTGGCCAGCAATGCACAACACCCAGGCCATATTTTCAACCTTGGTCATGGTGTTACGCCGCAGTGCAACCCCGATGTACTCCACGCAATCGTGCAACATGTTCATGAAAGGACAGCGCAATGAGCAACACTAAAACAGCGGTTCTTCTCATGGCATACGGAACCCCACGTAGCCGTGAAGAAATTTTGCCGTATTACACCGATATTCGAAGAGGACGTGTACCCACCGAAGAACAACTGAGCGACCTCACCGCGCGCTACGAGGCCATTGGTGGTTTGTCGCCCCTTGCCGCACTCACCGAATCTCAGCGTGATGCGTTGCAGACAGCTCTGGACAACATCGCTCCAGACACTTATCACGTTGCTTTAGGGCTGAAACACGCAGCCCCAATGATTGAAGATGCGGTACAACAACTTGCAGCTGAAGGTTTCACAAAAATTATCGCCCTTGTACTTGCCCCGCATTATTCATCTTTCAGCATTGGCCAATACATAGGTCGTGCAACAGAAGCAGCAACGCCACACGGTATTTCTGTTGTGGGCATAACAAGCTGGGCCACCGAAGAAGCATTCATTGCATTTCTCGCAGCCGATATGTCTACAAGATTGGCAGCAATGCCCACCAGCACCCATGTGCTCTTCACTGCCCATTCGCTTCCTCAACGCATTATTGATGCCGGCGACCCATACCCCGCCGAACTGCGGTCAACCGCCGTTGCAGTTGCCGCAAAACTAGGACTCGAAGAAAACGCTCAGTGGTCAATTGCTTGGCAATCTGCTGGTCGCACCCCAGAACCTTGGATTGGTCCCGACATTCTTGACGTCATCGATGCACTGGCTACACAAACG
The DNA here is from genome assembly GCA_013205145.1 of bacterium. Classification (GTDB taxonomy): domain Bacteria; phylum Actinomycetota; class Acidimicrobiia; order Acidimicrobiales; family Ilumatobacteraceae; genus F1-20-MAGs119. The sequence goes on from JABMMV010000159.1 coordinate 8,724, forward strand.
ACCCCTGTCGCAGGTGTACTCGTGAGTGCTTGTGGCTTCGTGGCTGATCATCTTGAGGTACTTTTTGACCTCGATATTGAGGCCTTGCATCGCGCTCAGCAACACGGGCTCGCATTTGCGCGAACAGAATGCGTGAATGACAATGAAGCAATAATGAATGCACTCGCTCACCGCGTGCACGCAGCCAACCAATGAATTAAGGCAAAATGCCAGAAGAATCCGTCTCTGCAGAACATCATGTAGTCATTATTGGCGCTGGTATTACCGGCCTGTCATGTGCACATTCTCTTCTCACTGCAGCGCCACACCTACAAGTCACACTTCTGGAATCTCAGCCCACAACAGGTGGCGTTATTCGCACATCTCCTTTTGCAGGTCTGCCTCATGTTGATGAAGGTTCCGATGCATTTCTGTTGCGTGTGCCCTTTGCTGCTCAACTAGCAAACGATGTCGGGCTAGGTAGCCAACTCACTTCGCCATCATCTGGGCACGCTTCTGTATGGCGCAATGGTTTACATCGGCTACCTGCCGGACTCCTGCTTGGTGTACCCACACAACTTTCCTCGCTCGCTACTTCACGGCTGATTTCGCCTTTAGGGAAATTGCGTGCTGCACTCGACCTTGTGTTGCCACGCACATCTACTACAAGCGACTCCATTGGAACTTACATGCGTCGGCGCTTTGGCAATGAAGTACACAACATGCTCATTGACCCTCTTGTTGGCAGCATCTACGCAGCCGACACCGATCACTTTTCACTTGAAATGGTTCCGCAGTTGAGTGCTCTCGCTTCAAGCAGTCGCAGTGTTTTGCTCACTGCTCGGCGTATGCCCAAACCAACAGCCGAAATTGCTGCTACTCCTATATTTGGAGCTCCTCTCGCTGGTATGGGTTCCTTAATTAAGGCAACTCAAGAGGCCGTTGAAAAACTTGGTGGCACCATTCGCCTCGACGCACATGTTTCTTCGGTCGAGCCCGCTTCTAGCAATGGTAAATACTCAGTTCACTTCACAGCAAATGGCGCAAGTGAAACACTTACCGCGAATCACGTTGTTGTGTGCTCTCCCGCCAAACACTCTGCTGGCTTTTTTGCAGAATCTGTGCCACAAGTTTCACAACTCCTTGCGCAAAGTGCACACGCTTCCGTGGTGATGGTCGCACTTGCGGTGCCCAAAGCATCTCTTCCACCAACAGCCAGCGGTAGCGGATACTTAGTGCCGAAGCCTGAACAACGCTTTATTACAGCAGTTTCCTTTGCGTCTCAAAAATGGGCACATCTCAACACCACCGATTCTGCAATTCTGCGGGTGTCGCTTGGCCGAGACGCAATGCCTCTCCACGAACATTCCGATGAAGAATTAACTTCTTTCGTTCTTGCCGATATCAAGCGCCATCTTCTTGTTGATCTTGAACCAACAGCACTACGAATTACTCGCTGGAAAGAGAGTTTTCCTCAGTATCGCCCGCACCATGTTGCCCATGTTGAGCATCTGGAAAAACACTTAGCTGAAAAAATGCCACAGGTGTTCTTGGCAGGAGCGAGTTTCAGAGGAATTGGCGTTCCGTCATGCGTGCAGCAAGGCGTCGTGAGCGCCCAAAAGATTATTTCGAGTCTCCAATGAAAACGTATTTGCGGGCTGCCATCACTGCAGCACTTTTTGCATCACTCATCTCGTTTTCTTCTTCAGCGCCAACACAAGCTGCATTTGTACCAAGGCTTGAAAGTTTAGGCAGTATTTCTATCCCTTCAATTGGGGTCACTGCCCCCCTCCATGTAGGCATCGGTAAGGCATCGTTGGCTAAAGGGTTTGGTCTTTGGCGGAATACAGCACTTCCGGGCAGTTCAGGTAACACCGTTATTGCAGGTCACCGCAC
>JABMMV010000160.1 GCA_013205145.1 bacterium
ACAACTGTTTGACCATCTGTTCGAGAGTTGCGCTCTCGAGGTCTACGACGATCGTGATGCGACTGTAATCTTCTTGCTCAGTTGGAGCGACTGCGAGCGAGAAAATGTTGTACCCGCGACGTGCAAATAACGATGCGACACGAGCCAGAACACCTGGTCGGTTTTGCACCAACACCGAGAGCACATGATGATTTGACGCCGTGCCGTGCGGATTACTTCCGGTCATCGCAAAAACTCCCGTCGCTTTTCTTGAGATGGTTGCAACATAATTTCGTCGTTGCCTTTGCCAGCAGCAACCATCGGAAAGACTTGCTCAGTTGGCTCGACTCGAAATTCAACTACAACTGGACGATCGTTGATGCTGTTTGCTTTTTCAATGGCTGATTCAACTTCTTCAGGCGAGTCAACACGAATGCCAACGCATCCCATTGCTTCAGCCCATTTGATGTAGTCAGGTACTGTCTCAGAAAAGTGAACTTGGCTGTAGCGATTGTCGTAAAACATCTCTTGCCATTGACGAACCATGCCAAGGTTTGAGTTGTTCAAGATGCCAACTTTGATCGGTATTTGTTCAACTGATGCTGTGATTAATTCTTGAGCAGTCATCTGAAAGCAACCGTCGCCGTCAATTGCCCAAACTGTTTTGTCTGGACGACCAACTTTTGCGCCGATCGCAGCAGGCACCGAAAAACCCATCGTGCCAAGACCACCAGAGTTAACCCACGTGTACGGTTCGTTGAAGTGCCAGTACTGACTCGACCACATCTGGTGTTGGCCAACACCAGAAACTAAAATGGTTCCCTCTGGTGCATGGTCACGAATTTGCTCTAAGCAAAACTGTGGCTTCAACGCAGCGCCAGGAGCACTTGGCTCGTACGACAAGGGGAACTGCTCTTGCCATCCGCTGCAACGGCTACGCCAAGGCGCAATGTCGGCTTGCACTTCGCCACCATCAAGAAGTTCGCGCAGTGCCTTCAGAATTTCAATGCTGACAAGTTTGCAATCGCCAACAATAGGAACATCGGGACGTCGTACTTTGCCTTGTTCTGCTGGGTCAATATCAACATGAATAATTTTTGCTTCTTGTGCAAACGCTGAAACTTTTCCTGTTACACGGTCGTCGAAACGAGCGCCTAATGCGATGAGCAAATCGCTTTTCTGCATTGCTGTAACAGCAGCTGCTGTTCCGTGCATACCCGGCATGCCTAAGCACAATGGGTGGCTGTCGGGGAATGCGCCTCGTGCCATGAGTGTTGTAACAACAGGAATGTTCAACAACTCTGCAATTTCACGAACGACTTCTGCCGCACGCGATTTCAAAACGCCACCACCTAAATACAAAACAGGTCGCTCTGCAGCAAGTATTAACTTCGCTGCTTCTTTAATCATCCGTGGATGACCTTTTGTGGTGGGGTGATAACCAGGAAGACTTGCTTGCACTTCTTCATCGGTTGGCCAATGCCACGTCATGCTGTTTTGCAAAACATCTTTAGGTACATCGATAAGCACTGGCCCGGGTCGACCTGTTGTTGCAATGTGAAATGCTTGACGAATGGCAAGAGGAAGATCTTCCGCACTCATCACCAATTCGTTGTGCTTCGTAATGCTGCGCGTAATTCCTACGGTGTCGCATTCCTGAAAAGCATCGGTACCAATTGCACTGGTCGGCACCTGCCCAGTAATGGCAACCATCGGAATAGAGTCCATGTAGGCATCGCACAATGGGGTGACCAAGTTGGTAGCAGCAGGGCCGCTCGTCACCATGGCAACTCCGGGGCGCCCGGTGACATGTGCGTAACCTTCGGCCATGTGCCCAGCACCTTGTTCGTGGCGCACCAAAATGTGACGAATAGATGACCTCAAGAGAGGGTCATAGGCAGGCAAGATGCAGCCGCCCGGATAGCCGAACATCACGTCGACACTTTCCATCTCGAGCGCTTTGATGAGCGCTTCAGCTCCTGTGATTTTCATTTGACTCTCCTGTATCACTCGTTCTTTTGTATTCAATTCAGATAAATCAGACCACTTACTGCGTCTTATTCAGGCGTGTGTTGCGTTTTGAGCAACAAAAAAGCCCCCCATCTGGGAGGCTTACCGGCACGCGTGATATGTGACGCGTGCCTACACGACGACGACCACCACAAGAACGGAAGTTGACGAAATCTGCACGTCCGAAGTCTGCCACATCAAAACCACCTTGACAACCCCCGCCCCAAGATCTTGACGCCAGAGATATTTGCACTTAGAGTGCAAAAAGATTTACCAACGCAATAGGGGGCACTATGGACATTATCCGCACACCCGACGACCGCTTTTCAGGCCTCACCGCTTGGCCATTCGCCCCGCGCTATACCAACATCGCTCGCGGCGACGGCTCGGGCACATTACGCGTGCACCATATAGATGAGGGTGCGAGCGCTTCTGACCCCGCTACCGAAACCATCTTGTGCATGCATGGCGAGCCCACCTGGATTTATCTCTACCGCAAAATGATTCCGGTCTTCACTGCAGCAGGGCACCGCGTTGTTGCCCCCGACCTCGTGGGTTTTGGCCGCAGCGACAAGCCCACCGTAATGACTGACTACACCTACCAGCGCCATGTTGACTGGATGGCCGAGTGGCTCACCACAAATGAACTCAACAACCTCACCTTGGTATGTCAAGACTGGGGCGGGCTCATTGGACTACGACTCGTTGCACAATTCCCCGAGCGCTTTGCACGCGTAGTAACTGCCAATACTTTTCTTCCCACCGGCGACCGTGACCCTGGTGAAGCATTTCGTGTATGGCGTACCTACAGCCAAACAACACCCGACTTTAATGTGGGCAAAATTGTGCAAGGCGGATGTGCACAACGCCCCATTGGTGAAGAACACGTGGCCGCATACGACGCTCCGTTCCCCGACGACTCGTACAAAGCCGGCGCACGCATCTTCCCTACTCTTGTACCCGGCGACCCAAATGACCCATCGGCTCCTGCCAACCGCGCTGCATGGGAAGTGTTGAGTGCTTGGACAAAACCTTTCCTCACTGCATTTGGCGATAGCGATGCCATTACTGGTGGATCAGAAAAGCATTTCAAAAATCTGGTTCCTGGTTGCGAAGGGCAAGCTCACACCATCATTGCTGGTGGTGGACACTTCATTCAAGAAGATAAAGGTGAAGAGCTCGCCGCAATTGTCAACACTTTTATTGCAGCTAACCCCACGTAACAATGTCTTCCACAGAAAATAATGTTGCGTCGAGTGATGGGCGCATTGCGCGCGGTGAACGCACGCGATCCTCTATTGCCGATGCCTTATATGAACTATTAGTTGAAGGTGCCGAAAACCCAAGCGGACGCGACATTGCCGAGCGGGCAAATGTGTCTTTACGCTCAGTATTTCAACACTTTGACGACATTGAAGCGGTTTATGGTGAGCTCGCTACCCGCCAGCATGAACGTGTTGCTCCATTTCTTGAACCCATTAGTCCAGAAATTCAGCTCAATGAACGTATTGAAATATTCATTGAGAACCGCGACTCCATGTTTGCTCTTGCAGCACCGCTGCGTCGCAGTATGGGCACATACCGCGGCGTGAAAACATCACAGACCATTCGTCGTGCATTGACCTATCTCCACCGCGCTCAACGCGAACAAATTGCGCACAGCTTTGCGCCAGAACTCAACGGCAATGAACAATTGTTATTGCAACTAGAAGTGTGTCTGTCCTTCGAAACGTGGAATCAATTCACCAGCCAACATGGTTTATCTCGCGCGGCCACACGTGGGCACTTGCACAATTTGGTAATGACCATGTTGGCAAGTTCTTAACTACCAAATTTTTACACCCTGTAGCGCTGCTGCTGTCAAAGTATTTTCCAACAAGCATGCAATTGTCATGGGTCCAGTTCCACCTGGCATTGGCGTAATTGCACCTGCAATATTTCGCACTGCATCAAAATCAATATCGCCAACAATTCCTTTTTCAGTTCGTGAAATTCCTACGTCAATAAGAGTTGCGCCTGGTTTGCAATGATCTTTACCAATCATTCCTGCCTGGCCACTTGCCCCAATAACAATGTCGGCCGAGCGGCATAGTTCGGCCAAATTACTTGTGCGACTGTGAGCAATAGTTGCCGTTGCATCTACACCTTTTCGCGACAACAAAATGGCAAGTGGAGTTCCCACCAAAGTGCTGCGACCAACAATGACCGCGTGCTTGCCTGCTGTTGCAATGCCATAGTGCTCGAGTAAGCGCAGCACACCCAGTGGAGTACACGGCACAAGACCAGGCTCGCCACGCACTAAACGCCCCAGCGACTCTGCGGTCAGACCATCAACATCTTTGTCTGCGGGTAAGAGCGCCAACACCGCGTCGTTATTGAGATGGCTCGGCAGTGGTTGTTGCACCAAGATGCCGTGCACCGTTGGGTCGGCTGCCAGTGACGCCACCAATGCTTCGGCTTCGCCTTGAGTGCAATTGGCTGGCAAGGTTTCATTGCGGCTCACGAGGCCCGCTTTGGCGGCAAACTTGTGCTTGTTGCGCACATAGGTCTGACTTGGGCCATCTTCACCAATGAGAACAGTGGCCAGGCAAACATGCGGGCTCCCTGCGGCAGCCATCCAAGCGCCAATTTGCCCCACAATGAGGTCACGCAAGGCGTTCCCATCCATCAGGAGCGGTTTTTGGTTTTCCGGCTGGGGGGAGGTGCCAGGAACTGTTGTCATATGAAGATGGTAGGCGACCCTCGGAGGCTCTAGCCTTATCAGTCGCGGCTCTCGCCATGCCTATGAGCCCAAGGAGTACCCATTCATGTCTAACCCCACCCCTTCCCCCGCCAGCGTTGCCCCTGCCGAAGGAAAACTCGGCGTTCTCACCGTTGGTCTTGGAGCAGTTGCCTCCACCTTGATTGCAGGTGTCGAGCTCGCCAAGCGCGGCCAAGGATCACCCATTGGCTCGATGACCCAAATGGGCACCATCCGCCTGGGCAAGCGCACCGAGGGCCGCACGCCATTGGTGAAAGACTTTGTTCCACTTGCTCGCCTCGAAGACATTGTGTGGGGCGCATGGGACGTGTTCCCTGACGATGCATATGTTGCTGCATCACGCGCTGGAGTTTTAGAGCAGGGCAAGCATATTGAATCAATCTCTGAAGCATTGCGCGACATTCGCCCAATGAAGGCTGCCTTTGAGCGCCGCTTTGCACGCAACCTCGATGGCACGCACACCATGGAAACTATTGATAAGCGTTCCATGTTGAATGCAATCCGTACCGACATCAACCGCTTCCGTGACGAGAAAAAAGTAGATCGTGTAGTCATGATCTGGTGCGCAAGCACCGAAATTTATATTGAGCCAGGGCCACAACACGCCACCATTGAAGCTTTCGAAAAAGCAATTGATGCCAACGACGAAATGATTGCGCCATCAATGTTGTACGCATACGCAGCACTGCTCGAAGGTGTTCCTTTCGCTAATGGTTCACCAAACCTCGCAGTCGATATGCCCTGCTTGCGTCAATTCGCAACAGACAAGAACATCCCGATCTCTGGTAAAGACTTCAAGACCGGTCAAACACTCATGAAAACCGTGCTTGCACCAATGTTGAAGGCCCGTCAGTTGGGTCTTGCTGGTTGGTACAGCACCAACATCTTGGGCAACCGCGACGGCGAAGTTCTCGATGCTCCAGAAAACTTCAAAACTAAAGAAGAATCGAAGCTCGGTGTTCTTGAAGACATTCTTGACCCAGCCAACAACCCCGAGTTGTACGGCAACGTGTTCCACAAGGTGAGCATTAACTACTACCCACCGCGTGGCGACAACAAAGAGGGCTGGGACAACATCGACATTTTCGGCTGGATGGGCTACCCCATGCAAATCAAAGTTGACTTCTTGTGCCGCGACTCTATTCTTGCTGCACCTCTTGCACTCGACCTCATTTTGTACTCCGACCTTGCACAACGTGCAGGCCTTGGCGGTATTCAAGAGTGGTTGTCGTTCTACTACAAGAGCCCACAAACTGCTCCTGGTCTACACGCAGAACACGACTTGTTTGTACAGCTCGAGAAGTTGCACAACACCTTGCGCTGGATCATGAACGAAGACCAAATTACGCACCTCGGTCGCGAGTACTACGACCAACCCTAATTAAGTGTTCTCGGCGCGGTATGTCCCGCGTTACGCGACGTTTTGCGCCGAGAAACCCGATTTTTCTTCAGGTGTTTCAACGCTGTCATCGTTCACGGCGAAGTCTGCTTTTTCGCTACGAGGCATGAGCGCAAATATTGTGGTGCCACCTGCGAATGTGCACGCCGCAACAGAGAGAACTGTGTGCGAGGTCACCGTGGTTGAAGCAGCGAGTCCTGTTACCAAGCCAATAAGAAAACTCATATTGTAGGCAAGGTCATAAGCGGCGAATATTCGCCCACATGAGCCTTTTAGTGCATTGGCTTGGACAGTTGCATCGGAGCAGACACGCAGGTTTTGAAAACTGAATGCCATCACTACTACTGCTCCGCAACAAACATAAAAATTGGTCATTGTAATTGCAGTTAATGCAGCCACACTAGAAAAAGCAAAGGCAAGTAACGTCACCGTTCTACGCGGCATTTTTTCATTAATTCTTTCAGCAGTAATTGTTCCTACAAATGCTCCAATTCCTGCAGAGCCCAAAGTGACTGCGTAACCAGAAGCACCGATGTTCACCCGGTTATCTAGCAATAGAGCAATTGCGGAATAACTCACTCCAAGGAGATAGCGATGAGCACTGGTGGAAGCAATGGCAAATCGTGTCTTTGCCATACGCAGCTGCTGAAGTGCTGCTTTCCACGTCACTTTGTCTACTTCACTGCCCCCACCAAGCCAAGTGCGAACCGAATCAAATATATATGCGGCGGTGAAATGAAGAATAGCTCCAGCAAAAAATGCAGCAAAACCAACATAGCGGTAGAGCAAAGCTCCGCTGACAGCTCCAATACTTCCTGCAATCATGCTGGCCATCAACATCACCGAGTCTGCGGCAACTAACTCATGTTGGCGTACAAGGTGACGCACTGAAGCCGCCCGAGCGGTATACAAAACTCGAGTCACACACATTGATAAGCCGAATAAAATATAGAGCATCACTGATGACTGCATATACGCAGCAAAAAATGCAGCCAGCATGAGTAACGAGCGAACTCCTTGCCCTGTTACCAAAATTTGACGTCGTTCAAATTTGTCTGCCACAAAACCTGCCAACGGACCAGCAAGTACCAGCGGAAATGCTGATGCAATAACAGCTTGAATGAGTAAACGCGGTGTAGGGCCATCTTCGGATGCGAAAAGTAGTACTTGTGCGAACACTAAAGAGGCAAGGGCATCGGCAATTTGCGAAGTCACCTGCCCGGTAACTGCGAGACGAAAGTCGGGGTACTGAAAAAGTGTTCGACGCGAAATATGCAACTGAGCACGGCGACGAAAAAGCCTGATTCGTTTGTGGGGGGCAGTGCTGATTTTGCTCACACACTCAGCGTTGCTGATTAGATATTGAACAATGAGCGATTGCGGGAAACCTTTGGTGTACAGAATATGACGAGCGGGTGAATGATATTTACCGCTACCGTGTGCTTATGTCGCCTGCTCCTTTCACTCCCTCTCTACGAAAATCTCTTTATGCACTTGTTGCCGACGCAGCTTTTATTTTCCTTTTTATATTCATAGGTACCCGCAATCACGACACTGACACCGACACCGCTGGTGTCTTCTCAACCGCCGCACCATTTCTCATTGGCCTCATTGTGGGTTGGGGCGCGTTGAGGGTATGGAAAGCACCACGCAAAGTTACAAACGGTGTTGGGCTGTGGCTCATCACCATTGTCATCGGAATGCTGCTACGACGCTTCGCCTTTGATCGCGGAACTGCGGGCGCATTCGTTGTGGTTGCCACCATTTTCAATGCTTTCACTTTGATGGGTTGGCGTTTTATTGCCGAGCAACTGAGTGAACGTAAAGCATCGCAAAGTTGACTTCGAGTTAATTGGGGCTCGTCACCACAAATCTTCAGATAAAGATGCCGTCTTGTTCACGTAGGAGAGGGGAAACCGTCATACGCGTTTCCTAACTTCGCCTATGTGACAAAACACCACCACATTCCAAAACTCCGCCTCCTAGCAGCGGCAACGGTTCTCGTAGCCGGTTCACTGCTCAGCGCATGCGGTAGCGATAGTTCCACATCCGACTCCGAGACAACAGTTGATACAGCAACTATTGAGAGCACACTCGACACACTGACTGATGAATCAACAGAGGTTGCGGCCGATTGCCCAGCCGAAGACATCGTCACTGCAGCTAATGCTGAGGCAAAAGTGAACCTCATTGCTCTTCCCGACAACTGGGCCAACTACAAAGGTATTTTGCAAGCATTCCGCGACAAATACCCTGAAATTGAAAATCCAGTAGCGAACCCAGATGGTTCTTCAGCAGATGAACTCACCGCCGTGAAGACACTTGCTGGCCAAGACGACATGCCAGACAACCTCGACGTGAGCCCTGCAATTGCTCAGCAAGTAGTAGAAGAAAACCTTTGGGAGCCATACAAGCCATGCTTGTGGGACGAAATTCCAGAGACCCTCAAAGATCCAAATGGTAATTGGGTTGCTGCTTACTACGGCATCATGGCAATTGGTTCAAACTCGAAAATTGTTACCGAGGCTCCAACTTCTTTTGCAGACCTGAAGGATCCAAAATTCAAGGGCCAAGTTTCACTCAACGGTGACCCACGTGAATCTGGTGCAGCTTTTGCAGCAGTAGTGGCAGCTGCGTTGGCCAACGGCGGCTCATTCGATGACATTCTTCCCGGCATTGAGTATTTCGCCGAGTTGAAGGAGTCTGGCAACCTCACCGGTACCGACGTGACTGAAGCAACAATCTTGTCCGGCGAAACACCAATCTGGATTGACTGGACCTACAACTACCCAGGTCTCGCTCCGAAACTTGTGGAGAACGGCATTGAAGCGTCTATCAATGTTCCTTCAGACGGTGTTTATGGCGGTTACTACGCACAAGGCGTTGTAAAAGCTAGCCCGCACCAGAACGCAGCGAAGTTGTGGATTGACCACATCATTTCCGATGAAGGTGCACTTGGCTACATCGAAGGCGGCGCTGTACCAGCTCGCTACGACGCACTTGTCAAGGCTGGAAAAGTTACTGAAGAGATGAAGAAGAATCTTCCTGCTCCAGAACTCATCGCATCCATTGCATTCCCAACTCAAGATCAAATTGCAAAAGCAAAAGAAGTCTTGACTGCTCAATGGGGAACACTTGTCGCCAATGGCTGATAAGTAATTACATTTAATGGCCCTAGCAGGAATTTCGAGTTTGGGTCAATCAGATCCGAAGGGGGGTTCGCATACGCGAACCCCCCTTCAACGTTTTCAACTACCAGTGAAATTCAAACCAATCGGGCTCATTCCCTTTTTCGGGTTCGTCGGACTCTTTCTGGTGTGGCCTGCGTTTTCATTATTTAGACTTGCAATTCAACCAACGAAAAATTCTGACATCAGTGCGATGCGTGAAGCAATCACTGGCGACTACCTCGATTCATTCATTTACACCATCAAACTAAGTTTGCTGACCGCACTTCTTGGCGTTCTCTTGGGTTCATTACTTGCTGCATCAGTTCTGCGTATTGAACGACCAAAATGGTTTCGTAATTTCATGACTAGCTTTGCTGGAGTTGCCGCAAACCTTGGTGGTATTCCGCTTGCATTCGCCTTTATTGCCGCCCTCGGCACCCAAGGCCTCATCACAAAAATGATTGACTACTTTGGTGTCAATCTGTCTGATGCAGGGTTTCGCATTTCAAACTTTGCTGGCATCACCATTGTGTATTTATACTTTCAAATTCCATTGATGTTTCTCATTATGGTTCCAGCATTCAACGGGCTTCGTGCTGCTTGGAGTGAAGCTGCAGCAAGCCTTGGTGCCGCACCTTGGCAATACTGGCGCTATGTAGGGCTCCCACTGCTCACTCCCGCTTTACTTGGAGGATTTCTTTTACTCTTTTCCAACGCGTTTAGTGCTTATGCCACGGCATATGCACTCTCTTCTGGTGGAGCTCGCCTCGTACCGGTGCAAATTCGCTTTTTCCTACAAGGCAACACCATTACCGGAAAAGATAATTTGGGTTATGCACTCGCTGCGTGGATGATCATCATCATGCTCATCACTATGACGGGCTACTTGTTCGTTCGACGCCGCGCAGAAAAATGGCAGCAATGAAATTCATCGGCAAAATATGGCCGCGGCTCTACATAGCAATAGCAATTGTATTTTTTGTTGCCCCGCTCTTGTCAATGGCTCGCTTCGCCTTTCAGCGCATACCCATGATTTCTCTCGGCAAAGACAACTTGTTCAAACGTTGGACCATTGACGGACTACTCACAACATTGCGCGACCCGGAATTTTCACATTCTCTTTCAGTAAGCCTGAAGGTTGCATTTTTCACAGTTCTTGTACTTCTTTTCCTCATGGTACCCACAACGTTATGGGTGCACTTGTCGGCACCACGCTGGCGTGGAGTTGTAGAAACTGTGACAATTCTTCCCTACGTTGTTCCACCAATTGCATTAGTTGTAGGCGTGAGTGGTACATACAGGTCTATTGCACCATGGTTCTTGGCGAGTAATTACTCGCTTGTTCCCTTCTACGCGATTCTTGCCATGCCGTTCACTTTCAGGTCGCTTGACGTTGGCATTAAGGCACTCGACTTGCGCACTTTGGTTGATGCCGCTAAGTCGCTTGGTGCATCATCTAGTCGCGTGATGTGGAATGTTCTCCTTCCCAACCTGCGTACCAGCCTCATTAACGCTGCATTTCTGACATTCACGGTAGTTCTTGGTGAATTCACTATCGCATCACTTCTTTTAAAGCGAACGCTTCCGATGTACATGGCTGAAGCACAAGGCAGCGAACCACAAGGTGCCTTAGGTCTAGGCCTCCTCATTCTCGTTCTCACAACAATCTTGTTCACATTGGTCAGCATCATTCGTAAAAAAGATTCAACAAGTATCAACGTGAAAAATATTAATGTTGGGATGGTTCCATAATGAGTGCTCTCGAATTCGTCAACGTCTCTAAGTCTTTTCGTGACGTAAACGCCCTGAGCAATTTCACAATTGCATTGGAACAAGGTGAGCTCGTCTCGCTCCTCGGACCAAGTGGTTGCGGAAAAACAACCGCACTGCGCATCGCTGCAGGCTTCGAAACTGCAGATACAGGCGCAATACTTCTTGGCTCGACAAACATCATCTCCCTCCCCGCTCATCAACGCCGCATGGGAATGGTTTTTCAGAGCTACAGCCTGTTTCCCAACCTCAACATCAGAGACAATGTGGCATTCGGGCTCAAAGTACGTGGTGTGCCTGGTGATGCACGTAAGAAGCGCGCCGAGGAAATGCTCGACCTAGTACGACTGTCCGACTTAGGGCATCGCATGCCACATCAAATTTCAGGTGGCCAGCAACAGCGCGTAGCCCTTGCAAGAGCCCTTGCAACCGAACCCCACGTGCTGTTACTTGATGAACCCCTAAGCGCTCTTGACGCCAAAATAAGAGTTGAGGTACGCGATGAGATTCGCCGGCTCAACAGAGACCTCGGTGTCACCACAATGTTCGTAACACACGACCAAGATGAAGCAATGAGCATCTCTGATCGTATCTGTGTAATGAACAATGGGGTTATTGAACAGACCGGTAGTCCGCGCGACATATACAACAACCCCGCGACTTCATTTGTGGCTCATTTCGTTGGAAGTATCAACTCTCTTCCCATGGGGAGCACTCGTGTTCTTATTCGCCCTGAGAACTTGGTACTAGCAACTCACGACGAGAGCGCTCACTGGCGTGGCACCATCACAGACACCACCTTTGTCGGTGCGTTCACTAAGATTTCAGTAGTTTTAGACAATGACAATAGTTCTGTGTCAGTACTAGCAATTTCGGCACAAATTGACCGCAACATTGAAATTGGAAAAAGTATTGGAATCAATGAGGCAACACGATGAATTTCTCTGCAGAAGAACTTGAGCATTTCAATTATCGAGGCTGGCTTCTCGTCGACACACTTTCCGCAGCCGAAACTTCTGATGTTCAAAGCTGGGTAACCGATATCGCCTCATGGCCCGACGGCGGCGGCGAATGGTTGCACTACAGGGAACTCACTGAATATGGCCCGAAGCTCTGCAGAACCGAAAATTTCACGCCATTTCATTCGGGCATGCATGAATTCCTACGCGGTGGCCAAATGGTGGCGACCGCATCTGCGCTGCTCAACAGCGAAGCAGTGCTTTATAAAGAAAAGATCAACTACAAGCTTGCAGGTGGTGCCGGATACTCCCCACATCAAGACGCACCCGCTTACCGCTTTATTGAAACTCACATTTCGTGCATGGTTGCAGTTGATGACGCCACAGAAGAAAATGGTTGCCTCGAAGTGGTCTCGGGTCTGCATCATGAGATTTTGCCAATGGACGCTAAGGGGTGTATTCATCCGGCACTCGTTGCCGCTTTCCATTGGATGACCGTTCCGTTACGGGCCGGCCAAACATTGTGGTTTCACTCGCGTACCCCACACCGCAGCGGGCCGAACAATTCGCAGAATGATCGACGCGCTCTGTACCCAACCTATAACGCCCTCAGCGAAGGTGACCTGCGCAGTCGCTACTACGAGCAAAAGCTCAAAGAGTTTGCTGAATCAAAAGAAAATAACGAATCTGTACGTGTATCACTTATCGGAGATTTTGAAGGGAAACCCGTTCAATGAACGAATTTATTCACCACATTCACAATATTTACGGCCAATTTGGAAACAGTAAATACGACGAATTGATTAGCCAAACTGAACATGCAACCCAGTGCGCAGCATTGGCAAAAGCATCAGGAGCAAGCCCCGAACTCACTATTGCGGCTCTCTTGCACGATATTGGTCATCTCTTGGTCCTACAAAAAGGCAACGGCGTAGCCGACTTGAGTGTTGATGACGAACACGAAGCACTTGGCGCCCGGCACCTTGCTCCTCATTTCCCCAGTGGAGTAACTGCACCAATTGCATTACACGTTGCCGCAAAACGTTTCCTTTGCACTGCAGACGACACCTATTTCGACCAACTTTCTATCGGATCCGTTCGCAGCCTTGAAAAGCAAGGTGGCTTAATGACTCATCAAGAAGTCATGCGTTTCGAGCGATCACCACACTTTTCCAGTGCAGTCGAACTACGGCGCTGGGACGAAGCGGCAAAAGATGAGCACATCGTTGTTGATCCGTTCGACTCGTATCTTGAAATGATGGAGAGCATCATTACTTCAAGGTGAACGCGGTGTAGTCGGGAAACTTCTTTACCCATTCAATGCCAGCATCACCCAATGCAAAACCAATGGTGGCAAACGCGTCTGCCCACATGAGATGCGGTCCAATGACCGTCATCGATGAGAACTGAGGAGATGCTGGCTGAGAGTCTTTTCCCCAAATATGTTGGCCGCGCTCGGCAGTACCAGATGTAGCAACAGCCCAATTTTCTGGAATATCTACGTAACTACTAATACGCGAAGCATCGTGTGGGTCAACTATTCCTACACGCCATTTCTCGCCCGTGGCTTGCACGCCATGAGTTTGAATATCGCCACCAATGCGTAAATAAAAATTCTGCAGGCCGGCCTCGGCCAGCAAACTTGCCGCACGTTCCGCCGCCCAACCCTTTACAAAACCCGCAGGGTCAATTGAACCGTCAGGCCGCCGTGCGTTGAATACCCCGTTGCTTAAGTGCTCAAGCCACGTGCATGCATCGAGTACCTCCACCACATCTGGCGAAGCATCAAGCATGTGTAGTTCACCATTGTTAATGCGTGAAATTTCACTCGTCGCCAGAAACGTGGAGAACCGAGCTTCAATATCACGAAGAAATACGCCTACCGATTCCCACGCAGCATCTGCGGTTTCTTGAGGAACTACATCGGCTATATGCACGCTGACAGCGGTACCCATAGCCTTCGCTGCAAATTTAAAGCGTGCGTCAGCGCTCATTACGCAGGGTGAGCGTCGAGAATTGCTTGGAGCCCAGCGGTGTATGCACGCCATGAATCGGTTGCTCCCGACACGACCGCAATTTGTGCGTTCCCTGCCTCTGTAGCTTCTTGGTTGTACACAGGCAATGCAGATTGGTTAATGCTCAAAGATTTATCGTCTTCATTTGGATAATTCAAAACAGTCACATTGCACAGAACATTTTTCTTCGTAAAAGTTGCCTGTAATTGCAGGCCACCCCACTTGAACACAGCAGTTGGCCCGGTGACAACATCACCATCACAGGTACCCGACCCTTCTACCGAGATCACTGGACTCGGTGCAAGAGTTGTATTTGTTGCCAAGGTTGACGGCGTCACTGCGCCTATCGCCCCTTCTAAGACGACCTCGCTACCCGGGTTATCGAGTTGTGAAATAAAGCCGACCCCAATAACGGTGAGAGCCACTGCGGGAAAGATCTGACGACCCAATGTTGGTTTTTTGGACACGACTACCACCAAGCCCTTTCGGCGTGAATATTTTCTACAGGTACGCCCGCTGCGCGGGCGCCTCGTTGCACAGCTTTCACCATTGATTCTGGCCCAGCAACAATGACTACACGTTGTGCGAGGTCGGGAACAGCTTTCAAGAGAGCATCTGCGCTGAAGGGGTCGGCAACTTTAAGAGTGGCGCGAGGTCCAACAAGGGTTTGAACGCTGCCATTTCGCGCCGTTGCCAGTCCTTCTATCCCTTTCACTTGTGACATTTCCTGTTCAGATGAAACGCGATACAAAACAATTGGTTCGTGTTGAGGTGTGAGCTGTTCAAGAAATGACATGACTGGGCCAATTCCAATTCCGCCCCCAACAAGGAGGACCTTCTCCGAATTCACCACATCGGGAGTGCACACACCGTAGGGGCCTTCAACAATGACGCGGGTTCCCAGTGCAATATTCGTAAAGGCATTGCTCGATTCGCCACGCGACTTCACCGTGAATCGCAGTCCGGCCGTAGTGGGTTGCGCAGATAACGAAAAAGGGTTCGACTGCCACCATCGCCCCTTTACTAATTGTCGCACTAAGTAAAACTGTCCACCTTGTGCTTTGGCTTTTCGTAAGTGCGCACCCGACAGCACAACACTTGTAATGCCTTGCGCTTCGTGCGTTACTGCCGACACACGCAATGGCCGTGCAAGTGCAACAAAAAAGCGACCCCACCTACTCCAAATAATCCAGGCGACTAGGGCCACATGTATTGCCACCCAAAAACCACGCGCAAGTGAATCGTCGGCAAAGTCGGTACCTAAAACAATTTGATGCGAGAACGACGCTGCCAAACCGAAGTAAGCGGTGAGATGCACGAAGTACCACATCTCATACGACAGTTTGTTGCGAAACCACTTCAACGAACTAATGGTGACAAGTAAAACAATGACTGAGCCAACCGAGGTGAGTGCCATATACGGCTCTTCACCAGTGAGCGACTGAATTGCATTCATTGTTCCACCAGGAATTGCCCACGCCGCAACGCCAAATGCAATGTGCAAGGCAAGAAAAATTGCCATTGCCTCACCCAGTAGTCGATGCCAGTTGAACATGCGGTCGAGGCCGTATCGCCGTTCCATCAGTGGTGTGCGGGTAATGAGAATGAGCCCAAGAAGCCCAGCTTCACTGCATAACAACCCTGTCAATTGAGCCAACGACGTATAGGTCTTTGCTGCAGAGTCGCCCAACGATGTAACACCTCCGTGACGCGACCAAAGACCCACCACCACGAGTGTGAGAGCACCAATAATGGCGCCCACATCTGTGTCGAGTACCCGGCTTTCCTGGGGGGCAGGAAGCGGATGAACTTGCGACTCAGAACTCGTAGGGGTGGGTCTGGTCATTGAGGTAAAACTTATGCGTTATTTGATGGTGTAACAGTGACCGAACCCTGCATTGCAGGAGCACCGGGCATTGCATCACCATCGGCATCTGGGCTGTGGCCCATGCCGCGACCCATACCTGGGCCACCGTGTCCACGAGGGCCACGACCTTCTGGGCCACCAGCAGGGCGAACAGTGTTCACCATGTCAGCAACACGAGTTGTGAACTCAGCAAGTTTCGCATCGGCCTCTGCCTGAGTGTGCTCACCAGAAGCAACCTCTTCGTCGAGATGAGCCTTGAACTCAGCAACAAGAGCATCGGTCACTTTCGTAATGTCAACACCTTTAGCTTTCGCAACATCTGCCAAAGACTTCGTTGCAAGCTCGGTCTTTAACTCTTCAGCAGTGATACCAAGAACCTTGGCAGCAGCTTCAAGCTTTGGGCCACCCTTGCCTGGGCCACCCTTGCCACGACCTTCAGAGCCACCAGCAGGGCGAACAGTGTTCACCATGTCGGTGACATGAGTCTTGAACTCAGCAAGTTTCGCATCAGCTTCAACTTGAGTGTGCTCACCAGAAGCAACCTCTTCGTCAAGATGTGCTTTGAACTCAGCAACAAGAGCATCGGTCACTTTCGTGATGTCGACACCTTTAGCTTTTGCAACATCAGCCAAAG
>JABMMV010000161.1 GCA_013205145.1 bacterium
CAATTCCAAAAGTTGTTGTGGGCGGCTTGGTGCAAAAAGTTGACACCCTCAAGCCAAAGTCGAAACTCCTGCTCACCCGTATTGCCTCCACCATGTCGAAGGGGAGAGTCACCTGGACCCGCAGTAGCGGGAGTTGCAAAGTGGAGGGGAAATACCTGGTGGCAGCCACTCGAAAAGGGTCGTGCGTATTTCGGGTGTCGGTGGCAAAAAAGGCCCCCTTCTCTGCCCAAAAATTGACGGTTCGTCTGCAAGTGTCGTAAAACCCATATTCCATAAGGGTCTGCGTAGATACTGAGCCAAAAGTCATCTGTTGAACGTTTCGTAAAGACGGTCTAGCCTTTAGGTAACCACCAAACAAACATTGAGTCACTGTTGACTCATAGAACAAGGGGAGAAAATAATGAAGAAATCCACTCTGTTGCGCGTCAGCGCAATTGCAGTGAGCCTTGCCTTCGTTACTGCAGCTTGCGGTAGCGACAGCGAAAGCTCAACAACCGAAGACACGGTAGCAACCGAAGTAACCGACGACACTGCAGTAGCAGCTGTTGACGGCGTGACCTGTGAACCCGTTTCCATTGCCTTCTTTGGTGCGCTTTCAGGCGATGCCGGCAACCTCGGTAAAAACATTCGCGCTGGTGCAGACCTTGCTGTGAGTGAATTCAACACCGCAAACCCAGATTGCCAAGTTGGCCTTCTTGACTTTGACTCACAAGGTGACCCAGCACAAGCTCCAGCACTTGCTCAGAAAGCAATTGACGACGCCAGCATTCTTGGCATCGTTGGACCTGCATTCTCAGGTGAGTCAAAAGCAGCTAACCCATTGTTCGATGCAGCAGGTCTTGCACTCATTACCCCTTCGGCAACGAATGCGGATTTGAATGACAACAACTGGAAAGTTTTCCACCGCGCACTTGCTGGTGACGACAAGCAGGGTCCTGCCATTGCTTCTTACATCCAAAAGACATTGGCAGCAGCCAAAGTTGGCATCATCGACGACGCTTCAGAATACGGTAAGGGTCTTGCCGACATTGTGAAGACAACTCTTGGTGACGCTGTTGTTGCAAGCGATTCCATCGACCCTAAGGCTGCTGACTTCTCAGCTGCTGTGAGCAAGATGAAAGAAGCTGCACCAGATGCAATTTTCTACGGCGGCTACTACGCAGAAGCTGGCAAGCTTGCCAAGCAACTTCGTGACGCTGGCGTGACCGCAACACTCGTGTTCGGTGACGGCGTAAAAGACAATGGTTTCATTGAAGCTGCAGGTCCTGCTGCTGACGGTTCCATCATCACTTGCACATGTGCAGACGGTGCGTCAAACGCTGAATTTGCTGCTGCTTACACAGCCAAGTTCCCTGGCGAAACACCACAGACCTACGGTGCAGAGGCTTACGACGCAGCAAAGGCATTCCTTGCCGCAATTGCTGCTGGCAAGACCGACCGCGCTGGAGTTCTTGAATTCCTTGGTACCTACGATGCTGCCGGTGTAACCAAGCAGATCAAGTGGGACGAGACAGGTGAAGTTGCAGGAAACGCTGTTTATGCCTACAAGGTAGAAGCAGGCGTCATTTCTGTAATCGGCTTAATCGAGTAAAACTTCTTCTCTCATTGAGAGATACGTAATGTGGAATGGCCGGGAACAAATGTTCCCGGTCATTCTTTTATGTATGACCTTTTCTGCTAAACAACAAGGGAACAACTTCGTTCTCGGGGACACATGCGCGACTGGCTGATTTACAGAACATTTTGGGACCTCACGGTGACTGGCGTAGCGCTGGGTTCCATCTATGCCCTCGTGGCATTGGGCTACACCTTGGTGTACGGCGTGTTGCGCCTCATCAACTTTGCTCACTCAGAAATTTTTATGATTGGCACATTTGCCTCGCTCATTACGGCAACAAATGTGTTGGGGTTGCCAATGTTGGAAGCGGGTCAGTACCCGTACCGCACAGGGTTTCAGCTTGTTCTTATTTTGTTGGCATGCCTGTTGGGCTCAATGGTTCTGTCGGGTGCGGGCGCTGTTGCACTTGAACGCGCCGCATACCGCCCGCTACGTGGTTCTGGTGACCAATTTGGTGCTGTGGTGTTGGCATTTGTTAGTGCATTTGTTGTGGGGCTCGTCTTCTTCGATACACCGAAGTCGAATCTCATTTTTGGAATCATTGGTACAGGGCCCATTGCATTCTTGTATCTCAATATTTTCCGCCGTGGTCGTCAGGCCCCACGTTTGGCTTTTCTCATCTCGGCAATTGGAGCATCAACTGCAATTACCGAAGCAGTAGCAATTTGGGGCCCGCGCGACCGCGAGCAATACCAGACCCCACGTGTTTTAGAGAAGAAAACTCTTTTTAAGTTATTCGGAACCGACATTCGTATTGACTACGTCATTGTCATCATTGGTGCATTGCTCATGATGACCGCATTGTTGTTGTTTGTGAATCGCACGCGCCTTGGTCGTGGTGTGCGTGCTGTTGCTCAAGATGTTGAAACGGCAAAAATATTAGGAGTCAATGTTGACTTCGTTATTTTGATCACCTTCTTGCTCGGTGGTGTGATGGCTGGTGGTGCAGCAATGATGTTCACCCTGGTGTACGACCAGTCGAAGTTTAACATTGGGTTTCTTCTTGGCGTGAAGAGCTTTACTGCTGCAGTGCTCGGTGGCATTGGAAACCTGAAAGGTGCATTGCTTGGCGGACTCGTTCTTGGTCTGTCGGAAAACTACGGCTCGGCGCTCTTTGGCGGACAATGGAAAGACGTTATTGCCTTTGTGCTGTTGCTTGTGGTGCTGATGTTCCGCCCAACAGGTCTATTGGGTGAATCGTTAGCTAAGGCGCGCGTATGAGTTTGTCTGAATCATTGAGGAGTGTTACTTCTGGCGCGCGTTCCGTTTCGCGATTAGGCGAAGCACTAGGTAATCAATCGCGCTCGGTGCGTTGGTCGTTTGGTGCTATTTGCATTCTTGCGTTGTATCTCTTGCCGTGGTGGCCAAATGTGCCGGTGCTCGGTTGGATAGTGGAAACACCAGGAACAAGTTTCCCGAGCGTGCTCACCGACCAAGTAGTTATTTTCGTTTTGGTGGCATTGGGTTTAAATGTTGTGGTGGGCCTTGCTGGGCTTCTCGACCTTGGCTATGTAGGTTTTTATGCCGTTGGTGCATACACGGTTGCCATTTTGTCGAGCCAACATGCCAACTTGCCATGGTTGTTATGCATGCCCATTGCTGTTTTAGTGTCAATGGTGGCCGGCGTCATTTTAGGAACGCCTACGTTGCGCTTGCGTGGTGACTATTTGGCCATCGTCACGCTTGGCTTCGGTGAAATTATTCGCATTACTGCAAACAACGTGGAGTGGCTTGGCGATAGCCGTGGCATTAGCAATATTGCTACGCCTCCAAGCATTGGGCCCTTGAAGTTCACTGTGCTCGATGCGAAGCCGTATTTCTTTTTGGGTCTCACCACTATTCTTATTGTGATTTTCTTGTTGCGCCGTTTGGAAAATAGCCGCGTAGGTCGTTCATGGAACGCTATTCGTGAAGATGAAGATGCAGCAGAACTCATGGGTGTTGACACCTTCAAATTTAAATTGTGG
The DNA here is from genome assembly GCA_013205145.1 of bacterium. Taxonomy (GTDB): domain Bacteria; phylum Actinomycetota; class Acidimicrobiia; order Acidimicrobiales; family Ilumatobacteraceae; genus F1-20-MAGs119. The sequence continues at coordinate 3,586 of JABMMV010000161.1, forward strand.
GCCTTTGCCATTGGTGCCGCAATTGGCGGTCTTGCGGGCTCGCTCTATGCCGGCAAAGTGCAATTCATTAACCCCAGCAACTTCCCACTGCAGTTGTCTATTTTGTTCCTGGCAGCAGTTGTGCTCGGTGGAGCCGGAAACATGTGGGGTTCAGTTGTAGGTGGCGCATTAGTGGCATGGATGCCAGAGCGCTTCCGTGGTTTTGCCGACAAGCGCGTGTTTGTGTTTGGTGTAGCACTGGTGTTGGTCATGGTGTTTCGCCCGCAGGGTCTCATTCCTCGCAAGATTCGTAAAGAGCGATGGCTTGAATCGTGGAAGCCATCTACAGGAACTGCGCTGGGAGACAAGGAGTGACTATGAGCGACAATCTTTTAGAACTCGATCATGTCACTATGCAGTTCGGTGGTGTGACCGCGCTCGACGATGTCACCTTTGCCATTCGTCGCAGTGAAATTCTTGGTCTCATTGGGCCGAACGGTGCAGGAAAAACAACCTGTTTTAACGTGATGACGGGCGTGTATACGGCAACCAACGGTGCCGTGCTGTTCAACGGTGCGTCACTTGCCGGCTTGAAGCGTTTTCAAATTACCAAACGTGGCATTGCGCGTACGTTCCAAAACATTCGCTTGTTCCCCGACATGACTGCAATTGAAAATGTCATGGTGGGTGCCGATGTAAATCATCGCACCAGTGTGGGTGGAGCACTTCTTGGTTTGCCTCGTCATCATCGAGAAGAAGCAGAAGGTCGCAACACGGCAATGGAGTTGCTCACCTTTATGGGCATTGCCGACCGTGCTGGCGATGCTGCACGCAATTTACCTTACGGTTACCAACGTCGCCTTGAAATCGCTCGCGCACTTGCTACGAAACCGCAACTCTTGTGCCTCGACGAGCCTGCTGCTGGCTTTACCCCTGCCGAAAAAATTGAGTTGATGGACCTCATTCGCAAAATTCGTGACCAGGGCTACACGGTGCTGCTCATCGAACACGACATGAGTTTGGTCATGGGAGTAACCGACCGCATTGTTGTGCTCGACTTTGGCAGAGTTATTGCTACTGGCACACCAAGTGAAGTGCAAGACAACCCTGCAGTGGTTGCCGCATATTTAGGAGTGCCCGACGATGATGCTTGAGGTGCAAGATCTACGGGTTGCCTACGGCAAAATTGAAGCATTGAAAGGTATTTCTTTCAATGTCAACGAAGGCGAAATTGTTACTCTCGTGGGCGCAAATGGTGCTGGAAAAACCACCACCATGCGCACTATCTCTGGCTTGCGCAAAGTAGTGGGTGGAAGCGTTATTTTTGAAGGCAAAGACATTACGTTGATGCCGTCACACGAGCGAGTGAAATTGGGTATTTGTCAGTCACCCGAAGGACGTGGCATTTTCCCAGGCATGACCGTTCGAGAGAATCTCGACATGGGCACTTACACACGCAAAGATCACAAATCGAGCGCCAAAGACGCCGACTTCGCACGCGTGTTGGAGCTCTTCCCGCGTCTGGAAGAACGCATTATGCAATTAGGCGGAACACTTTCTGGTGGCGAGCAGCAAATGCTTGCCATTGGTCGTGCGCTCATGAGTCGCCCGCGGTTGTTGTTACTCGATGAACCTTCAATGGGTCTTGCACCAAAACTCATTGCACAAATTTTCAACATCATCACCGAAATTAATAAGCAAGGAACAACTGTGCTTCTTGTAGAGCAAAATGCGTCGCAGGCATTACGCCGTGCGCATCGTGGTTATGTGTTGGAAACTGGCCATGTAGTGAAAACTGGTCTTGGTGGCGACCTCTTGAACGACCCAGCTGTACGCGCTGCGTACCTGGGTGGCCATTAAACCTGTGTCGTTTCCTTCCGACATCGCTATTGCACGTGCGGCAAAGTTGGCCCCGCTCAGCGACATTGCCAGCCAACTGAACCTGCCAAGTGAGTTTCTTGAGCCGTATGGCCCTGGAGTTGCAAAGATCAAACTCGCTGCCTTAAAAGCGCTTCACAGCCGTCCTCAGGGCAAATATGTGGTGGTCACAGCTATTACTCCAACGCCCTTAGGGGAAGGGAAAACCACCACGTCGGTGGGTCTTGGTCAGGCAATGGGAAAGATTGGCAAAAAGGCAGTGCTCACCTTGCGCCAACCCTCAATGGGGCCAACTTTTGGCATTAAAGGCGGAGCTGCTGGTGGCGGGTACAGCCAAGTAGTGCCCATGGAAAATTTGAACCTGCACCTCACGGGCGATTTCCATGCAGTAACAGCGGCGCACAATTTACTTTCCGCGATGCTTGACAATCACCTCTTTCGTGGAAACGAACTGGGTCTCGACCCCGACAACATCACATGGCGCCGCGCGCTCGATGTGAATGATCGTTCATTGCGGTCTATCTCCATTGGGCGCGGTGGAAAAATGGATGGCGTAACTCGCGATACAGGCTTCGACATTACTGCTGCATCGGAAGTGATGGCGCTGCTTGGTTTGTCTACATCGTTGAAAGACATGCGTCAGCGTTTGGGCCGTATTGTGGTGGGCTACACCACAACTGGTGAAGCAGTAACTGCTGAACAATTGCGCGCTGCCGGCGCGATGGCCGTGATTTTGAAAGATGCACTGCAACCAAACCTCATGCAGACCCTAGAAAACACACCGGTCATTGTGCACACCGGGCCGTTTGGAAATATTGCTACTGGCAACTCTTCGGTGATGGGTGACCTGATGGCAATGCACATGGCCGATTATGTGATTACCGAAGCAGGTTTTGGTGCCGACATGGGCGCAGAACGTTTCTTCAACATCAAGTGCAGAGTGTCGGGATTGAAGCCCGATGCGGCGGTGCTTGTTGCAACTGTGCGCGCGCTCAAAGCACATAGTGGTGAATACAAAATTGTTGCTGGTAAGCCCTTGCCGCCAGAACTATTAGAAGAAAACCCAGAACATGTTTTGGCGGGTGCTGCAAATTTACGCAAGCAAATTGAAAACGTTCAGGTACATGGTGTCTCGCCTGTAGTTGCAATAAATGCATTCCCCACAGACCACGACAGTGAGCATGCGGTGATTCGCCAAATTGCGCAAGAGATGGGCGCGCGAGTTGCCGTGTGTACGCATTTTGCCAATGGAGGAGCAGGTGCAATTGACCTTGCCAATGCAGTGGTAGAAGCCTGCAATGAACCCACAACCTTTTCCATGTTGTACCCCGACTCATTTTCTCTACGCGAAAAAATTGAAAAAGTTGCCCGCACTATTTATGGCGCGGCAGGTGTTGACTACTCCGACCTAGCTAGCGAGCAACTTGATAGGTATGAACGTCTGGGAATGGGCAATTTGCCTGTGTGCATTGCTAAAACACACCTCAGCATTTCGGCAGACCCCACTCTGAAAGGTGCTCCGACTGGTCATATTCTGCGTGTGCGTGAAGTGCGGGCGTCAGTGGGGGCAGGCTTTGTGTATCCCATTTGCGGCGATATGAGCACAATGCCGGGTCTTGGTTCAGCGCCCGCTGCGGAAAGTATTGACCTCGACGACGAGGGCAACGTCGTCGGGCTGTTCTAGTCTTTTCGCATGGCTATTCTCGACACCAACCCTTCACAGGCTTTTGCAAACGACCGTAAGCACGTATTTCACTCGTGGTCGGCGCAAAGCACCTTGAACCCATTGGTGGTTGCGGGTGGTGAAGGTGCGTGGTTTTGGGATGAGACTGGCCGTAAGTACCTCGACTTCTCGAGCCAACTCGTCAATGTCAATATTGGTCACCAGCATCCAAAGCTCATTGCGGCAATTAAAGAATATGCAGATCACTTGTGCACCGTTTCGCCAATACATGCCAACGATGCACGCAGCGAAGCAGCTCGACTTATTTGTGAACTAGCCCCTGGCGATTTGAACATGGTGTTTTTCACCAACGGTGGCGCAGAGGCAACGGAAAATGCAATGCGTATGGCGCGAGTTCACACGGGTCGTCACAAAGTGCTCTCTACATATCGCAGTTACCACGGCGGAACTGCTGCAGCAATTCAGATGACGGGCGACCCACGACGTTGGGGAAGCGAGCCATCAACGACGGGCATCATTAAATTCTGGGGGCCATACCCGTATCGCTCGCAGTTCTATTCACAAAGTGACATTGATGAAAGCGAGCGCGCGCTTCAGCATCTTGAAGACGTCATTATGGTGGAAGGCGCAAACAATATTGCTGCCATTGTTTTGGAAAGTGTTGTAGGAACCAACGGTATTTTGGTTCCGCCTCCTGGTTACTTGCAGGGTGTGCGCGACATTTGTGACCGCACTGGCATTGTGATGATTTGTGATGAAGTGATGTCGGGTTTTGGTCGATGCGGTGAATGGTTTGCTGTTGACCATTGGAATGTTGCCCCCGATCTTATTTGTTTTGCGAAAGGCGTGAACTCGGGCTACTTGCCTTTGGGCGGAGTCATTATTTCCGATCGCATTTCGGAAACATTCCGCCAAAAGCCTTATCCTGGCGGTCTAACCTACAGTGGGCACCCGCTTGCATGTGCATCGGCTGTTGCATCAATCAATATTTTCAAAGAAGAAAAAATTGTCGAGCATGCGCGAATGTTGGGCAACGACATCATCGGGCCAGCGCTTGAAAAAATTAAAGCGAAGCATCCAAGCGTGGGTGACGTGCGTGGACTTGGCGTGTTCTGGGCAATTGAGCTCGTCAAAAATCGCGAGACGCGTGAGCCACTGGTTCCGTTTAACGCAGCAGGCGCAGATGCCAAGCCAATGATGGATCTTGCTGCAGCGTGCAAAGAACGCAATCTTTGGCCATTTACGCACTTCAACAGAATGCATGTTGTGCCACCGTGCAATACACCAGTTGAGGACATCAAGACTGGTCTTGCGATTATTGACGAGGTTCTTGATCTCGCTGACAAACACTGCAAAAACTAGCTAGAACCAAAATTTTGTAAAGAAAGCAGAATCTTTTTGCGTATTATCTCGTTACTACCAAGTGCTACCGAAATCATTGGCGATCTTGGACTAATTGATCAACTGGTTGGTCGTTCATGCGAATGCAACTGGCCATCGTCTGCAGTGAATCTGCCAATAGTTTCGTTGAGTCGAGTTGATTCACTTGCTTTGTCGGGTCCAGCGATTGATGCTCAAGTGCGTGCGGCAGTTAATAATGGTGAACAACTTTACGCAATTGATGAAGATTTGATGCGTGAGTTAGCCCCGGATGTGATTGTTACGCAAGATCTTTGTCGTGTCTGTGCCGTGTCAAGCGAAGATGTTTGTGATGTTGGTGCACGGGTAATTTCACTTGATCCACACACCATTAGCGAAGTCGCTGAGTCGGTAATCACCCTTGCTACGGCTCTTGGTGTCACGTCGCGCGGTCTGCAAGTTTCTGAGCGAATGCTCGGTCGTGTTGACAGCGTGCGCAAGTCGGTTGCGGGCAAAACTCGACCACGAGTTTTTATCGCCGAATGGCTTGATCCTCCATTTGCTAGCGGGCACTGGATACC
>JABMMV010000162.1 GCA_013205145.1 bacterium
GCATACCCCATAGTGCCCTCGGCAGGATTCGAACCTGCGCCTACGGCTCCGGAGGCCGACGCTCTATCCCCTGAGCTACGAGGGCTAGGACAGAAAAGTATTCTGTTCCAGCCACTGCAGGCTAGTGGCATTGGCCAAGACTTCGTAAAGATCCGTGTTTTCGGCTCGTGGTCGGCAACAATGGCTAGCGACATGTCTGATCCACTCTCTCTTCTTGCCGAACGTTTCCGCCCCGCATTCTCTTCGGTTGCCGGGGGCGATGCCGACCCCGTGGTGCGAGCAAGCGACCGCGCCGATGCGCAGGTGAATGGTGTGTTAGCAGTTGCAAAGGCAACAGGCAAAGTGCCGCGCGACGTGGCAACGGAAGTACTTGCACTTCTTGGCGACGTAAGCGATATGTGTGAAAGCACAGAGGTTGCTGGCCCAGGGTTTATCAACGTTGTTTTTAGTCGCGCATTTCTTGAACGTGAACTAGCGGCGATGACGAGCTCAAGCACTCTTGGCGTGCGCAGCATTGAAGGCAAAGAAACCGTTGTTGTTGACTATTCGGCGCCGAACGTTGCAAAGGAAATGCATGTTGGCCATTTGCGTTCCACCGTTATTGGTGACGCTTTGGTGCGCATGCTCTCATTTGTGGGCTACACCACCGTGCGTGAAAACCATATTGGTGACTGGGGTACGCCGTTTGGCATGCTCATTGAACATCTCATTGACCTTGGTGAAGATCAGGCTGCTGAAGCATTTTCCGTCGGTGACCTCGACTCTTTTTACAAAATCGCACGTCAAAAGTTTGAAGCCGATGATGTGTTTAAAGAACGGGCGCGCTTACGTGTAGTTGCGTTGCAGGCCGGCGACACCGAAACCCTGCGCATGTGGAATGTGTTGGTAGGCGAGAGCACAAAGTACTTCAACCGCGTGTACCGCACTCTTGGTGTATTGCTGGAAGACACAGACCTCATGGGCGAAAGTGCATATAACAATTTGTTGCCACAAGTGGTAGAGCGTTTGCGCGTGTCGGGTGCACTTGAACAAAGTGATGGCGCCGACGTGATGTACCTCGATGGGTTTACTAATCGCGATAATGAACCACTGCCGCTCATTATTCGTAAAGGTGATGGTGGTTATAACTACGCCACCACCGACCTTGCCTGTGTTATCGACCGCGTTGAGCGCATTGGTGCACAAAAGATGTGGTACGTGGTGGGTGCTCCTCAAGCACAGCACTTACAAATGGTTGAAGCGGCAGCAAAAAAAGCTGGATGGTTGCCGAGCAATGTGGAAATGCAGCACGTGGCGTTTGGCAACGTGTTGGGAGCCGACAAGAAAATGTTGAAGAGCCGCAGCGGCGACTCGGTGAAGTTGTCTGCATTGCTGGAAGAAGCTGTAGAGCGGGCATCGCGCGCGGTGGAAGAAAAGAACCCTGCGCTGTCGGCAAGTGAACGAGCAAACGTTGCGCGCATGATTGGCATTGGTGCAGTGAAATATGCCGACTTGTCGACCGACCGCATTAAGGACTACATCTTCGACTGGGACCGCATGTTGTCGTTCGATGGCAACACCGCGCCGTACCTTCAATATGCACATGCCCGCATTTGCAGCATCTTTCGCCGCGCCGACATCGACCGGGCTTCAGTTCAAGGCGTTGTAGTAACGCTGGGTGAGCCTCAAGAAAAAGCTCTTGCACTAACCCTCTTGCAGTTCGATGCAGTGGTGTGGGACTCATTGGCCAAGGCCAGTCCGCACCGCATGTGTACTTATTTGTATGAACTCGCCACGGTTTTCACCGGCTTCTACGAGAATTGTCCTGTGCTGAAGTCTGACGAGCCGCAACGTACCGAGCGTCTTGCATTGTGCGATGCAACAGCGCGAGTGCTGAATTGTGGTCTAGATTTATTGGGTATTGAAGCACCGGAAGCGATGTAGCAATGGATCCCATAGAACTTCGTCTGTTACCCGACACTGCTCTCATTGAGCCTGTAGGGGAACTCTCCATTGGCGGTTGCTTGGTGTCAAGCCTTGCGGCGCAATTTGGAACACCTTTGTTTATTTACGATGAGCAACACATTCGTAATCGCTGCCGTGAAGCCGCCGAATCTTTTGGCGCAGGAAACGTGGTGTATGCCACTAAAGCTTTTCTGTGTACAGAAATGGCGAAA
>JABMMV010000163.1 GCA_013205145.1 bacterium
CCGACATTGAGCTACGTACCGGGCGAACCTGGTACTCCCATCTAGGTGATTCACCAATCATCATTTCCTTCCTCATTGCCTTTGCTCTGCTCTTTTTTCGCCATCAGCGAAAAGGTCAGGTGCAGACCTCAGGCTGAGGACATCTACCAGGCGGTAGCATGATCCGCCTATGAACCTTTCGGCCGACCCTCATGGCCCGCTGCGTATTGCGTACCTCACTTACCGTGGCAAGCCCCACGTTGGTGGACAAGGTGTGTACACCCGTCACCTCACCAAGGCTTTGGCCGACCTAGGACACCATGTTGAGGTATTTGGCGGGCAGCCCTACCCCATTCTCGACCCCCGCGTTGCCCTTCACCAGTTACCCAGCCTCGATATTTTCAACGACCAATACCCCGGTCGTTTCCCGGCTTACTGGGAACTCAACAACCTTCCCAACATCGTTGAGGCCGCCCAGTTTCTCAAAGGCACTTTTGGAGAACCAAAAGCTTTCAGCATGCGCGCATACCGCGAACTGAAAAAACGAGTAAACGATTTCGACTTGGTGCATGACAACCAGTGCTTGGGTACCGACATTCTTAAAATAGAAAAAATCATTCCTACCATCGTCACTCTGCATCACCCCATTACCAAAGATCGCAAATTAGAGATGAGCCACACGAAGAGTCGTTACAAACGATTCGGAATTGGCCGCTGGTATTCATTTGTGGAAATGCAAGGCAAGGTTGCTTCCAAAATGCCACGTATTGTTGTGGTCAGCGAAAACTCCATCAACGACATCCACACCGACATGGGTGTGAGCAAAGACCGCATGCGTCTTGTTCCAGTAGGTGTTGACCCTGAATTATTCCGTCCGCTTCCTGAAGTGCAGCGCAAACCTGGTCAACTCATTACCACTGCATCTGCCGACGTTGCGCTGAAAGGTCTTTCATACTTGTTGGAAGCACTTGCGAAGCTCCGTACAGAACGCGATGTACGACTCACCATTATTGGAAAACCAAAAGCAGGCCATAGCGCCGACCTCATTACTTCTCTAGGCCTGAACGATGCTATTGACTTCGTGTCTGACGTGAGCGATGAACGAATTGTGGAACTGTATGCAGAGGCTGAGCTTGCCGTGGTTCCGAGCCTCTATGAAGGTTTTAGCCTTCCCGCAATTGAAGCAATGAGCACCGGAATTTGTCTTGTTGCTACCGATGGTGGTGCTCTGCCTGAAGTCACAGGAACAAATGGCGAAACCGTACTGCAGTGCCCAGCCGGAGATGCCGAGGCGTTAGCCGCTGCAATTCGACGCGGCCTAGACGACGCAGCATTGCGTGAGCGCATTGGTCTTGCAGGTCGTGAGCGTGTTGCAAGCAGATGGAGTTGGAAACATTGTGCACAACTCACCGTTGAGCAATACCGCGAAGTACTCGACATGCCACACAACCGCATCAGACGACGAAGTGGTAAATAAAGATGCTTACCTTGAAATTTTCTGAGCTTCAATTGCAACCAGGTCACCTTTTTCTCGATGCTGGCGCAGGTTTTGGCCGTCACGCATTCGAAGCTGCTCGCCTGGGTGCAAAAGTAGTTGCTCTTGACTACGCATCGGATGAAGTAGTTACTACTCGCAATACTTTTGCTGCAATGGCGCAGGCTGGCGAAATTTCAGCCGATCAATTTATTGCATGCCTGCGTGGCGATGCAACTCAGCTTCCCTTTGCCGACAACACATTCGATCGCATCGTTACATCGGAAGTACTTGAACACATTCATGCCGATACAGCCGCGATTGCCGAGCTGTACCGCGTGCTCAAGCCAGGTGGCATACTCGGCGTTACTGTGCCTACTTGGTGGCCAGAGAAAATTAACTGGATGCTTTCCGACGAATACTACGCACCAAAATCGGTGGGTGGCCATGTTCGTATTTACAGCGCAACAGAATTGAAAGCAAAACTGCGTACAGCCGGACTCACCATAAAAAGCCAGCACCATGCGCATGCATTGCATAGCCCATATTGGTGGTTGCGCTGTGCTGTTGGGCCACATAACGAAGAGCACAAGGCCGTGCAGGCTTATAAGAAATTTCTCGAGTGGGACATTATGAAACGGCCTGCGTCTACCAAGTATGCAGAGCGAATTCTGAGCCCCATTCTTGGGAAGAGCTACGTGGTGTACTCCCAAAAATCACATGATCATGCGCGGGCACTATGAATCACACCATCAACATTCCCGGTGTTATTTCGCATGAGGAACTTGCGCAAACTGCGGCGTCAATTGCCAACCTTCAACTTCCTAGTGGAATGATTCCCTGGAACATTGGCGGGCACTGCGACCCGTGGAATCATGTGGAAACGGCAATGGCACTCGACACCCTCGGTTTGCATCACGAGGCGCGCCATGCATATGAATGGCTTGCCGATGTTCAGCGCAGCGATGGCTCGTGGCACAACTACTACCACTCCGATGGAAGTGTGAAAGAAGCAAAACTCGATACCAATGTGTGTGCGTATATGGCTGCCGGGCTCTGGCATCACTGGCTGTGCACTGGCGATAAAAAGACTTTGCACTCATTGTGGCCAACAGCAAAAGCCGCGCTGCAGTGGGTACTTTCCATGCGGCGTTCTGACGGAACAGTTCTGTGGGCAAAAGAAGTTGACGAGTCCCCTTGGGACTACGCACTTCTCACCGGGTCGTGTTCCATTCGACATTCGTTACGTTGTGGCGCAATGGTTGCCGCACTTCTCGATGACCACGCCGATGTTTATCTGCGTGCTGCCGACACCATTGACGATGTAGTGCGCACCGATTTGAAGGCTTTTGAACCAAAAGAACGCTTCGCTATGGACTGGTACTACCCCATTCTCACAGGTGCAAAAGAATCTTTTCAAGCAAAAGATCGCCTCGCTATGTTTTACGACACTTTTGTGATGGAAGGTCTTGGAGTGCGATGTGTCAGCGATGAACCCTGGGTCACTGCAGCAGAAACTGCAGAATGCTCGCTGTCGTATGCCGCGATTGGCGATCTAGACACAGCAAAGAAACTTCTACAGTGGACTCGCCCACACCGCAACGCCGAGGGTTCATACCTCACAGGAATTGTGCATCCACAACTCATTTCATTTCCCGAAGACGAATGCACGGCGTACACAGGTGCTGCAATTATTTTGGCCGCCGATGCAATTGCTGGCACTTCGCCTGGTGCTCGACTTTTTATGCACGATGGTTTTTCCGATTAGAAAATCGAAATTCACTGTCGCTGTAAAACTCGCAAACTTCCCGTTGCGCTGACTTCAACAAATTTTCCGCTTGCGAGAGCTGGTAAGTAAATATCTTCATACGGTGGGCGGCCACCATCGGCCGGGTTGGGAAATACATCGTGAATTGCCAACAAGCCGCCCGCCATTACGTGTGGCGTCCAAAACGCATAGTCCGCACGCGCGGGCTCAACACCGTGTCCACCATCAATGAATAAGAAGCTCAACGGGGTTGTCCAGCGTTCGGCAACGGTAGGTGAATGCCCTACTACTGCAATCACCACATCGTTGAGTTCGGCATCGGTAATAGTTCGTTGGAAGGTGGGCAAAGTGTTGAGCCTGCCGGTATGTGCATCGACCAGTGTGATGTCGTGCGACTCCCAACCTGGCTGATTTTCTTCGCTGCCTTGATGATGGTCTACCGCAAAAAGAACACTGCCATTTTCACGCGCCGCAGCGCCTAACCAAATAGTTGACCTGCCGCAATACGACCCCACTTCAAGCATGGGTGCACTTACAATGTCAGAGGAAAGAGAAACTGCAGCGTCGTATAACGCATCGCCTTCTTCTTTCGGCATGAACCCCTTTGCCGCCACTGCATGGCGACGCAGATTGGCGTGAATTACCAACGGTCCCAGTGCAAGATGCTGTCGACTGGTGGACGAGCAGCTGCTTTGAAATCGGTTCCCTTGGTGTAAGCCAATGGCGACAAGCACACTTGCTGCACGGTGTCGAAAGGAATGTCTAAAATATCGGCAACTTGCTGTTCCATCATGAGGTGCACAGTGGTCCAAGCGGTTCCAAGCCCACGCGCACGTGCTGCCAGCATGAATGACCACATGCCTGGCAAAATGTTGCCAAGCATCGATGCTGACATCATTGCTGGCGCACCATCGAGTCGAGCTCCTTGTGTGCAACCAATGATGAGCGCAGGCGCATCGCCCATGTGCTCACCTAAGAAGTCGGCAGAGTCTGCAGAACGCTTTTGCTGATCATTTGCACTGGCTTCGCCCTTATCGATGGAACCGATGTACACGCCGTCCATTGACTTGTACATGGAATAGCACTGTTGGTATACATCGCCCACTGCTTTTCGCTTGGCGGCATCTTTGACCACAATGAACCCCATGGTCATCATGTTGCTGCCCGAAGGTGACTGCATGGCAGCAGTTGCACACTCGCGGATGAGCTCATCGGGAACGGGCTTGGAGAAATCGAGGCGCTTACGTACTGCGCGCGTGGTGGACAAGAGCTGATCTGGATTTAAAGGAAGTAAAGACACAGACGAAATGGTAGCCCTTTTTTGGCACTACACGAGAGGTAAAAGTGCATTTGCTCGGGCAACATTGCCCAGCCAACGAGCACTTGGTTTGATATGCCGCTCTTGTGTTTCCCGATTAACCCCAACGAGACCAAAGGTCGGCCCGTACCCATAGGCCCATTCAAAATTATCGAGCAAACTCCAATACATATAACCCTCCACCGGGATGCCGTCGGCAATGCAACGCAAAACGCAGCGCAGTGCCTCGCTGACGTATTCAACACGTTCCTGGTCGTTCACTACCGCAATGCCATTTTCGGTGACCATGATGGGCACGCCTCGTGTTTCGGTATAGGCACGACGAATGGTGGCCTCTAAAGCTTGGGGGTAGTACTCGTAGCCCATGATGGTGAGTCGGGAATCGGGGTCTGGTTTCATCCGACCCTGCGCATTGAATCTTTCGCGCGTGTAGGTCTGCACGCCGAAAAAATCATCACCAATAGCGGCTTCAAGAAAACATGTCTCGAGGCCATCGAAACCGTTCTGGCGTTTTGCATGAGCCATTGCAATTTCATCTGGGTTTTCAGATTGTTCATCAACTTGGAATTCCGCCATTGCCAGCGTGAGGCCAATGGGCGCAGAAGAAATAGATTTCACCGCATCTCGTGATTTTGCATGTGCATCACAAAAAACTGCATTGACGGCATCTCTTGACGATCTACTGCGTTTGCCTGGGGGAAACTGACCAACGAGATATCCGATAGTGGAGACCATGTTTGGTTCGTTGATAGTGCACCAACGTGCAACATCACTGCCCATGAATTGTGCAACTTTCGCGGAATAGCGCGCAAAGAGATCTGCAGTGCGAGGGTTTTCCCACCCACCTTGAGCAGCAACCCATAGTGGTGTTGTGAAGTGATGCAATGTAACAATGGGTTGTACCCCATTTTCCCAACACGAGGCAATAACACGTTTGTAATGCTGCAAAGCAGCCTGTGAAAACTCGCCTTCAGCTGGCTCTACACGCGACCATTCAATGCTGAAGCGATATGCCTGCAAACCGAGATCAGCGATGAGCTCGATGTCATTTGGGTACAAGTGATATTGGTCGCAACAGTCGCCACTCGGTTCTTTGCATGGGGTATCAACACGGTGTTCCCACTCCCACCAATCGTTGTTGGTGTTGTTGCCCTCCACTTGATGTGCTGCGGTGGCGGTGCCCCAAAGAAACCCTTTTGGAAATGAAGTTTGAGTGTTTTCCATAACTACCTACTGTAGATCAGCTTCGCGAGAAGTGAATTCTCAGGAATAAGCAGAGTTTTTTGCCCCAAAAGTGGCAACATAGAGGAACATGAACTCTTCACTCAATGACCTCGTCGATCTCCTAGATCTTGAACCCATTGAGGTCAATATCTTTCGGGGAAAATCACCCGACGAAAATCGCCAACGTGTGTTTGGCGGCCAAGTTGCTGGCCAGGCTCTTGTTGCTGCCGCCCGCACTGTCGATGAGACCGACCGCCAGGTTCATTCGCTCCATGCATATTTCTTGCGGCCCGGCGACCCTGGCAAACCTATTTTGTATGAAGTAGACCGCCTCCGCGATGGACGCAGTTTCACCACCCGCCGTGTGGTTGCCATTCAGCACGGCAAGGTTATTTTCAACTTGCAGGCTTCGTTTCACACCGTTGAGCCTGGCCCTGAACATCAAATTAAGGGTCCATCGGGCGTACCAGACCCAGAGACACTTCCCGACTTCAAAGAGCGCATGGCTCCCTATAAAGACATCATCGGCGAGTGGTACGACCGTCCGCGCCCTATCGACCTGCGTTATGTCGACTCTGACCCTTTTGCTCGCGAAGGAAACCCCTCACTCGGGCAGCGTGTGTGGATGCGCGCCGACGGACAGCTTCCCGATGACCCGGTATTGCACACGTGTATTGCTACATACGCGAGCGACTTCACGCTGCTCGACACCACCTTGTTGCCACACGGTCTCTCGTGGAATTCCAAGGGAGTACAAATGGCAAGCCTCGACCATGCCATGTGGTTTCATCGCCCCTTTCGCGCCGATGAATGGATGCTTTACGATCAGTACTCCATTTCAACATCAAATGCACGGGGCCTTGCTGGTGGCTCTATTTACACTGCTAGTGGCGAACTCGCTGTGACTGTCATTCAAGAAGGACTCATACGCATCAACCACGATGCATAAAAAACTGCTCCTCGTCGGTGTACTGCTGAGTGCAACATGCTTAATTTTTGCAGGGCCAGTTTCAGCTAGCGCAAACAGCACCAAGCTCGTTCTTGTCGCTCAAGCAAAATTGCCTGTTGACATTGCTACACGCGTCAATGACCCCGCGCTATACATTGCCGAACAAGATGGACTTGTTCAACGAATTGTCAAGGGCAAGAAAACCATTGCTTTAGACGTAAGGAAATACACATCGGCAAGTGGCGAACGCGGACTTCTTGGCATCGTATTTCATCCAAATGGGAAATATTTGTATGTCAACTACACCAACAGGCAAGGCGATACAGAAGTAGTTCGCTACGCAATGTCTGCAGCCAACACTGCGAACGTTTCCACACGCACTCTATTGCTCACGGTGGAACAGCCATATGCCAACCACAACGGTGGCGGGCTTGCTTTCGGTCCAGAAGGTCGTCTTTACGTTGGCACGGGCGATGGTGGTTCTGGTGGAGACCCACAACGTGTGGCACTTCGCACCAGTTCTCCATTAGGAAAGATTCTTTCGCTATCGCCCATTGCAAAAAATGAAAAGGCGAATGACCTCAAGGTGTGGTCGCGCGGACTGCGCAACCCGTGGCGCTTCGAGTTTGATTCTTCCAACAATTTATGGATTGCAGATGTCGGGCAAAATATGTGGGAAGAAGTGAACGTTGCCTGGGCCGCAAAAGGTGCTGGCAAGAACATCAGTTTCGGTTGGAGCGCTTGGGAAGCTAACACCCGCTTCAACGAAGATGAACCTGCACAACCTCATCAAAAGCCCGTTTTTACGTACAAACACGGTGATGCTGGCTGCTCTATTTCTGGCGGTACGCGAGTTCGCGACCCGCAACTACCTGCTTGGAAAGACTGGTTTATTTTTGGTGACTACTGCAGCGGACGAATTACCGCAATTTGGGTGTCTGGTCAAACCACGCAAAAACAAACCATCATGCAGCGTGATGTTGGATCAATTACTGCCGTACGAAGCACTACACAGGGAAAAGTTTTCGTACTCACCTTGGACGGCAAAGTTTTACAACTTATTCAAGGCTAAGTGTTAGCGGCGAGCGCCCATGAACATGCTGCGCAGCACTTGATAGTTCTCTACACAGTGTCCGGCACCCAACACCACTGCTTCTAGCGGCATTGGCGACATTCGCACGGGAACGTCGGTTTCTTTTTCAATACGTTGTGCAAGACCGCGCAACAACCCGCCACCACCTACTAGGTACATGCCGCGCTGCAGAAAATCTTGCGCCATTTCTGGTGGCACTTTTGACAAGCAGCGCGTTACCGAGTTCACAATTTGAGACACCACTTCATCGATGGCAAAACGTACTTCTTCTGGGGTCAACATAATATTTTTAGGCAGGCCCGTAACAAGGTCGCGCCCACGTACTTGCGCGCCACGTTCATTCGGCATTGGCGTGGCGGTGCCAATTTGAATTTTGATGTCTTCTGCAGTGCGTTCACCAATAGCTATTCCGTGTTCGCGACGCACATAAGTTTGAATTGCTGCGTCAATGTCGAAACTGCCCACGCGAATTGCTTCAAGGGCAACCACACCACCAAGAGAAATGACCGCGGTTTCGCTGGTTCCGCCCCCAATATCGATGATCATGTTTCCCACAGGTTCGTCAATGGGCAACTCGGCGCCAATTGCTGCTGCCATTGGCTGCTCAATGAGCTGCGCGTCGGAAGCTCCTGCTCGACGCGTTGCGTCGGTTACCGCACGGCGTTCTACTTCCGTAATTGCCGACGGCACACAAATAACCACTTTTGGCCGAGTAAAACGAGACACACCAACGCGTTGCAATAACAATCGAATCATCCGCTCGGTGATATCGAAGTCGGTAATGGCGCCACCGCGCAATGGGCGAACGGCCACGATGTACCCCGGTGTACGACCAATCATGTTCCATGCTTCATGGCCAGTTGCCAGCACCTCACCCGTTTTGCGGTTCACCGCAATGACTGAGGGTTCGTTGAGCACGATGCCCTTACCCTTCATATATACAAGGGTGTTGGCGGTGCCAAGGTCTATTGCAAGGTCGCGTGCCATGAGATGTTTCTAGTGTACGCCGTATTACAAGCGCGGTGAGCGACTCTGTCCAGAATCGTCATTTTTGATTTGACGGGCCACAACATTTCGCCGAGCATCGGGTGACAACGCATCAATATGGCGTCTGAAATTATCGATGCCATCGTAAATTCCTGTCTTACGATTTTCGCGCAAAAGAATGATGCCCAGTGCAGCAGCACATAGCACTGCCAGAAAGGTGAAAATATACATTGCTGCTTGCATGGCGTTATCGCGCACTTTCTGTTGTAGGCGAAGTTACTTGTCCGATGTCTTGACTACGTGTTCCCCAGTCGGAGCCGCCTGCCCATTCTTCTTTTTTCCAAATAGGAACAGAAGCCTTCAAAGCATCAATGCAAAAACGCGCTGCCTCGAAAGCCTCGGGACGATGGCCCGACGAAACGCACACAATGACAGCACTGTCGCCTAGCTCGAGGTCACCGAGTCGGTGGATCATGGCAATTCTTCCAATGCCCGTCCATGATTTTTGCGCTTCCTCTGCAATGGCGCGCATGCGAACAACGGCCTGTTCTTCGTATGCTTCGTACGTTAACTTTTTCACCTCGTCACGCCCATCAGCATGATTGCGCATTGTGCCCGAAAAGAGAACGACCGCGCCGCAGCTTGGCAAAATGCTCCATTCGTATGCAGCAGTGACGGGCAAATCTTCATTTGTGACCGCGATCCAGAGCGAGGAATCGACAGGGCCGTGCACAAGCTCAGCGTACCTCTTCCACCCAATCATCTCTGCGTCATGTGTTTCACTTCGACGAGGCATAACATCGCCCTATGGGTGAAAACAGCATGGGCGATAACCCCTTTGGCGGATTGCCATTTTTTGGCGACATGATGAAAGCAATGGCCGGTCAAGGCCCCTTGAATTGGGATATCGCACAGCAGTTTGCACTCATGGGTACTTCAACCGAAGGTGGTCAACACAATGTTGACCCTGCTGCTCGCATCGCAATGGAACAACTCATCCCCATTGCCGTCATGCATGTAGGCGATGTGCTTGGCGACCATGCACAACACTCGTTGAGCCAAGCAAAATTTGAATACTGCACTCCCGCTCAGTGGTGCCAGTCAACGCTCAATGCTTACCAACCACTTTTCAATGATCTTGCCGCAGCCCTCAGCCAGCCGTCGTCTGTCGATGCTGACGCAGAGACCGACCTTGACCTGGAAAACTCCGACCCAATGTCGCAGATGATGCGCAATCTCACAAGCATGATGGCTCCCTCTCTTCTCGGCATGACTGTGGGTTCCATGATTGGGCAACTCGCACAAAAGGCTTTTGGTCAATACGACCTGCTGTTGCCGCGTAGCCCAGAAAACACCGTCTTACTTGTTCCTGGCACCATTGATGCCTTTGCAGAAAATTGGAGTTTGCCGAATGCCGATATGCGCATGTGGGTGCTCATTCACGAACTTGCAGCACATGCAGTTCTGCAGGTTCCACATATTCGCCGTCGGCTGTTGCAGTCAGTGGAACAACATGTGAAAGCATTTCGCCCCGACCCAACAGCTGCATTTGAACGTATGACACATCTTGAGGTCGATTCCGACAACCCCATGGCTGCACTTCAACACGCTTTTTCGCAGCCCGAAATTATGCTTGGGGCTGTTATTTCACCCGAACAAGAAGCCATGATGCCCGCACTCGATGCACTTCTTGCCACTCTTGTGGGCATTATCGACTGGACAGTTGACACCGTTGCTCAACGCGTTTTGGGCGGAGCAGGTGCTATTGCAGAAGCAGTTCGCCGACGCCGCATTGAAGAATCCCCTGCCGACATTTTTGTAGAACACCTCTTAGGCGTGCGTTATACGCGTGCAGTGGTATCACGAGGCAAAACTTTTGTTGCTGGGGTTATTGAACGCAGTTCACCCGAAACGCTTCTCGGAGTACTCGCAAGTGAATCGGCTCTTCCTACCCCCGCCGAGGTCGACGCCCCAGGCCTATGGCTCGCCCGCCTTGAATGCGAATAGAAAACCGACCCCACATGATAAAAATCAGCATTCCTAATGCCGTTGCAATTCCAATGAGTGCAAAACCTACATCACCAGGTATGCGAAAAAGTACCGGTAGTAACCCCGCCAGAACCCACGCCAGTTGATTTTGTGTTTCGAAGACTGCAAAGGCACGCGCCCGGTTTGCATCGGGGGCATCGCTTTGTACAA
This sequence comes from bacterium, assembly GCA_013205145.1. Taxonomy (GTDB): domain Bacteria; phylum Actinomycetota; class Acidimicrobiia; order Acidimicrobiales; family Ilumatobacteraceae; genus F1-20-MAGs119. The sequence continues at coordinate 10,992 of JABMMV010000163.1, forward strand.
CCGACTCAAAGGCTAGGCGACAAATAGCCGCCGAACAATTGACAGTTGCAGCCAAAATAACGCCTCCTGTTACTCCCCCAACATAAGTGGTTACAAAGCCACAAATGGTGAGCGCTAAGAGCGCCGACAGCATCATGGTTTCTTCATGCAACTTACGACGCAGCATTGGCGACAGTGCATTACCCGCCATGGTTGCAAGTGTGGAAAGCCCTACCGCAAAACCAAACCACAATGTTCCTGCTTTCTGGTCGCGCAACCAAAAAGCAAGATGGAAAAACATGAACCCAACAAGACCTCGCATCAGCCACATAGTGCGCGAAGCGCGAAGCAACCGTGGAGAATGAAGTTCATCTCGCTCTGCTTGCGTTGGTGGGGATTGTGATACTCGCTCGCCTCGGGGCAATTGTGTTGCCGACACCACAGCACCGCAAAAGAAAACGATTGCAAGGAACAGTGGGGCGCTATCGGAAATGAGTTGTAGCAGACCCGCAGGAATGGCCACAGCAAAGCCCACAACACCAGCTAACAGACCCAACCTGCTATTCGCTTCCACTAGATCAGACTCAGATTTCACCACCGTGGGAACAAGTGCCGATTTCGAAATGGAATAGGTCTTTGATAGCACCATTGCTGCAAAAGCAAGTGGAAAAAGAGTGAGCGAATCGATGCGTCCAATCATGAGCAGAGTCACAATTGCCCTGCCAGCAGCAGCAAGACATACAACAAGTCGTCTGCCGCCTTTCATGCGGTCGATTACTGGACCAATGAGCGGCGACACCACCGCAAATGGGGCCAAACTCAACGCAAGGAAGAGAACAACCTTTCCGCGCGCCGCATCGGGGCTCATTGATAAGAACAAAGAATTAGCAAGCGCCACCGTCATTGCGGCTTCGCCTGCGGTCATGAAAACATGTGTTCGCGCAAGCGAGAAGAACAACGGTCGAGCAGGAAGGCCAATTGAGCCAGCACTTTTAGATGGACGACCTCTGCTCACAGTGCCATGATAGGCATACGTCGTTGCGGCAAGTAGTTAGTTGCGAACGCGTTCGAACTTGTAACCAAGACCACGAATAGTAATAATTTTTGCGGGGTTCGCGGGATCTGACTCTATTTTTGCTCGCAAACGTTTAATGTGCACGTCAAGCGTTTTGGTATCGCCCACATAGTCGTTGCCCCATATGCGATCAATGAGTGTTTCTCGCGGTAATACTCGCCCCGCATTTGCCAACAGCAAATGCAGCAATTCAAATTCCTTCAGCGGCAAGGCTGTTTTTTCACCACGGATGACTACTTCATGTTGTTCTGGGTCGAGCGCAATGTCACCTACCTGCAATGCGCCTTCAGTGAGTTCACCAGCACGGTCGAGAGGAGCCCGGCGTAACACGGCACGCATACGTGCAACAAGCTCACGGAGTCGGTAAGGCTTCGTGATGTAATCGTCGGCTCCTACTTCCAACCCAACGACGGTATCGATTTCTGCAGCTTTTGCAGTGACCATAATGATAGGCACTTGTGATTTTTTACGCAGTTGCCGGCATACATCGATGCCCGACACTTTCGGTAACATCACATCGAGAAGAATAATATCGGGCTGGATGCGGTCGAACATTTCGAGCGCTTCCAAGCCGTCTCGGGCAACCTCAACACGAAAGCCTTCTTTTTTCAGACCGACGAGTAGAGCATCTACGAATGATTCTTCGTCTTCAACGACGAGAACAGTGTGGGAGGTTGCGATGGCGTTCATATGTTGTTCACAGAAGTATTGCCGCTTTGATGCAAAAGAGTGAGCACGAAAGTTGAACCTTCACCTTCTTGTGAGGTGACGTTCACCGAACCGCCATGATTGTTCATCACATGACGCACAATAGAGAGCCCGAGCCCCGTTCCCCCCGTTCCTCGGCTGCGGGCACGATCAACCCGGTAGAACCGCTCAAAGACGCGGTCGATGTCACTTGGGGGTATGCCAATGCCTTCATCATTCACCGAAATATCTACGGTTTCATCTTGTGGAGATACACGAACAGTGACTTCGTCACCCTTTTCGCTGTATTTCACTGCATTATCAATGAGATTCGATACAGCAGAAACCAACTGGAGTCGATCGCCTTTCACAACACAATCGGCTTCGGGCAGTTGCGAAACGATGCCGATACCCGCCTGAGCTGCAAAGTAGGCCATACGGTCAATTGACTCTGCAACAACTGAGAAGATACTGACAGGCTCCAAAACAGCAGAAACATCAAGCTCAATGCGCGATAGCTCGAGCAAGTCATCGATGGTTTTAGCCATACGGTTCGCTTCCTTCACCATTTTTGACGACAACCGATGGATGACTTTCAGGTCGTCTTCATCACGAATGGTGTCGGCCAATATTGACAATGCTCCTACTGGGGTTTTTAGTTCGTGGCTAATGTTCGCCACAAAATCGGTTCGGACAGCATCAATGCGAGTCCGTTCCGAAATATCTTCAATAATTGCAATGGACTTCGAACCCTCTAGTGGCCTCGCCTCAATTACCAGAGTTCGTGGTGGGGGCCCGAACAACTCGAGAGTTTCACGCACCGACGACCCGGTCTCTCGCGATTTTTTAATAATACGTTCTACTGCTTCATTTACCAGCACGTCGATATGCCGTAAAATTTCAACTCCTGCAACGACATGATTTCCTAAAATAATATTTCCTTGCTCATCGGTGACTACAACGCCAAGAGGAATTGCATTCAATACCGAATCGAGCCCGGCAACATGTGCTTCTGCTTCTGAGGGGGATGTTTCTAATACCGAAACAATTGGTTGAGTGTTGGCAGCAGCAGAACGACGAAGAAAAATAATGCGCGAAACGAGAAAGCCGACAACTAGACCAACGACAATTCCTCTTAGAAGCACGAGGTCCTAGACATCTGAATTGTTGGTAGGGACAATTCGAATGCCATATGTATCGTCTTCAGCCAGTTTTGATACGTGTCGAGCAGCACCCTTGTTGTGTGGGCGCCAACCACTCACAATGAACAACACCCGCTCGCCAATGTTCACCGCATGGTCACCTATTCGCTCGTAGAAGCGAGCCACAACAGCTAGTTGAATTGCTACTTGCAGATCGATGTTTCCCGCAGCGTGACTTTCAAAAATTGCCTGAACAAATTGGCGTTGCAAGCTGTCGAGATACGAGTCCATATCGTCAATTGCTCCCGCAATAGCAACATCGTTCTCTTCAAAGGATTGCAAAGCAGAAGTGAACAGCTGTTGCGCCTGCTCGCCCATTTTGGTGATGATGCCGCGTAACTTTGGATCAAGCGCATGACCATAAATTCGCCGAGCCGCCTTTGCAATGTTGACCGTGAGGTCGGCAGAGCGTTCAATTTCACCCACCAATTTAAGAATGGAAATCAGCTGGCGTAGCTCGCCCGCTACAGGAGCCTGCAGAGCCAGCAACTGATAACAGCGATCTTCAAGTGCAATAGACCGTGCGTCAATTTCATCATCGGCCAAAATGAGGTATTCGGCGCCTTCAAGGTCTCCCGACAACAACACGTTTGTGGCACGAGGAATGGCTTCAATGACCGAGGCCGCAAGCCGCGCAAGTGAGAGTCGAACTTCATCGAGTTCGTGATGAAAACCTTTACGTAGTTCTTCCATTGCCTTGTCTCCTTTATTGCTTGTCTCTCACAGAATACCCTGCTTACGGGTTACGACGCTCTTGTTGATTTTTGGCCCACACATACAGGTCTTCTTGAGCATTTCGCGAAGCAAAGGAGTCACCTTCGCGAGCCCAATTACCTGCGGCATTGAGAACAAAATGTGGCGCAGTGGCATTACTGAGGTCGGACAGCACTTTTTCACACCATTGTTGGTGCTTTTCCTGCAAAACTGGAACAAGCGCTTCAACACGTCGGTCGAGGTTGCGTGACATGAGATCGGCAGAACCGATATACCAGCGCGGCACTCCAGGTCCATTTCCATTTCCGAACATGTAAATGCGCGAATGCTCTAGGTACCTTCCCAAAACAGAACGCACCGTGATATTGCTCGACATTCCGGGTACGCCTGGTCGTATACCGCAGATGCCACGCACGGTGATGTCAATTTTTACACCCGCTTCACTTGCTTCATACAGGGCTTCCATCATTTGAGAATCAGCAAGCGAGTTCGATTTCAGCCGAATATAACCGTTTTGTCCTGCACGTGCTTCTTGGCGAACGAGATCGATAAGACCCGATTTCAAATAGTTTGGCGCAACAAGCAAATGTTGATAATGATCATTTCTGCTGAAGCCAGTGAGGTGATTGAAAAGGCGCGATGCATCGGAGGCAAGCTCAGGATTGCAAGTAAAAATTGCGAGATCTTCGTAGAGCCCTGCGGTTTTCGAATTGTAGTTACCCGTTCCAAAATGAACATAACGGCGTAGCCCGTCGCCATCTTCTCGCACGACTAACGCACACTTCACGTGAGTTTTCAAACCAACGATTCCGTACATCACATGTACTCCGGCACGTTCAAGCTGCTTTGCCCAGGTGACGTTCACTGCCTCATCGAAACGTGCTTTGAGTTCAATAAGCGCCACCACTTGCACACCGCGCTCTGCCGCACGAATGAGACTCTGTGCAATAGGACTATCGCCAGAGGTGCGATACAAGGTCATTTTTATTGACTGCACTCGAGGATCGTTTGCTGCTTCTTCAATAAACGCTTGCGTTGAGGTAACAAAACTTTCATATGGGTGATGCACCAAGAGGTCACGTTCACGAATGACACTGAATATAGAGCGATCTTGTTCGCTAGCAGCAGCTAGCCGACCCGCCGTAACAGCCGGCCAAGGTGTGTCGCGCAATGCGGGAACCGGTAAAGCGCTAATTGTAAACAAACTGGTGAGGTCGAGAGGAAGATTGAATTTATAGACATCGTGATTTTCCACTTCAAATTCATCGACCAGAAGATCTAGAACTGTGTCGTCAATGGAATCACGAACCTCAAGACGCACCGCCCTACCAAAGCGTCGACGGCGTAATTCGGCCTCTACTGCCTCAAGAAGATCTTCGGCTTCCTCATCGTCTACATCGAGGTCGGCATCGCGCGAGACACGGAAGGTAGTTGCGCTTTTCACTTCCATCCCTTCAAACAACGCAGGCAGATGCGCGATGATGACCTCTTCAATTGGGATGAAATGTAGAGAGTTTTCAAGTTTCAATAGCCGCGGTAAAAGTGGCGGAACTTTAAGGCGAGCGAACCGCTCCTCGCCGTTAATAGGGTCACGCAACATGACCGCGATGCTGAGCGCAAGCCCCGACACATAGGGGAAGGGGTGTGCAGGGTCTACAACAAGCGGGGTGAGAATAGGGAAAATACGCTGATCAAATTCTCGAGACAGTATTGCTTTTTCTTCAGCCGGCACATCTTCCCAGCGCTGCAATACAATGTCGTTGTTTTTGAGTTCTGGCAGAATGTGTTCGCGCAACAGCGCTTCTTGTTCGGCAACTAACCGATGCACCGTGTCGCTAATATCAAGATCGAGTTCTTGTGGGTGGCGCCCATCAGCACTGCGCTGTGTTGCTCCTGCAGCTTTTTTATTTTTTAACGACGCAACGCGTACTTGAAAAAACTCATCGAGGTTCGCAGAAAAAATGGCAAGAAACTTGACTCGCTCGAGAAGCGGAATGCCCTCTTCTCGTGCCATTGCCAACACCCGCTCGTTAAATGCGAGCCAGCTGAGATCACGGTTGAAAAAGCGTTCGTCGATCACAGCAGAGTAGGTTCTTTCCCGTTGCGCCATAGGTTGTTTCCCTGTCTAAAAAATGAACGCAGAGTTGCTACTGGGAGAATTTGCACACTGCGAGTATTTAGAGCTTGACGGAATCGCCAAGGTCCCATTCAATGGTGATGAGATCGCGCTCTGCATCGCGGGCAATGCGCTCGCTATTGCGGCGAAATTGTGGGTCGTCGCGGGTGAGTAGCACCAAACGGGCCAGCACGCGAGTACGGAATTCGTCAATGAGGGCCTGGTCGCCGTAGGCGCCGTAGACCTCCCAATGGGGAGCAACAGGGCCGAGATACACGATGCGGGCATGTGCGCGTGGCGCTTCTGGGGTGGCATTGATATCGGACACGGGAACCTCCTAGGAGCCCACAGGATACCGCAGAGTGGCCACATGACCTCTCGGGAACTTATTCCGGGCCTGCAGCGTCAGAACCGTTGTACGACCGAAGTTCTCCTGACAGCAAAGGCTCGCCATGACTACAACTGACATCCAGCACTATGAAAATCAATGCAACCTTGGTTCTTATCGTTCAACTGAATGGATGTCGCTCGGCAATTGCCGCCTTGTTGAGCCCGACATCTTCTTTCCCTCGGATGGTGTTGGGGTCGACAAGGCACGCAAGATTTGTTCTACATGCCCCGTTCGCGACCACTGCTTGGAATACGCACTATCGGAACAGATTGAACACGGCGTGTGGGGCGGCATGAGTGAACGTGCCCGGCGCCGCTTGAAGTCTCAACGACGCGCTGCATAAGCAACGCGACAGCGAATTACTTGGAGTCGGAATCGCCAGACTTGTCGGATTGGCCGTCTGCAAGACCTTTTTTAAATTCTTTTTGTGCCTGACCAAGGTTCTTTGCAAACTTCGGCAATTGAGTGCCGCCAAAAAGAACAAGTACAACAACAGCAACGATGATGAGTTCTGGGCCTTCGAGAAATGCGAACATGCCTTTAACCTACCACCGGTCGGCCAAGAGATGAGATAAAAATAACCCTGTGATTGAGTGCGTCGTCAATATCAGTGAGGGTCAAAGCCCCGAAACACTTGCCAATATGAGCGCAGCTGTAGCCGCCGATCTCCTCGACATTCATTCCGACCCCGACCATCACCGCAGCGTATTTACTCTGCGCGGCGCGCACTCCCCCCGACTCCTTGCCGCGCGCGCCGTCGACCTTCTCAATATTCATGAACACGCAGGTGTGCACCCGCGCCTCGGAGTGGTTGATGTGGTTCCCTTCATTCCACTGGGTAACACCACATTCAAAGAAGCAATTCATGAACGCAATGCATTTGCACAATGGGCTGCAAATGAACTTGGTGTTCCCAGTTTTTACTACGGGCCAGAACGCACGCTTCCCGATATTCGCCGCACGGCATGGACTTCACTTTTTCCAGATGTTGGGCCGCGCATTGCACACCCAACAGCAGGCGCAATATGCGTGGGTGTCAGAGAAGTTTTAGTTGCTTACAACATTTTTCTCGCCGGTACCACAATGAAAACTGCGCGTGAGATTGTGATTGGTATTCGCCAACCGGGCCTACGCGCATTGAGTTTTTTGGTAGACGGACATGCACAAATCAGCATGAATCTCACAGATTTAGACACCATTAATGTCGACACGGCATACGACATCGTCGCTCAATACAGCAGCATCACACGTGCAGAACTCGTCGGGCTTATGCCCTTAAGTGCATTAACGAAAATAGAACAAAGTCGCTGGAGTCAACTCAACATTGGAGCCGACAAAACCATCGAAGCCCGCTTCGATACATTGTTTAAAGCGCAGTAAACGTTATTAGATTGCTTGGCGAGTTGCTTGAGCGCGAGCACGGCGCAAGCGACGACGCTCACGCTCAGAGAGCCCACCCCAAATACCAAACTTTTCTCCGTTGACTAATGCGTACTCAAGACATTCGCCTCGCACAACACAACCACGACACACTTCTTTTGCTTCACGAGTAGAAGCGCCCCTTTCGGGGAAGAAGAGATCGGGGTCAACACCAAGACAGTTGGCCTGATCTTGCCAACCACGTTCTGTACTCAATTCATCCGTTTCTGGGAATTGCATTCACTTGCCTCCCGCTCTGCAGATCACCAACATCCAGAAATGGCATGCAGTGATGGCAGGGCTGTAATTACATTGCTGTCATTCTGCCAAATCCTTATGAAATAAGCAAGTGCGCATATTCTGGGCCCGCCAAGACCATCCCCAGAGAATCTCAGCTTTTTGGCTCGATGCCAAAAAACCCTGTATTTATAGGGGTTTTCGGTATGTATGTACTATCGCGAGCGGCTGAGCCGACGCTTGTGCTCAATGAAGTCGACGAGCACATAGTCGCCCAAAGTTTCCGGGGTGGTGAAAAAGGCACGGCCTTTATTGATCTCTGTGAGCCGCTCAATGAACTGCCGCAAACCACCATTGGCATCGAGCATGAAGGTGTTAATGACGATTCCGTCGCGGGTGCACTTCATCACTTCAGCCAAGGTTGACTCCACCGTTTCCCGCACTGGTGGATAGTTAAAAAACACGTCTCCTTGCGGCGTGATATGTGCAGTGGGCTCACCATCGGTGATCATGATGATTTGCTTTGTGCCATGTTGCTTAGACAACAGCTGACGAGCCAGCAAAAATCCATGTTGCATATTTGTTCCGTACGCAAAATCCCACGAGACCGGTGGTAACTGTTCTGGAGTCAAGATGCGGGCAGTTTCACTGAACCCAACGAGCCCTAAGTAATCGCGCGGGTATTGCGAAGTGATGAGTGAGTACAGGGCCATTGCAACTTTTTTTGCAGGCAAGAAGTTATCTCGCATGGGCATAGACATAGAAAGGTCAATCATCACCACTGTCGATGAGGACGTGACATGTTCCGTGCGTTCAATCTCAAAATCTTCAGGAGAGAGTTGAACCGGAGTTCCCCCACCCTGACGGCGAATTGCGTTGCGCAGAGTTTGTTGAAGATCGAGCCGGAATGGGTCGCCATACTCATACGGCTTTGTTTCGTAGCGACGCTCATGGCCACCACCGCTTTCGCGCATTTGATGCTGACCAATTTTGTCTTTTGCCAACTTGCCAAAAAGGTCGCGCAAAGCATTGGCCCCAATTTTGCGCAAGCCTTTTGGCGTGAGCTCTAACTTGCCTTCTTTTTGGTTAATTAAGCCTGCTTCTTCAAGCATTTTGGTGAGTTCAGCCAAGCGCTCAAGCGAACGCGCAGAGTCTTCACCCAGTAGTTCTCGCACCCGATCGAGGTCGGCTTCAGCAAGTGCACCAGGAGTTGTGGCATTGCGCATAAAGCTTTCCATTTGGTCGAGTTCGCCGAGTTGCTGCATAGTTTTCATGGCTTCACTCATGCCCATCGGTTCATCGCCATTGAACTGATATTTGCGCTCCCACCCCGCATCAGGAACAAGGTTTTGTAAGCGCTCGCTTAACCGATCGGCCTGCCAACGTAGATCCATGTCTTCTAGCAACTGCTCGGAAAGTTGCTGCATTTGTGCCCGCTGTTCGGGGGTCATGGAATTCATCATCGCCTGCATTGCTGCCATGCGTTGGGCCATGATTTCTAAAAGTTCATCGAGCGTCTGCGGGTTCTCGGGGAAGAAATCGCCGAATTCATTCATGAACTTTTCAAATTGCGGGTCTTCACCTTGCTCACGTTTATCGAGCATGTCGTTTAAGGCAGCCATCATGTCTTTTGTGCGCTGGAGATCTTCTGGCGACATATTTTGCATTTCGCCGCTCATCTGATCGACATATTGCTGCATGAGTTGCTCACGAAGTTTTTCCATGAGTTCTTCAAAACGTGCTGCAGCATCATTCGACTGAAAATCGTAATTTTGTAAACCTTTGACCTTGCCCGCAAGATCTTGCGGAAGCATTTCAAGTTCGAGATGATGCTCAACAGCAGACTCTTGTGCTGTGTCGAGACGACGCTCATCACCGCTTGCCTGCGCATCGGCAACATTTTGGTCGAGCTTGTGACGTTCTTCGTCGATGATGTCGTCGAGTGCCTCGGAAATTTCGCTGTACACACCGCCGAGATCGGAACGTTCTAATAATTCCTCGCGACGCTCGCGAATTTTGTTCATCATGTCGCGCATGCCCTCAATGCGCTCGCCATTGCGGTCGGTGAGGCCCTGCTGCATGAGCCGCCTCAAGGCACTATTTACGTCTCCGTGGTACAAAAGGTCGTCGGTGATCGCTTCCAAGAGCGACTCTGCATCGACCTCAAAGCCCTTTTGAGTGCCGTCCCAGCGGGAATAGGTGAACCTTGTGGTCATGAAACCAACCTAGTTCGCCTAACCTAGGGGGTGCATGCGCGTGCCACGTACTTTCATCTTCGTTGACCTTTCCGGTTTCACGCATTTCACGGAAACCCAAGGGGATGACGCCGCAGGGCGACTTTTGGCTGCCTTTCGGTCTGTAGCGCGCGACGTGGCCTCTGAGCGCGGGGTGCGCATCGCAAAGTGGCTTGGAGATGGTCTCATGATCGTTGCCATGGAGCAATCTGACGGCATCGTCTTTTCAATGGAGCTCCAGCGCAGGTCGGCAACAGCCTGTGCCCCGCTCACACTGCGCATTGGCCTTGCAACGGGCTATGCGCTCCTCTTTGAAGGCGACGACTACATCGGTTCTGCTGTCAACACTGCGGCGCGACTCTGCGATGCCGCCGGCGCATTTGAAGTGCTTATTCCTACTGATCAAATTGAAGAACTTCCCGAAGGCGTGCGCATCGTTGCTCACGAGCCCCTCGTGTTACGCGGATTCGCTGAGCCTGTTGAAGTGTGTTCAGTTACAGGCGACCCGGTTCTCACCGACCGTAACGACACCGGTGAATTGTGGACGCGTTCACCGTTTGTGATGTAACGCACCTCGTGCCTATTTTTGGAACTCACCTCACCTTTTCTCCAGAACAGAACGTAGAGATACTTCTTTCTGAATTGCTGGCACTCAAAGAACACGGTCTCACCTCGCTGCGTTGGCGTCTGTCGTGGAACGACATATTTCCACAACCAGGAAAACCGAGCGGGAAACATTTAGAACTACTTGAGGGGCACGCCTCTGCATTTGCCGATGCCGGTATAGAAACATGGGTCACGCTGTGTGGAACTACCCTTCCCCATTGGTTTTTGAACGAAGGTGCATTTTCCGACAATAAGGCGACCGAAAAGTGGTGGCCGCGATATGTCGACACCGTTGCTGAAGTGGTGGGCAATCACGTTGCCGGGTGGATGCCCTTTGAAGCACCTATCGGCTTAGTTCACGATGGGTGGCGAGTAGGAACCATCGCTCCGTTTGTTTCCGACGATGGAAAATTTGCCGATGCATTTACAAACGTTTTGCATTCGTGGAATCATGCATGTCGATTACTGCACGGGTCACCAATTGCACTGTCGTTAGACGCAACTCACCCAGGCGCAAATGCAGAGGTACGCACGGTATGGCAGTCGGCCATCACGCGCGGCCGAGTATCGCTACCTGGTCACTATGAACGAGAACTCGACGGCTTGCTGCGCAGTGCCGATGAAATTGCTCTTTCGCTCACCCACTTGCCACCTCGCGGTGAACGACTCGAGCCACCACGTTGGCGTGACCAAGCAATAGAAACTTTGCAGTGGGCATACGAGGCTTTTTCGGGAACTCCACTCAGTATTTCTGGTATTCCCTCTACCAGTGCCGACGGAGAACTCAGCGAATTACTCTCGTTCGCTTCCCAGATGGTGGATGACCTGAAGAGCGATGGCTTGGCGCTTCAACATGTTTGGCTGAGCAGCCTTGAGCGCACTGCGGGCCTCACCTCATTGCCTGCTTTCTCTTCACTCACAAAGTAGTTGTACCCTTTCGCACCATGAGCACCCCTATTTGGCGAGTATCTGATGACAAGAGGTCAGGCCTTGCGCTCACCCAATTTTTTTCACAACATCATCTCTCATCATTTACTGATGCAATGGAATGGAGTGTGCGCGAACCAAACGAGTTCTGGCAAGCCATTTGGAACTCCACCGGCATTGTTGGTTCGCCAGGCGAACCCGCGGTTCGTTTCTCTTCGCAGAGCATTGTAGAAACCGAATTCTTTCCGCGTGCGATGCTCAACATTGTTGATACTTTTTTGCAACCTCGCAACAATGCCGATGCCGACGCGATTGTTTATGTTTCAGAATCGGGCGAACGACACAGCATCACGTGGGGTCAACTACACGCAGATGTGAATAGAGCAACTCATGCACTGCGCCAGTACGGAGTGCGGGCGGGCGACCGCGTAGCGGCTTGGATGCCCAATAGACCAGAGACCGTCGTCTTGTACCTTGCATCGCAAGCACTCGGCGCAATTTTCACCTCTACTTCATCAGACTTTGGAGTGCAAGGAGTTGTAGACCGATTCAGCCAAACCACACCTCGTGTTTTACTTGCAGCAGACTCTTACTCGTATGGAGGAAAAAGCTTTTCCTGCAGTGACAGGTTGAAAGAAATTGTTGAGGCTTTGCCGTCGCTTGAACATGTTATTTATGTAGAGACACTCAGCACACACGTGGACTCTTTGCCCCTGGCAAAAAGTTGGAATGATTTTCTTGCCTCAGGGAGCGACGTTCCTATGGAGCGGCCGCTCTTTCCTTTCAATCATCCAGGTCTCATTTTGTACTCATCGGGAACAACCGGAATGCCAAAGTGCATTGTTCATAAGGCTGCAGGTGTTCTTCTGACGCATCTCAAAGAACAGGAGTTGCATTGCGATATTCACCCTGGCGACACTGTTTTTTACTTCACCACTTGCGGGTGGATGATGTGGAATTGGTTAACTTCTGCGCTTGCATCGGGTGCCACCATTGTGCTTTTCGACGGGAACCCTGCATACCCCAACTTGAACACCTTGTTTGACCTATGCGAGCAAGAAGAAATTACACTTTTTGGCACGTCGGCAAAATTTATCGACTCGTGTCGCAAGGCCGAACTTTCACCCAAAGGCACTCACCGTTTTCCTGCCTTACGCACCATCTGCTCTACCGGGTCTCCGTTAAACGCTGCAGGTTTTGAATGGGTGTATGAACACTTTGCAGCCGATGCACACCTTGCTTCTATTTCTGGAGGCACAGACCTTTGCGGATGTTTTGTGGGTGGTGACCCCACCAGCCCTCTTTATGCAGGCGAAATTCAAGGCGCCATGTTGGGCATGGATGTTTCTATTTATAACGACATTGGTGAAGAACTGCTGACCGGTACCGGCGAGCTTGTTTGCCGCAACGCGTTTCCCTCAATGCCAATTGGATTTTGGGGAGATACAACGGGCGAGAAATACCACAACACATACTTCTCGCGCTTTGAGAACACTTGGACTCACGGCGACTTTGCATCGCGCACTGCACATCATGGCTTTGTCATTCACGGACGATCTGACGCAACGTTGAATGTTGGCGGAGTACGCATGGGAACTGCGGAAATTTATTCACAGGTCGAGACGTTTGCAGAAATTATCGAGTCGGTTGCTATTGCCCAGGAATGGGACGACGACACCCGCATTGTTCTTTTCATTCGCATGGCCAACAACTCACAATGCACACCAGAACTCGAGCAAGCTCTACGCCAGCGTTTACGTCAATTCATTTCGCCACGCCACGTACCCGCACTCATCATTTCTGTTTCCGACATTCCCCGCACCCGTTCAGGAAAGATCAGTGAGTTAGCAGTGACCGACATCGTTAACGGCCGCCCTGTTCGTAATACTGAAGCGCTGGCGAATCCGGAATGCCTGCAGGAATTTGCAATAATCGTCTGAAAAACCCCTCAGGCATGGAAACCATGAGTTACACCATCTAACATTCTTATATGTCGACAACAACATTGCTTCATGGCGGCGCAGTTATTGATGGCACGGGTTCGGCTCCGCAACTCAATACATCGGTTCTCATTGAAGGTGAAAAAATAGTTGCGGTGGGTACCGAGGCCGACACTCTTGCTCAGTCTCACAAAGATGTACAGAAAATTGATGTCTCTGGTCTCACCGTGATGCCTGGTCTGATTGACGCCCATACTCATGTGACCTTGGGAGAACCTGCCAGCAACGATGAACTTTTCCACCATCGTGAGCCGGCAACAGCTGCTCTCATTGCCGCCCACAATGTAAAGAAAATATTGCAAGCAGGCGTCACGAGCATTCTCGATGTAGATGGCATTTTTAATATTGGGCCCGCCTTGCGCGATGCCATCAATGCCGGAATCACTGAAGGACCTTCAATGAAGTCGGGCACTTTTGCGCTCATGACTGCTGTGGGTGGCACTGCGGGTCGCATGATTCCCGATCATGGCACTGCTGGTTACGCCGAAGTTGTTCACAACCGCGATGAAATGGTGCGCGTTGTGCGGCGCCAAATTAAAGATGGCGCCGACATTATTAAAATTCATGTCACTGGGGTCATTCCCGCACGCAGTGGAGAAATTCAAGTGTGGACTCGTGATGAGTTGAAAACAGTTTGCGATACCGCACATGACTTAGGCATTCCCGTTACCGCACATTGTCGTGGCGACCAAGCAACCCTCGATGCTGTTCTTGCTGGTGTAGACATTATTTGGCACGCTTCGTTTCTTGGAGATCGAGCACTTGAAGCAATCATCGATAAGAAAACTGCCGTTGGGCCCGTATTCACCTTCCTCGCGAACTTGGCCGAATACGGTGCCAAAGTAGGCGCAACCGCAAGCGTACAATCGGCTTTTGCCGGCGAGTTAGAACACACTGGTGCACGACTACGCCAAGCGTACGACGCCGGGGTTCCACTCCTGTGCGGCTCAGAAAGTGGCTTCTCTATTACTCCGTACGGCAACTGGCATGCGCGCGAAATGGAGGTATTCGTACAGCACATGGGTCTCACTCCACTGCAAGCAATTTCGTGTGCCACGTATACCAATGCACACGCAATTCAGCAATTTGGTGAAGTAGGCATTATTGCTCCTGGCGCACAAGCCGACATTTTGGTGCTTGATGGCCATCCTGAAAAAGATGTTGCGGTATTAGGAGACAAAAGTTCCTTTCGCCATCTTTTTAAAAAAGGACGCGCAATTACTTTGGCTGAAGTTCCTGAGCGTTCACTGCTGCGCGGAGAGCGCATTGAGCCATGGTCGGCGCAACTGTTGAAATGGGATCTCATTCATCAGAAGTAAGTGCGTTGCCTAGGGTCTCACGCCATTTACCAATATCTACATAATCGCGAAAAGCAGTAATTTTCTGCGCGGCTGTGTCAACTTCAACCACACAATGGCAGGGCACCGCATATTTTTGGCCCTTGATCCAAAAACAATCGAGCCGTTCACAGTGCACTCGATGTTCGGCAGTCGCGATGGAGCGAATTTGCCATTCAATGCGCTCGCTACGCGTCACGATGGGGCGAAACATTTCCACAATTGCACTTCTCCCCTCGGCTGGCTCATAGGGAACGTTGCAATACGTGGCATTTTCGGCAAAATGGGCACCAATTGCGCCAAGATCGCCACTTTCCACCGCAGTAAATAGACTGAGCACAATCTGTTCAGGGGTCATTGTCGACAGAGTACAACGAAATGTAAGGGGAACATATGAAACGAGCAATAGTCACTGGTGCTGGCCGTGGCATTGGGCTCGCCATTGCACAACGACTCGCTGCCGAAGGCTGGGTTGTTGGTGTTCTCGATACCAATGAAGCCGATGTAGCAAAAGCTGTTGCCGGCATTCCCCACTCCATTGCACTCGTTGCAGACATCTCACAACCCGATTCCGTCGCTGCTGCTCTGGAAACTTTCGGCGAAGCACCACAGTGCCTTGTGAACAACGCCGGCATTGTGCGCTTTGGACCTTTGCTCACACTTAGCCATAGTGATTTCTCTGCAGTGGTCAATGTAAATCTCGTTGGTACTTTCAATATGGCTCGCGCTGTTGCTCAAAAAATGATTGACGCACACATTCAGGGCACCATCATCAATATCACTTCTATGAACGGTGTTGCACCCGGGCCAAATGCAGGCGCCTACGGTGCAACAAAATCGGCCATTGCACTCATGACTCAACAAATGGCAATTGAATGGGGGCCGTTAGGCATTCGCGTCAATGCCATTGCACCGGGGCTCATCCTTGCTGGCATGAGCGACCCCATTTACGCCGACCCAGTGGTACGCGAGGCACGCGAGTCGCGTGTTCCACTTGGCCGTTTAGGAACAGCGGAAGATATCGCCAACACTGTTGTCTTTTTGTCGTCCGACCAATCGTCGTATATGACTGGTCAAAATTTGCTCGTCGATGGTGGCGTCACCATGAGCGTTATCTCTAGCCTTCCGCGCCCTGCGAGTGTTGACTCGGTCGGCATTAAAGATTCTCAGAAGAAGTAGGACACCATGCGTTCAATGAAAGACATGTCTGTTCTTATTACCGGTGGTGGTTCAGGTATTGGCGAAGAGGCCGCTCGCTACTACGCAGAGAACGGCGCGAAAGTAACAATTTGTGGCCGGCGAGAAGAGAAAATTCGTGCCGTTGCAGAAAGCGTTGGTCCACTGTGCACATGGGTTGTGGCAGACGTAACGAAAACAGCCGATCTCAAAAACATTGTTGCTCGCTGCGTCGAACACGGTGGCGGCATTGATGCACTCATTTCAAATGCCGGCAATATGTTGCGCCGCTCCATTGGCGATTGGACCGAAGAGTCGTTACTCGATATTTTCCACACCAATGTGGTTGCAGGCATGTTGCTGAGCCAAGAAGCGTTGCCGCACCTTGTGCAAAGAAAAGGCTGCATCATTTTCATCGGTTCGGTGTACACACAACGCGCCTTCCCTGGCGCAGCCCCCTACGCCGCCACCAAAGGCGCACTTGAAGCACTCGTTAAAGTGCTCGCGTCTGAAGTTGGCCCGAAGGGCGTGCGCGTAGGTGCAGTTCGCCCAGGGGCTGTACTCACTGAAATTAACGAACGCTCTGGCGACTTCACGCATGAAGAAGCGGCGGCGCGCTTAGAGTCGATGGCAAATCAACACGTACTTGGTCGCACGGGAACAGCACGAGAAATTGCTGAAGGCATTGCCTATCTCACGTGTGCCGAGTGGGTTACAGGAGACGTACTAGCAATTGACGGTGGCCTTGGCCTTGGCGTCACTATTTAGAGCGAATTGAGGCATCATGAGTGAAGCAACAACACTGACCGTCAACACATTTGACGATGCAAAAGAAATTTACCGTCAAAAGGGATTACGTCAGGCGCTTTACGACGCAGGTGAAATAGTGATGTCTGGTGTTTTGGTGAACCTTCACGGCGACGAACACCGCGCCCGACGTCGACTTGAAAACCGTTTGTTCCGTCGCGAAACTCTCGTGAGTTACGAACGCGATTTTTTCCCTTCAATTATCGATGCCACCTTGAAGCCATACGTTGCCCAGGGTTCGGCAGAACTTGTACATATGTCGCATCAACTTATGATGAACCTCGCTGCACACAACGCAGGTGTAGACCGCCCCACAGGAACACCTGAAGAAACCGATCGCTTGTACAACTACATGATGAAATTTATTGAGGGTGCAACACTTGCTCATACCACACGTGATCCTGAAGTCGTCAAGGGTGAAATTACCGAGTCGATGTCACTGTTTGATGCAGAGTTTATTGCTCCTTCCGTACAGCGACGACAAGCACTGATTGCAGAAGTTGCTGCAGGCAATGCCCCTGAAAGCACGCTGCCGCTCGACATTCTCACCGTGCTATTACGCAACGAAGATGCCCTCCATATTGAGCACCATACGCTCGTGCGTGAAATTGCCTTTTTCCTTCTTGCGGGTGCACACACATCGGCAACAGCATTTGTGCGAACACTCGACAACTTGTTTACATGGCTTGAAAAACACCCTGAAGATAACGAACTCGTTCACTCCAACCGCGAGTTTGTTCAACATGCTGTTTACGAAACAATTCGTCTCAACCCTTCCAGCCCTATTGCAATGCGCCGAGCACTTGAAGACGTCACCCTACGCAGTGGTCTTGTTATCAAGGAAGGCTCCACCGTTGTAATTGACCTCATGGCAGTGAACCGCGATGTAGCGATGTACGGCGCCGATGCAGCAGAGTTCAACCCTCATCGTCAGCCTGCCGATTCCACTGTGAGTCGCTGGGGGCTTTCCTTTGGTTCGGGTATGCATGCGTGCATTGGCCAAGAACTTGCGGCTGGTCTGAACGAACGCTCACAAGAAACATCCGACTATGAATACGGGCTTTCCACCGTTGCTGTGCAATCAATGTTCGACCGTGGTGTTCGACCCGACCCCGCACATCCACCGCAAATGGACACGGCAACGAGCCGCCCCTATTGGGGCACTTACTCCGTTCTTCTCGGCTAACTGCATGCAACAGCGTGTTGTACGCCTCTCTACGTGGAACGAGGCTCGCGATGCTTTGCGGCATCGCGATTTACGTCAGGGGCTGTACGACGAAGGTAGTGCGCTCATGGACGGTGTCATTGTGAACCTTCATGGCGCTGACCACCTTGCTCGTCGGCGCTTAGAGAACCGACTTTTCAGGCGTGACACCTTCCTGCAGTGGGAACAAGAACTGATTCCTCAACTCATCAACGATGTGTTCAGCCAGCTTGCTGACCCCACCGAAGGTGACATGGTGCAAATTGCACGACGCACCATGATGCGCTTGTCATCACTTGTTGCAGGCATCGACATTGGTGCCGACCTTGCAAGCTTTGAGAAAATGAGTGGCCTCATGGCGAAACTTGCTGCAGCATCAACTGTTGTGCACGCAACGGGAAATAAAAACGACATCATTGCTGAAGGAAACGCGGCCTTAAATACTTTTCTTGCCGAGTACTTTGCTGCATCACGACAACGTCGAGAGCATCTCATTGCACAGGCAACACAAGGTGACCTGGAGTGGAATGACCTGCCCGCCGATGTACTAACGGTATTGCTCACAAACCAAGACAACCTTGTCTTGCCCGACAATGTAATTGCCCGTGAAATTGCTTATTTCCCTTGGGTGGGTTCTCACTCCACTTCTGGTGCACTTGTACATGCGCTTCATCACTGTTTTACATGGGAGTCTGAACACAACGGAACTTTGTCTGAGTTAGCCACAAACGCCACGCTGTTACAACGCTTTGTTCACGAGTCGTTACGACTCCATCCAGCAAGCCCCGAAGCAACGCGCATCGCAACTGCCGACGTTCATCTACCGTGCGGCGCGTACATTGCGGCCGGTGCCACTGTTGCAATCAACATGGTGAGCGCAAACCGCGACCCTGAAGTATTTGGATCAACTGCCGACGCTTTCGACCCTTACCGCACCACGCCTGCGCAAGCACCTCGTTGGGGTCTCACCTTTGGCACTGGGTTTCATGCTTGTTTAGGTCAAGAGCTTGCGGGTGGCCTCGGCGAAGACCAGCAACAAGAAACCCCGTTATACGGCGCAATTGTGGTCATGTTGCAAGCGGTGTTACAACGCGGTGGAATACCCCACCCCACGCATGAACCCGAGCTAGACGTAGCAACACGACGCCCTGTGTGGAAGAACTACCCAGTAAGTTTTATGTCATGACTCTTGCAGATGCGCATCTTGAAGTGGTCGACGTACATGCCCACATTCTTTTAGAAGGAGTCATGAACACCTGCGGGCACGCTGGCCCTGAAATGGGAGTTCGCGATGACGGAACCCAGTTCTTTCGTGCAGCAGATTATGTTTTAGAAAATGTGAAGTTTGTCAACAGTGCTTTTTCTAATGCGCAGATGCGTATTGAACAAATGGATGCACTTGGCCTCGACAAGCAACTTGTATCGCCAAACCCCATCACCTACTTTTATCATCAGCCCATTGCCGATGCCTTGAGTTTCCACCAACGCACGAATGACGAAATTGCTCTTACCGGCGACCGTCACCCGCGCCTGCTTGGTGCAGCCACTTTGCCCATGCAAAGCCCTGCAGAGGCATGCAAAGAACTCAACAGGGCAGTGAGCGAACTGGGGCTCTTGTGCTCGTACATCGGCACAGACATCAACGGCATCCCGCTGTCGCATCCGCAGTTTGAAGAACTATGGGCCGAACACGAACGCCTGGGTGTTCCAGTGGTCTTGCACCCTGAACCACGCACGGGCTACGGGGGCTCCGACCCTTTCTTTGACCCCTGGGATCTCGACATCATTTTTGGCTTTGCCATGGACGAGGGCTTGGCTGTGGCTCATTTTCTCTTCAGTGGCATCCTTGACCGCCACCCCGGTTTGCACGTCCATGTGGCCCACGGAGGCGGTTTTGCGGCCTTCCAAAAGGGACGCCTCGAGCAAGCCCTCGAGCGTCGCCCGTGGGGCAAGGGGCTCCTCACACGCCCCTTTGCCGACCAGTGGGCTCAGATCTCTTTCGATACCGCTGTGCACCGCCAAGATGCCTTGGCCTTTCTGGTGGAAACGGAAGGCCCCGACAAGGTGCTGCTGGGAAGCAACTTCGCTGGGTGGGACCTCGAAGACAAGTACTTGGAAAAAATTGAGGCTTTGCAATTGTCGTCAAGTGACAAGGCAAAAATTCTTGGCGGCAACGCCAAACGCATTTTCAAAATTGACTAGTGCAGTTCAATCACTTCGTTGTTGTCGTCGTACAAAACAATTGCCTCACCTGGGCAATCACGTGCAATGCGCAGAAGTCTTTGCTCACTCATTGTTTTTACGCCATCAAGAAGTTCCACAAGTTCATCGGCATCGAAACGAAAAGCGCTTGGTTCGTCGCCAACACAGCGCCCAGAGCTAATGCAACGGTCTTTGAGAACCTCGGCACGAATGGGCATAACTATTTTGAAGCAGTAGCAAATGCGCGTTGCGTGAGCACGCGTGCAAGATGTTGACGGTACTCCACAGTTGCATTGAGGTCTTCTGGTGGATTTGTGTTGTCGTTAATGACCGCAAGCACATCGGCAATTGCTGCACCTTTACCAATTGCCTGCGACGCCGACACTGCAAGATGCGGTTTATTCGACATATTGACAAGCGCAACACCAGGTTTTGCGCCAAGTTGAAGTGCAACGCCAACAATGGAGTAATCCATTGCACGGCGCACAAACTTTTCATATGCCCAACCTGCATCGGTGTGCTTAGGAAACTCAATTGCAGTGAGTATTTCTCCTGGCTGAACATCGGTCTCTAAAAAGTCAACGAAGAAGTCTTGCGCTGAAATACGTCGCTCACCATTTTGGCCAGCAACGACCATGGTTGCACCTGTTGCAAGAACTGCTGCAGGAAGATCTGCTGCCGGGTCGCCGTGCAC
>JABMMV010000164.1 GCA_013205145.1 bacterium
GCTCACCAATGAGTACAGGGTTGTTCTTGGTACGACGCGAAAGAATTTGCATGACACGCTCAAGTTCGCGGGAGCGACCAATAACGGGGTCGAGTTTTTTGTCGCGAGCAAGTTGAGTGAGGTTGCGGCCGAATTGGTCGAGAATTTGGCTTCCGCCTTTGTCGCCACTTTCTTCTTTGCCGCTACCTGCTGCTGCGCCGGCTGGGGTACCTTCACCTTTTGCACCGGCTGGGCCTTGGTAGCCACTGAGCAGTTGAATGACTTGCTGACGAACACGACCAAGGTCTGCGCCAAGCTTCACGAGAACTTGAGCAGCAACGCCTTCGCCTTCGCGAATGAGGCCGAGCAAGATGTGCTCGGTGCCGATGTAGTTGTGACCAAGTTGGAGAGCTTCACGCAATGAGAGTTCAAGAACTTTTTTGGCACGGGGGGTGAAGGGAATGTGACCAGATGGTGATGAGCCGCCCTGACCAATGATGTCTTCGACCTGGGCACGCACCGCTTCAAGGGAGATGCTGAGCGATTCGAGTGCCTTGGCGGCAACGCCTTCGCCCTCGTGAATGAGCCCGAGCAAAATGTGCTCGGTGCCAATATAAGAATGGTTGAGGAGACGCGCTTCTTCTTGCGCTAACACCACAACTCGTCGTGCCCTATCGGTAAAGCGTTCGAACAATTTGACCGCCCTTATCTGGTGCCCTTCGACACTTAAATACGTTACTGAAGTGTACCTGCACCATTAGGGCAGGGCGCATTGTGAGCCGTATCCTATGAGTGTGGCAACGGCCTCACCCCTCCTCTCATTGCCACATATGGCCGCCGACCGCGAACGGGTCGAAGCGGCGATGCTGGCTGCCGTTCGTACTTCCGACGACTACCTCACCGAAATTGCGTCGCACCTTATTACTGCGGGCGGAAAACGCCTGCGCCCAGTAATGACAATCGCTGCGTCGCTGGTTGTAAAGGGCGGAACTGCGGCAGAAGAGGCAATTCAGGGGGGCATCGCTTGTGAATTGGTGCACTTGGGTTCGCTGTATCACGACGACGTGATGGATGAATCCACCACACGCCGTGGAGTGGAAACAGTGAATGCCAAATGGGGAAACCTGCAAGCAATTCTTGCCGGAGATTTTTTATTGGCGCGCGCTTCAGAAATTGCAGCGTCATTGGGCACAGAAGTTGCCGGGTTGCTTGCCCACACCATTGGCAATTTGTGCGAAGGACAAATTGAAGAGTTGCGACACACGTATGACACTTCGCGCCCGGTGAATTCATACCTCGTGAGCATCGACGGAAAAACAGCATCGCTGTACAGCACCGCTGCGCGTATTGGCGGCATTGTGGCTGGCCACGACCGCGAGGTCATTGATGCACTCTCTCGCTATGGCACTGCGTATGGCATGGTGTTTCAAATTGTCGACGACATTCTCGACATCACGTCATCCGATGCTGAACTGGGCAAACCAGCAGGTCACGACATGGTGGAAGGCGTGTACACATTGCCAGTACTGCACACTATGGCAGTTGGTGATGCGGCAGGTAAGGAACTGCAGTCAATGCTGGGTGCACCGCTCGATGAAGTACAACAACGCCGGGCATTAGAAATTGTTCGTGCGGGTAGTGGAATTCAATTTGCTATTGAAACCGCACAACGCTTTGTGCAAGAAGCGAGTGATGCGTGTGATGCATTGCCACAAGGCGAAGTAACTGACGCATTGCGCGAAGCTACTAAAAATTTATTGCAATCAATTGCTTAGTGCGGCTGCCGCTGCAAGACCGCTGAGCACAGCACCTTCCACGCGAGGTTCGGCAAATGCATCGCCGGCGAGAACAAAGGTGCCAGATTCATGGAGCCAACAACGCTCGGGGAACTGAGTAATGGGTGTCGCAAAGCGCCATTTCTTATAGTTGCTCTCCACTATTTTGGCATTACCTAAATATGGCTGTGCATGGCGAGTGAGTTCTGCCAGCCCATCTTCATGGCTGTCGTCCCAATGGGCAGCGCTCCACTCAGGCCCGGCATGAAAGGTGAGCGCGTGTTGCATGGAAATGCCTTTTGCAAAATTGTCGCCGATGAAAGAAAAAACTTCGTCGGGGTTTTGCATGCCACCAGGTGCTGGCACTGCACTGGGCCCATCGAGAACAGCAAGAAGTCCAAGTGTGCGGTGATAGTCAACAACCCGCAGTTCCTCGGGTAATTCAATGCCAGTGGTATATGCAAGACCAAAGCTTTGAGCAATGGGGCACGTCATTACCACTGCATCGCACATGATGGAAGTTCCATCATCGAGTTGCACTTCCCATTGTTCACCTTTTTTACCGAGTGAAAAAACAAGTGAGCTACAACGCACATCGAGGCCCGTTGCAAGATATTTTGCAATGGATGTCATTCCTTTGTCACCTACGTAGCGAGGAAAGCCATCGTTACCTGGCGAAAACCCTTTACACCACTCGCGCACAACGCCTTCACGCAGCCACACTTCAACGTGTTCTGCGAATGCTTTGTTGCGAACAGTAAAAAACTGTGCGCCGTGGTCGAAGGTGGCGTTACCAATGCGTCGTGTTGCAAGACGGCCACCCACCGAGCGACCTTTATCGAGAACGAGAACTTCGTGGCCGGCTTGTTGCAGTGTTTGCGCGGCTATTAAACCGGAGAGCCCTGCACCAACAACTACACATTTCATCAGGAAGTCGCCAAAAACGCGCTTAACGCAGGTTGTGCACGCGCAAAATAAGTTCGCGAGCAAAGGGGTCTAGTTGTTGGCCAGCAATGCGTTCCGTAATGATGATGGCTTGTGAAGGGTCATCGACAAGACCACTCCAACGGATGTAGCCACCCATAATGCCAATAATGCGGTCGCCCACTTCTTCGGCATGGACCAAAATTTTGGTATCGCCAGCAAGAAGTACTTTGAGTTCGTTGTAAAAGGAAACAAGCCATGGGTCAATGTCGTCGGCGCCGCTGAGTGGGCGATGGCGATAGGGCAAGTTGAGTTCTTCGTAGCTGTGCAAGTTGTGCGGTGCACCAATGATGGAAAACACGCTGGCGAAGTTATTTTCGCGCAACCAGATGATTTCTTCTTGACGCCGTACACGACGGTGGTTGACGCCATACCCGCCTGGGCGTTCGCAAATAGCGAGACGATCTTTAATGATCCATGTGAAGTTCCGGGGCTGTATACCCAGAGCCCATTTTCCTCGAAGCTTCGGTGGCATTACTGCAATCTTAATCGCTGATTGCTTCTTCGCACCTGTTTCCCGCCACCAATTTCACATCCGGGGTGAATTCCTCGGGCAACTTCAAGCACCCTCTCGACAGTTGCGGCATTGGGCGGGTACGGATCGGCGAGCCACATGCGAATAGCGCGACGAGCAAGTGGAAGTGGGGCAGCGGCAAGCGCTGGTGCGTCGAATACATCGATGACCGAGGCAAGATCTTGAAGAAATTTCTCATCGTCTCCGATGAGTTGAGATTCACGTGCGATGAGCTGTGCAACGTCACGCTGCGCAATGGAGTTCAGCAAAGGAAGCAATTCGTGGCGCACACGATTGCGCTGAAACCGGGGGTCGCTATTGCTGGAGTCTTCAACGAGATCAATTTCAAACGCTGCACACAGAGCTTCTGTTTCGTGCCGGCGTAGGTGAAGTATCGGCTTGGTGTACGTGTAACGCATTCCCGAGAGGCCTTCGGTTCCTGCTCCGCGCATGAGGTTGATAAGCACGGTTTCTGCTTGGTCGTCGGCGGTATGGCCAGTGAGTACACCGGCAGGCAAGAGTGCGAAACGAGCTTGGCGGGCTCGTGCTTCTAGGTTGGGGCCATTGGCTAGGTCGGCGCGTAATGAAATGGCCATGACGCCAAAGCGTGTAGCGATATTTTCTACAACAGAAAATTCCTTGTGCGAACCAACTCGCAACCCATGGTCAACGTGATACGCGGTGACCTCATGTCCGGTTGCTACAGCAAGAATGAGAAGCGCTACCGAATCGGCACCGCCGGAAACTGCACACGCAACACCATGAGGTGCTTGCGTTGATAGTGGAAACTGTGTGCGATTGAGAAGTTCTTGTACTAGTTCATGATGTTGAAGTGCTTGCGCATCAATAATCATGAGAATGTGCGACGGCCTTAACGGTTGCGGCGCCCTGGGTACTTCGTTGCACTCACCTTAGTGATGTACCCGACCACCATGGCGAGTGTGGTTGCTACTCCAACGACGGTGAGAACTAGCCCAATCCACCAATGCCAAACTTCTGCTGCAATCATGTCTTTATCGTAGCGAATAACGCCGAAGTTTCACGGCTCAAAAGTGCTCGCAACATTGTCGATTGAGGCAACAAACTGGGTGAGCAGTACAGCAAGTTTTACTTGATCTTCAGGGGGAAAGTCACTCAAAATTTTGATCATGACCTTCAAGCGTCGCTCGGTAATGATGCCGTGGCGGGCGCGACCAGCGGGGGTAACAGCAACTGTTACCACGCGGCCATCGGAAGGAAGTGTTGTGCGTACAGCAAGCTCGAGTTTTTCTAGCCGTTGAATTGCGCGTGTTGCAGTAGAGGGGTCAACACGCAGTGCTTCAGCAAGGTCGCCCATGCGCCAGAATTCGCGCTCAACGAGAAGGTCGAGAGTGTCTACTTGGCCGGGGTCGAGGGCCGACTTGCCTTCACCAAAAAGTTTGCTGCGCAATGAAGAAGCAGCTGCACCGCGTCGCATGTCGCGCCATGCATTACCGATGGCCGCAATATTTTCGAGGTCATCAACGGAGTGTGCTTCAGATTGTGAGAGAGGGTTCACAGTGCTGTCTTTCATCGGGGTTGATTCATAGGTTAGTCAAGTAAAGGAGTGGCGCGGTGATACGAGCTACTAATCATTGGCGACGACAAGATGTAGTCGGCAGTTGACGGGTTGCACGCCACAGGAATATTCCAGACCGCAGCAATACGCAAAAGCGCCTTGATATCGGGGTCGTGTGGCTGTGGTTCAAGTGGGTCCCAGAAAAAGAGCAATACGTCAACCAAGCCATCGGCAATGCGTGCGCCAAGTTGTTGGTCGCCACCGAGCGGGCCACTGCGCAAGCGTTCAACATTGAGCCCTGTGTGTTCGTGAATAATGCGGCCGGTAGTGCCAGTGCCCACCAAGATGTGGTTACCCAATTCATCGCGGTGGTGCATTGACCATTCCAACATTTGCGGCTTCATGTTGTCGTGCGCAACGAGAGCAATACGTTTTTGGGCGCTAGTGAGTACACCAGTTGATGAGATAGCCATACCCCATCTTTACTCAGTTACGAAGATGATGTGACGTATTAACGCATAATGACGGCGTCGGCACCCCACGGTGTTACTTCACCGTCGGCACGGAAGCGTTCGGGAAGTTCTTCCACCATGTCCCATGTTGCAGAGAGTCGACCAACACCAACACACATGGCAACGTTCAAACCGAGTTCCACAATTTGTGGCTCGGTGAAGTGCTCGCGCAGTTTGTCGTAGAAAGCATCGTCAATAGCCAGGTGGTTAGTAGCAAAAAGTTCGCCGTAGCGAATGGCAATTTTTTCTGCGTCGGTGAGGCCATCTGCTTCCATTGGCTTTTCAAGTGAGCACACCAAGTCTTCAGTGATGCCATCTTTCAGTGCATCGGTGTAACGAATGGCCATGCAGCTGCGGCATTGGTTGTGAAATGCAATGCGCAAACGAACGAGTTCAACAAGGCGCTCTGGCAATGTGCGATTCACCTTCAATGAACCTGCAAATGCCGAAAGACCCTTTGCCATTTCTGGGCAGTGGCCAAAGATGCGTGTGAGGCCAAGTTCAAGTGGCGTCTTGTCATCTGCGCGCGACATGCGACGAAGATCGGGGTCTAACTGGTCAACGGTGAGTTTGGAGATGCGTGACATGAGGCAACCCTAGAAGATAATTGGGAGGCCGTAAACAGTTGGGCTACACGTGAGCAGAAAGAAAAACCTTGATTTCCTCTATTTGCTCGGAAAGCGTGGTGCGCCAAGTGGAATCAAAACCCGCAGGCGAGTCCACGGCAATGGACTTCAGGTAGTCGAGCACAAGTTGGGGCACACCCTCGACGCCCGGTGCGAGCTCTATATATAAGGCAAAGTCGCTGCACGCTTGGTGACCGCCGTGCGGCAAGTTGAGGCGGCGATGGGGCAGCGAGCTCTTGCTCAGAATTTCCCACGCGGGTTCGGCGTCGGTTGCTGGTGGGGTGGTGGTGTCGCCAAGTCCAACAAGTAAGAGAACAGGTACGGGCACAGATGCAATGAGGTCGGCGGGAAGAATTCGTGTGTACGCCTGAGCGCCGATTGCAGCCTTAAAACGCTTTTCTGCCGGCATGCCGTGAATACCTGTTGTCGCAATAAGTGCAGTGAGCCCACCGTAACTGTGCCCACCTATGAACAAGTTGTTCTCGTCAATGATGTTGGAAAGACCAGCCATCAGTTCGCTACGTATTCCCAACGCGCAATCGGCAATAAAGCTCACATCGCCAAGGCGCTGTTTGTCGTTGGTTTCATCGTCAACATTTTTCCCCGTCATCCAATCGGTGAGCGTGTCGCCAGGGTGATCACTTGACACCACCACAAAACCCGATGCGGCAATGGCCTCGCAGAGTTGGCTGTAGTTAAAGCGCAACCCCGTGCGCCCGTGCGACCAAACAAGAAGAGGAAATTTACCAGAAGCAAGCGCAGCATTTTCATATGCAGTGGCAGATGGAAATGAAACACCCGGAAGCAATTCGTAGCGCGTGACAGCATCTTCTGGTTTGCTTTGAGCGGGGTACCAAACATCAACACCAAGCATGCGGTTGTCGCGCTTCTCGTCAATGACAAGAGTGCTGGTATGACCTACTTGGTGTGCAGCCATTATTAACGCGCGCCGTGTGAGTGTGATGCTGAAGCGAAGCGGCCAAACCAATTGGGGTTACGTGTTTGGGTGTACACCTCGCCTGGCCCTTCAAAGTGAAACACCAAGCCTTCACCAGAAGTGAGGGTGTTCATCCAGCCAGTAGCTGCTTTATGAAGCGACATCGTTACCGACGCTTGCACAGCGACCATGTGGCCACTATCAATAACAATTTTTTCACCAGCAGCAAGCTTGACAACTTCAATTGCTCCGTACGCACCGGCGAGCAAAATTCCATCGCCGCTCACATGAACAAGGAATGCACCTTCGCCACCAAAGAGAGACTTCATGCCTCCCCACTTGGTATCAAGTGTGAGACCCATTGAAGAAGCGATCCAAGATGATTGCGACAGAATCCAAGGCGCGGCAGTTGTTGATTGCAAAATGACAGAGTCACCGGGAAGACCCATAGCAACATCGACGAATCCGCCATTGGGGCCAGCTGTTGCCGTGGTTTGGAAAAAGGATTCTCCGCCAAGAGCTGAACGTTTGAGGGCTTTCAAAAAGCCACCCTCCATTTTTCCTTCCACCACCATGTCGGGAGACATAGCGATCATGGCTCCTGACTCTAGGCGCATCTGCTCATTGGGTTGCAGGGTGGCGCGGGCAGTAGAAAAAGCGGGCTGATGGCGAATCTGAAGTTCCATGACTTCACTGTAATGTTTCACCATGTCGGAATTCCAAGGAAAAGTCGTAATTGTTACCGGGTCATCAAGCGGAATTGGTGAGTCCATTGCTCGGCGTTTAGCCGAACTTGGCGCAACCGTCGTGGTGAATTCATCTTCATCGGTCGAGGCAGGTGAGGCAGTAGCAAAGTCTTTACCAAACGGGGCTATGTATGTTCGCGCCGACATCTCGAAAAAAGAGGAAGCGCTCAACTTGCTCGATCAAACAATCAAGGCATTCGGCAAACTAGATATTTTGGTCAACAACGCCGGCTGGACAACACCTATTCCGCACCACGACCTTGAAGCACTCACCGACGAGATCTTTTTGAAAACCTTTGAAGTAAATGTTTATGGAACGTGGTATCTCAGTAAGGCAGCCATTCCTTATTTGAAGCAGAGCGAAGACGGCAACATTGTCAACATCACTTCAATTGCTGGTGTGCGCCAAGTAGGAAGTTCAATGGCGTACTCCATGACCAAAGCTGCGCTGAATCAAATGACAAAGTTGATGGCAAAAAGTTGCTGGCCAGTTCGTATTAATGCCGTTGCACCCGGGCTCATCGAAACGCCATGGACTGCCGACTGGGATGCCATGCATACCAATGTTGCAAAGTCTGCTCCGTTAAAGAGGTCGGGAACACCCGATGATTGCACAGAGGCAACACTTGGTTTGTTGCGCACCAAATATGCGACAGGACAAATTTTTGTTGTTGATGGTGGCCTTACTTTGATGTCGTAGTTTTTAGCTACGCACAAGTCGACCAGGGCGAGCGCCTGTGTCCGCATCGTTCAAGCGAGTAACAACACCATTGACCAAAGTTGCTGCATAGCCAGTTGATGGTTGCAAAATACGTGAGCCACCTGCAGGCAGGTCGTTACGAACAAAAGGAGCTTGAATTGTGAGCTTGTCGAGGTTAATGACATTCACGTCGGCACGCTTGCCCACTTCCAATGAACCGCGGTCGCTGAGACCGTAGAGGTCGGCGTTGTTCTTCGTAAGTTTGCGCACTGTTGACTCGAGTGGCAAACGCTCGCCACGACTGCGGTCACGCACCCAATGCGTGAGGTGGAAAGTAGGCATGGAGCAGTCACAAATGAAACTTACGTGTGCACCTGCATCGGAAAGACCAGTGATGGTGTCGGGGTGAAGCAACATTTCACGGCTTGCGTTCAAGTCGCCCTTTGCAAAATTCGAACCAAATATTGCGTAGAAAGCAGTTCCTTCGTTTTCCAGCAACAAGTCGTACATCAACGACTCTGGAGAAACGCCGAGCACTTTTGCGCGACCCACTACCGATTCTTCGCGCAATGGCTCGTAATTAATTGGGAAGGTCAACGAGAAAGTGGCATTCAATGCACGCGCATATAAGCCCACAACGGCCTGCATGGAACCTGCATTTTCCGATGGCACGCTGCGATCGTTAATGATGGCTTCTTTCATTGCGGGGTCGCGCATTGCCTGCACTCGTTCAGGAATTGGCAAGTGTGCAACTTCACGCAAGTAGGTGCCTTTGCGCATAAACATGTGATACGTACCCAAGCTGGTCATGACCGTTACTGCACGTGGTGCAACCTGCGGCCGCAGTTGCGCACCATTTGCATTTTCAGCAGACACTGCATTGAGCACATCGCGCCAGTGGTCGATATCTTCAGCAATTTGCACCGTGGTGAAAGTAATGGGTCGACCACTCTTACGTGAAACATCGGCAAGCATCATTACTTCTTCAACTGGCTTTGCCTTTTCGCCACCAAGAGCTTCAAGTGCGCCAACGGTGCCGGCGGGAATTGCTTCGAACACGCCTTTGCCCATTGCATTAGCAATAGCAACAAGTTCTTCTTCTGCAGCAAATGTTCCTGGCACTGGTGAACCCGAAAGTGAGCGGTGACCAATAGTGCGCGAAGTAGAAAAGCCAAGTGCTCCGGCTTCCATTGCCTCTTTGGTGAGTTGTGCCATTTCAGCAATTTCTGCTGGTGTTGCGTCTTCGTTGTCGGTACCGCGTTCACCCATTACATAAAAGCGCAATGCTCCATGTGCAATTTGTGTTCCAACATCAATACTGAACTTGCGCGTATCAAGAAAATCTAAGTACTCAGGGAATGATTCCCATGCTCCCCATGGCATGCCTTCAACAAGTGCACTACCCGGAATATCTTCAACGCCTTCCATGATGTCAATAAGCGGTGCTTCTGAACCGGGGCGTACGGGCGCAAAACCAACTCCGCAGTTACCCATCACCAATGTGGTGACACCATTTGTTGCCGATGGTTCAAGATCTTCATCCCA
>JABMMV010000013.1 GCA_013205145.1 bacterium
TCCTTCACCAATTCAGCGCCAATGCGCTCGTATGGATCTTCGAGTTCGATTTCCTTCGCAATAGACACACCGTCGTTGGTAATGGTGGGAGCGCCCCACTTTTTGTCGAGCACAACGTTGCGGCCCTTTGGTCCGAGCGTGACGCGTACAGCATCGGCCAACTTGTTCATACCAGCTTCAAGACCGCGACGGGCCTCTTCATCAAAAGCAATCAACTTTGCCATTGGATTCCTCCATTAGGTGGGGTTCGCACTCGGGATATTCGAGTTCTAGCACTCTACCGCCGAGAGTGCTAACCCACCAACGCTGGCCACAGCCCTTTTCGCCTATAAAGCCACCCCCAAAGCGGGCCGCATGCTAAGCAATAAACTATGTTTAATAATTCATCGCCTTCGACCCTGACATCCGGCCCTCGCTTTCATTTGCCCCGCAAAATGAGCCTATTCGCCCTTGCCATCGCCGCGCTGCTCGTTTCTGGCGTTGGCACGGTCCACGCCGCCAGCGGAACCGCCCCCACTGTCACTTGGAAAGTCACCAGCCTCACTGCATCGTCATCTGTGAAGGTTTCCACAATCGCAACATCAAATTCGACAGGAACCAAATCTTGGAAGGCCTCGGGAAGTTGCACATTGAAAAGCACCACCCTGACGACAAAAGCATCTGGCAAATGCAAGGTCACTGTGTCTATTGCCGCAAAGGGCAAATACGCAAGCAAGCAGACCAGTCGCACTTTCACCATTAAGACCGCAGTTCTCAGTACAAATATCGCAGTCGGATGTTCATCAAATGTGAAATTTCCTAATTTGTCGGCCGCACCAGGAGCTGGTGGTAATTACGCAAAACCCGCATTCACCGCTACCTGCTCTGGAGATTCCCTAAAAGTTACTTCGAATGGAATGATCGGTTACACCTTCATACCTATGACCCCAAATGGGTTAGCCCCGGGAAACTTTTCATGGACAATCACTACGAAGCCGGTGCCCGCAGCAAATACAACATCAATCAAAAATCAATTAGGAACACTCGGATTCACTGTCACTGGTATTCCCATCTATGGACCAACTGAAGGTCCTCAGCCAGCAACTGAAGCATACGGCGACCCCGTGTACAACAACATCCTCGATACATGCAAAGGGCATACTGGCCCCATGCGCGAGTATCATTATCACGCAATTGCTGCAACGAACGCTTGCTACCTCAACGAGACAATTGTTGGTTATGCAAACGATGGTTTTCCCATCTACTCAAATCCCGGCGAAACGTATACGTCTGGCTACGCGAAAACCGGCAATCCAAAAACAAATTCTTGGGATGCGTACACGTATTCGGCGGGGGGTGCAAACACTCTTGATGCATGTAATGGACGCACCGCAAGTGATGGCTCGTACCGCTACTACGTCACATCGGCGTTCCCCTACATCATTGGTTGCTATAAAGGAACTGCGATGAAACAAGTCGGGGCAGCGGCTTCACCGATGCGCATGTCAACTTCTCGTGAGCCGAGTGTGAGTTCTACAAAGTTCTCGACAGATTCCTTGTACTGCTTATTTCCGAGCGAACGTAACTAAAACTAAACATCCCCGCCGGCAACGGCAGGGATGATGGAAACCGTTTCGGTGGCAGGAACTGGAGTATCGAGACCCTCTAGGTAGCGCACGTCGTCGTCAGACACAAAAACGTTCACAAACTTGCGTAAAGCGCCTG
The DNA here is from genome assembly GCA_013205145.1 of bacterium. Taxonomy (GTDB): domain Bacteria; phylum Actinomycetota; class Acidimicrobiia; order Acidimicrobiales; family Ilumatobacteraceae; genus F1-20-MAGs119. The sequence goes on from JABMMV010000013.1 coordinate 1,705, forward strand.
TTTCATCAAACAAACGCTCGCCAAAACCAGGGTGAGCTGCTTCAAGATTACGCAAAACGTCGCCAAGTGTGGCGCCTTCAATTTGCAGTGTTGCTGCTCCACCCGACAGGGGGCGCATGGTGGTGGGAATGCGAACTGTTGCCATGCCGTCAGACTAGCGGTGGCATGCGGTGGCTCCACGGCGCAGCTGCCTCAAGTTGCGAACCTAAACGCACCAAAAGATCTTCACGATGCGTGGCGGCCACACATTGCACGCCCATGGGCAAGCCGTCGGCACTCCAGTGCAACGGCAGGCTGATGGCTGGCTGACCTGTCACATTGAACTGTGCGGTGTACTGCAATATGGAGCGCATGTTCATGCCGCCCTCGGGGCCACTTAACCACCCCAACTTGGGTGGTGGCCCAGCCAGTGTAGGGGTCACCAAAATGTCGAAGGGCTGTGCGCCGTCTTGCGGGTACCACCACTCGAGCATGCGTCGCGACCAGGCGTGCATCCAATTCACCCA
>JABMMV010000165.1 GCA_013205145.1 bacterium
CGCCCGAAGCGAGTGCTTCTTGAACCGACTGGCAGAACGTTTCATCGACCCCAGTGTGCACAAATAGGTCGAAGGACGCGTACATCTGGCTCAATGCAATTCCCGATTGAAAACCAAGAAATCGTGCGCTTGGCATTGACTTCTCTAATTTCTTCTTCAGTGGCCCGTCGCCGACAACGACCACGCGAACTCCGGGAATTTCCAGAAGCTCCTGCAGGCGCTCTACTTGCTTTTCACGAGCTAGTCGACCAACGTATCCAATAATAATTTCGCCATTTGGCGCCCAGTCTTTTCTCACATCTTCATTGCGATGCTTTGGCGAGAATCTTTCGAGGTCCACTCCTCGCATCCACCGTGCAACATTTCGCACTCCACGCTCACGGAGGTCCCAAGTAGCAGCAGTAGACGGAGCGAGCGTTAATGAAGCACGGCTATGCACCGAACGGACATAAGACCACAGCGGCTTTTTCAATGCTGACAGAAAATACCGAGAAGCGAAGCCAGCAATATCTGTTTGATAAATCGCTACAGCAGGTATTCCTAGTTCTGGCGCCAATTTCAATGCGATGCGCCCCAAAATTGCGGGAGCCGCAACGTGCAGCACATCTGGTTGAGAGGCAATAATTGCCTGCTTCAACTCCCCGGCAGAACGCGAGAGTCGAATACCTTCGTATCCGGGAAGACCAAATGAAGAGAGACGTATTACCGGAGAATTGTTATAAACATCTACTCCAGGACCGGGTGCGATGACCGTTACTTCGTGGCCGAACTGTGTCATGTTTTCCACCACTCGTAATACCGAGTTGGTGACCCCGTTGATATTGGGAAGAAATGTTTCCGCAACTATGGTGATGCGCAGTTTTCGTTGACTACCACCAGACCGAGTGGCTGACGCCGCTCCAGCAAAGTGTTTATCTGTAATTGACATGGACATCTACCTTTTAATGAATTCTCTGAATGATGAATGATTAATGAGAAGAAATCCGATTCCCCAGACAGCGCCGAGTTTCATTACAAGGCTTACAAGTGGACTACCCATACCGCTTGTCAGTAGTTCTGCAACGTAACCCACAACTGAGGCGACGAGAAGAGTGAGGAACCATGTGCGCCAAGGAAAAACGTCACGAACCGAAACACAAAATATCTTCGATAGTTTGCGCAGCATCCAAAACCATGCGACTCCAAATGCCACAAGGCTGCCACATGCCATTCCCGATAGGCCATGAATTTTTAACCCGATTGCTGCGAAAGCAACATTTGAAACGAGAAGAACAATGCTTGATTGCGTCACAAGATCTGAGCGATTTGCAGCACGTAATACGAGACCGTATTCCGTCACTCGATGCACACTAATAAGAGTGAATATTTGAAAGGGAAGAATTACTTTTACGTAATTGTGTGGGAGAAAAAGCTGAAAGAGTTCAGGCGCAACCACAATGAGACCAACAGCACCAAGAACGACTGGGCAAATCATGTCTTTCGCCTGCTGCAGCCACAGCTGATGTGCCTCATGAACTCTTCTGTGGAGAAAAGCGGAAACGAGTTGATGTGCAATTGCTGCACCACCTGCATAGGGCAACACCGCTAGAAGCGGCACCTCAATGGCGGCAACTGCGTACATGCCCACATTGGTAAAATCAAAGACAGCAACTAACCATTTATCGATGCTTCTTGTCAGCACACCTGCTGCCAATGCAATACCCAATGGAATACAAAACTTCACTTGCTGATACATCATGTCTGCTTCAAATTGGTGGGTGCGTCGAGCGCCCATCAATTTCATAATGAACATTGCTGAGATGCACCGCAGTGCACTCGCAATAACCAAGCCAATGAGAACAGATTTTGCTGAACCGAAAACAATTGCCGGAACAATGAGAAGCGCAAACTGTATGACGGCATGAAAGAGGTCCCATTGCCCAGACCTAGAACTACGTTGCATTGCTATAAATGCAGGGCCAACGAGCACAGTAGGAATCTCTAGGAATACCGCAATTCCTACTAATAGGAGTGGGAGATGGAACTGTTCTTCCATAAAAAATAAGCCGGAGAGTGAAATTGCTACACCTGCAACCAGCCCTGTGGTGGCCAACATTTTGAGCGTCCCACTGAGCAATTTACCCCACTCATTTTGTTCAAAACGTGGAAGGAAAAACAAAATGCTGTGCTCAAGGTTCAGTGAACCAACAGTGACACCTGCCAGATAAATAGAAAGTGCAATTGCAATTTCATTCCATGCGGAAGTTCTCAGAATATAAACAAAAAGCAGTGTCACAATAATTTGTACACTGCGCACCGCAGCCTGCCCCACTGCAACCCAACCAACGCTGTGTGAAAAACGTGGCGGGTCTACATCGAGGTCTGCGATCTTGGTAATGCTCATGCAACGACTTTTTTACGAAGGTCGTTGACTGCTTCACCCATGTGATAATTCAACATGTCTTCAACAGTTCTCTGTTCAGCCTGGTTTAGTTGAAAAGACCGATGGTGGAAGATATCTCGGCGACATAACTTATTCACCATGTATTGAGGCCAATCAGATGGCCTTCTGTATAGTTTGCGCAAAAAATGAGGCTCGTCCCAAGTGTTGGTGCCATGGAAACATCTCACAAAGAGATGGGAATAGTTGCGGCCTAATACCTTTAAGCCAACTTCTTCACGAATGGATCGCATATAGATTCCGTCTTCGTTGCGTGGCAATGCTGGGTACCTCACCGTTGCACGCTTAAACATCAAGGTACCGGGAGTAGCAATTCCGGAATCGGCACGGAATAGATGTTTGGAGAATTTTGGAGTGTCAATGTGTACCAATGTCCATTTCAGAGCAGTTGCACCTGCTCCTGACGAACGCATTGCCGCATATTGAGTTGCTACCCGCTCGGGGTGATACCACTCGTCGTCATCCCACTGCACCTGAATATCACCATTGCCAACCTCAATGGAAAGGTTTCGCAACTCGCCTAATGTGCGTCCGCTAGATGGAGCTAAGCGGTGATAGTTAATTGGGGCACCTTTGCCGAAACTTTCGATGATTGGGGTGTAATTAATATCGCCATCATCCAAAATAAGAAGTTCTTTGTTGGCATACGTTTGATTCATGAAACAGTGAATTGCACGGTGTGCAAGCAACGGCCTATTGCGAGTCACCATTGAGCATGTAATGAGAGGTTCAATCATGAATTTGCCAGTCGCGATGCAGAACTCGTTGGATACAACGTTTTGCGACGTGCTTCAATGTCGCGGGCGATTCGACCAATCACCGACTGTGGATTCAACGCCAGCAAACTTGGCGTTACTACCTGAAGCAACTCTGCGTGGTTCGAGCCCACATAGTGAATGACGGCAACTTCATTTGATAGCTCTAATGAATGGTCTTCAAAAAATCTGAAACTCTCACCAGGTGGTATTGAGTAAAAATGGGTAGAGCGGCGAACTTCCACATCTGAATCGTCTTCACTAATCATTTTGCTAATTAGTGTTGGCCCCGTTGAGTAACGCACATCATTTCTTGTGCCTTTCAGCCCAACAAGCACCCGCTCAATAAACGCTGTTCCCGCGCTTGCCACCATCACTGCATTGTTTGCCTGATACTTACCCCAAAAGCCTTCGGTAACTTTCCACCGCTTTGCTAATTGCAACTTTCCCTGGAAATACCGGGCGTCTAGTCGGCGGCCCACCCACGACAGTGCCCATGCCCACGTTGTGAAGTGAAGATAAACGTATTTTGAGCCGGCCACCCTTGCTTCATCGCCCCGCCACACCAGTTCTTCGCCTACAACCGTGTCGCTCTTTTTCAGTTCGTGAATGGGCTTCAGTGTGAAGGTATCGAAATCGAGATACACCCCTCCGTATAAGAAGAGAATGCAATATCGCAAGATGTTGCTCTGGGCGGCCACAGAACTTGAAGGCAAGTCTCTGTACACATTGGCTACGTGACCCAAATTTTGTGGCAATAGTTTGAATAAGTCTGCTGGATTCAAATGGCATACTGCGACGCGCTGCAACTGCGAAAGTTCCTGGAAATGACGGGTTTGAGGTGGCCTACCCACAACGTAAATGACAACATTTGCATTGGGAACATTGAGGAGAACCGACTCCACTGCCATCCGGTATAGGTAAGGAAAGTTTTCCCCCGACCAGATGAAAAAATACACAGCTTTCTTTTCGCCCGCCACATCTTCATTGTGATTCTTTTGCACCTTAACGCGAGACAAAAATCCTGTCTTGCGGGGTACTTTTAACTGAACCGCAGGTGAATTAGTTTTTGCTCACTAGCGGGCACTTTGTATCGCAGACCACACACGATTCGCTGTACATGGCATATCAATATGACGCACGCCTAAATGATGCACCGCATCGATAACGGCATTCTGCACTGCAGGAGTTGCACCAATTGTTCCGGCTTCACCAATACCTTTTGCACCTAACGGGTTGCGTGGCGTTGGGGTCTCCATTGGAATGCGCTCAAACGATGGCAACTCTGCTGCCGTAATAAAGGCGTAGTCGGCAAGGTTCGACGTAATGGGGTTACCACCATCGTCGTAACGCACTTCTTCAAGCAATGCCTGTGCAATACCTTGCGCAACTCCACCATGTACTTGGCCGTCAACAATGAGCGGGTTCAAAATGGTGCCTGCATCGTCACAAGCAATGTGGCGCACAATGGCTACAGAGCCGGTTTCGGTGTCTACCTCAACAACACTGACGTGTGTACCGAAGGGGAACGTTGCACCCTCTGGCGTGAAGTCGGCTTCGGCAAATAACGCGACCGGCGATGCAATAGCAATTTCCGCCCATGTTTTGCTGGGGCGTGGCGAACCCACAACGTGGAATGCACCAGTTGCTGCGTCGAGCACCACGTCTTCTGGTGCTGCCTCAAGTAGGTCGGCAGCCTTTTGGCGTGCAATTTCAATGACGTTTTCTGCCGCCATTTGAGCAGCGGTTCCGCCTACTTGTAACGAACGCGAACCGCCCGTGCCGTTACCGCGTTCAATATCGTCGGTATCGCCGAAGCGGAACTCAATTTTGTCCATCGGGATACCTGTTTTGTGCGAGACAATCATTGCCCACGAGGTGTGATGCCCCTGCCCATGCGAGGAAGCACCCGTGCGCACAATAGCCCCACCATCGTTGGTAATTTCCACGGCTCCGTACTCTCCACTTCCCATGGGGTTTGTGGTTTCTACATATGACGCGACTCCAATACCAAGCTGCACAACATCACCACGGTCGCGCCGCACTTTTTGTTCAGCACGTAGCGCCTGGTAGCCAGAAGCGCTTAACGCCATGTCGAGTGCTTTTTCGTATTCACCCGAATCGTACGCAGCGCCCATTGCGGTGGTGAGTGGGAAAGCTGACGGCTTGATGTAGTTCTTGCGGCGTACTTCAGTGGAATCGACACCACAAGCTTGCGCAAACATTTCAATAGTGCGTTCAATTGCCGCCGTTGCTTCAGGCCGGCCCGCGCCGCGGTATGCCTCCATTGGCGTGGTGTTAGTAACAAGCGAATACGAGTTGTACTCAATATTGGCAATGTCGTACACGCCGCCTGTCATCATTCGCGTCATGATGGGCAATACAGCACCAATACATGCATAAGCACCGGAGTCTTGCAACACCTCAAGGCGATACGCAGTAATGCGACCATCTCGTGTTCCACCCATTTTTGCAATTTGGCGTTGCCCACGGCCATGACCCATGCCCAGCATGTTTTCGCTGCGTGTTTCGGTCCATCGCACGGGGTAACCCAACTTCTTTGCTGCCCAACCCACCAGAATTTCTTCGGGGTACACACCATTTTTTGCGCCAAACCCGCCACCCACATCGGGAGTAATAGCGCGTACATCTTCTTTGGCGAGGCCAAGTGCTGCTGCTAAACCATCGCGCGCACCATGAGCTCCTTGACTACATGCCCACTGTGTAAGCCGCTTGCCATCCCATGTTGCTGCTGCTGCACGCACTTCCATTGGCGCTGGCGCAACACGTTGATTCTCAATTGCTAATTCAACTACTACTTCGCAGTCGGCAAAAATGGCAGGGTCTGCCGGAGTGGGCAAAGTAAACACAACATTTGTTTTTGCTTCAGGAAATAAAACTGTTGCGTCGGTGAGCGCAACGGCAACGTCAAGCACCGCGGGCAATGGTTCATAATCAACCACAACAGTTTCTGCTGCGTCAACACCTTGTTCTTTTGTTTCACTAATGACCATTGCAATGGGGTCACCTACAAATCGCACAACATCAATTGCTAGAAAAGGGCGACGCATGTCTTGGTTCAACAAAGGTATTGAAGGCTTCGCTGGTTCCATGTCAACATCGGCTGCAGTAAGTACCGCAATGACACCGGGCATCGACAATGCTTCACTTGCATCAATGCCGGTTATTTTTGCGTGCGCCATGGAAGAGCGCACAAAGGAAATATGCCGCGCTCCTGGCAGATCGAGGTTGGCAATATATGTACCTTTGCCAGTTAGAAAACGGGGATCTTCGATGCGGGTTACGCGATTTCCTAAAATGCTCACCCCTGCATTCTGTCAGGGTGTCAGCCCCCACGAATGACCGCAAAACGGGGCTAGTTCACATAATCAGGCAACAAAAGAAGCACATGTATCACCGGTGATACACTGCCACTCATGAAGGAGATCACTGTGAGAGAACTACGCAACAACGGATCTGCGGTCATCAACCGTGTGTTGTCGGGTGAGAGCCTCTTGGTGACACGAGATGGCGCTGAAGTTGCAGAACTGCATCCAGTGCATCAACGGCCGACCCACATGAGTGTCTTGAGAAAAAAGTGGCAGGATCTTCCCTCGCTCGACCCTATGGCATTGCGTGGCGATATCGACTCCATCATCGATCAGAGCATCTCGTGACCACTGCTGCCGATGGACTGCTTGACACCAGCACACTCATCTTGCTGAATGAATTAGCCGATGAAGTTCAACTGCCAGAATTTCCCGTCATCAGCAGCATCACCTTGGCTGAACTTTCTGTTGGGCCACTTGTTGCCAAAACTGAACACGAACGCAAAGTACGACAACTTCACTTGCAGCTTGCAGAGAGTGAATTCGATTCGCTTCCCTTCAATGAATCTGCTGCGCGCATATATGGCGGAATTGCAGCTGAACTCCGCAATAGTGGAAGCAAGAGAAAAGCTCGTGCATTCGACACGCTCATTGCCGCAATAGCAATAGCCCATCAGCTTCCTTTATACACAGTGAACCCCAGCGACTTTGCTGGAATTTCCGATTTAGATGTGCGGGCAGTTCCCCACCCACATCAACGCTAGAACTGCAACGTCACGACGGGCCAGAGAACATACCGCGGTATGTCTCTGGAGTGCCTATTACGGGGTCGTCTTCATAACGAGCAATTTCTGCACGACCCACAACACTCCAGTGCACTTCGTCTGGCCCATCGGCCAAACGCAATGTGCGCTGACTGGCGTACATACGTGACAGTGGTGTCCACTGTGAAACACCTGTTGCTCCGTGCATCTGAATTGCCTCGTCGATAATTTGGCAAACGCGCAGAGGGACCATTGCTTTCACAGCACTTACCCATACGCGTGCTTCAGCGTTGCCAAGTGTGTCCATTGCTTTTGCTGCACGTAACACCATGAGGCGACATGCCTCAATTTCAATGCGTGCTTTGGCAATGACTTCGGGGTTTTTACCGAGCCGTGTAAGTGGCTTACCGAATGCTTCACGATGCAAACCGCGGCGCACCATAAGTTCCAAAG
>JABMMV010000014.1 GCA_013205145.1 bacterium
AACCGGCTATCGCAACGCGAACAGGCGTTATTTTACCCAAGGCTGGATAACGAGCATGAGGTAGTACGCCCCAGGAAGAACGAATAAGAATCCGTCAAACCTGTCGAGCACTCCACCATGACCGCGGACAATGGTGCCGAAGTCTTTGATGTCAAGGTTGCGCTTGAACATGCTCTCTACAAGATCTCCAAGTGGTGCAAGTACCGAGATGACCAGTGCCATGAGTAACCACTCACTGGCACTATTCCACGTACCACTTTGAACACCGATGAGCAGAACTGCACCAAATGTTCCTACTGTTCCGCCAATGAGACCTTCCACCGATTTCGATGGGCTGATCCATTCTCGAAGCGGCGTGCGCCCCGTTGCTGACCCAACGAACAAGGCCATCACATCGTTTGCCACAACACCAGCAGCAACGATGAACAATGTGTCGGTTCCTACGTTGTGCCCCGATACGCCAAGACCCGAATTTGAGTAGCGCACAATAAGTGCTGCGTAAGACCCAAGTAGACCAATCCACACCACTGCCATGGTGGTGATGGCAACATTCGGCAATGGGCCGCTTTGCACACCATTTGCGCCAATGAATCCGATGGTTGCTGCCATGAATGCAAAAGTGAACACCAATGGCAATGCACCATCACCCATCCAATATGCAGCAAGTGGAGCAGCTACACAGGCGGCAATGCCAGCAATAGTTGCGGGGCGATAACCCTTTTCTGTGACTTTGTCGAAGAATTCCACGGCAGCCAAGCCGAGTGCCGCAACAATGAAAATCATTACAGCTGCAGGGCGCCACACCAATGCGCCAATAAAAGCAGCGGCAAGTAAAAGACCAGCAGTAACTGCTTGTGGCATGTCGCGCCCACCAATGCCACCGGTGGCTCGCTGCGAACGTGACGGAATCGGACGTTGCGATGACGGTCGCGCACCACGACCAACAGGTGCTTGACGAGCGACCGGACGTGAATTGCCACCCGTTGGCTGATGCATTTCGGGTCGACGCGCACGCTCGTCGGTGGGGTCACTTCCAATAACTAGGCGTGGTTCACGACGCGCGCCAGGAACAGGCGCAGCATCATTTTCAAAATAGCGTGCCTCACGAGTTGGCTCATCGCGATACGGCGGCTCAGGCGAAGCGTTTGGCTGTACTGCAGGCTGCGAAAAGGTTGACCATACATCGGTGTCGTCTGCAGGTTCTGACTGCAAAAACTTTGGCAGTTCGCCTGTGGGTGGCTCGGTCCAATGTGGAAGAGGACCCGTGTCGTCGCCAAATGACAAAACTGGCTCTACAGCATCGTCGCCAAATTGAACGGTGCCGAAGTCGTCACCAAAGTCGGTGCCATAACCCTCTGCATCACGGTCTCCCGTGTCGTCGCGTCGTTTCCCATCGTCGGTCATATCTTCCCTTTCGGGTAATGCGTGGGCAACACCCACGCAGTTGGTTTACACCTCTAGTAGTTCGTGTTCCTTGCGAGTAAAAGCCTTATCGATGAGGCCTACATGATCGTGCGTAAATTTTTCTAATTCCTTTTCCGCGCGCTCAAGTTCATCTTTAGAAATGTCATGATTTTTTTCAGCGGTTTCCATATTTTTGCGCACGTCACGACGTACGTTACGCACCGCAATACGGCCATCTTCTGCCATTGCCTTCACCACTTTGACGTAGTCTTTGCGACGCTGTTCGGTGAGGGCAGGAAACGCAAGACGAATGACCACACCATCATTTGATGGGTTGAGACCAAGGTCGGAACTTTGGATGGCCTTTTCAATAGCGGCAATGGCTCCGCGGTCGTGGGGCTTCACCACCAGCATGCGCGCCTCAGGAACCTGGAACCCAGCAATTTGCTGCAAAGGAACCGTTGCGCCGTAATACTCGACAGCTAATTTTTCCACGATGGAGGGAGTTGCTCGCCCCGTTCGAATAGTGGTGAATTGGCTCTGAACATGTTCGACTGCTTTTTCCATCTTATCGATGGCGTCGAGGAGAGCTTCTTCGGTCACCCGACTAGCGTACCCACTGCCTCACCTCTGAGGATGGACTTCACATTGCCTTGGCGCAAAAGATCGAACACCACAATGGGGATCTTTTGGTCCATGCAGAAGGTAATTGCCGTGGAATCCATCACTTTGAGGCCCTTGCTCATCACATCAAAATGAGAAATACGGTCATATCGGGTGGCTGTTGGATCGAGTTTTGGGTCGGCCGTATACACGCCATCGACGCCCGAATGGGTGCCCTTCAAAATGGCTTGTGCAGAAATTTCTGCGGCGCGCAATGCTGCAGCGGTGTCGGTGGTGAAAAACGGGTTTCCTGTTCCGCCGGCCAAAATGACAACACGACCCTTTTCCAAGTGGCGTTCTGCACGGCGACGAATGTAAGGCTCGGCGACCTTTGGCATTTCAATAGCCGACATCACTCGTGAATGCTGACCCACACGCTCGAGTGCGTCTTGCAGCGCAAGACCATTCATCACGGTGGCAAGCATTCCCATGAAGTCGGCCTGCGCTTGGTCCATACCCTGACCAGCACCTTTCATGCCGCGCCAGAAGTTTCCGCCACCAACAACGACAGCAATGTCGACGCCAAACTCTTCATGCACTTCGTGCAACTCAGTTGCCACTTGATGCAAGACATCGGTGTCGAGACCAAACCCGGTGGATTCGGCAAGAGCTTCACCCGACAGTTTTAAAACAATGCGATTCCAACGTGGCTGAGTCCGAGGACTCGCTTTTGTGGAAACCCCATCTTTAGGCATTCAGAACTAGCCGATCTCGATCTGTGAATACTGAAGAATATTAGCCGAGCCAATGAACTGCGTAACTGACAACTTGTCGTCTTTTGCATATGGCTGTTCAACAAGTGCGACGTCTTTGTAGAAACCATTTATGCGGCCTTCAACAATTTTCGCAATTGCTGCCTCTGGCTTGCCCTCGTTGCGCGTAATGGTTTCCAATGTTGTGCGCTCGTGAGCGAGAACATCTGCAGGAATTTCATCACGTGTAAGGAACCGCGGACGAGCAAAACCAATGTGCACTGCAACATCGTGTGCCAACTCTTGAGTAGCGCCTGACATTTCAACAAGTACACCGTTGACTCCGCGACCACCTTGAATGTGCAAGTAAGAGTCGATGACGTTTCCTGCAGCTGCTTCAATGCGCACCACTTCACCTAAGTCAATATTCTCTTTGAGAACAATTTTCAAGCTGTCGAGTTGCTCTTGGCGCTCTGATACTGCAGCAACGCCTTTATCGATGATGAGGTTTGCCAATGCTTCAGCTTCAGCTTTGAAAGCATCGCTACCGGCAACAAAGTCGGTTTCACACTTCAGCTTTGCCATTGCACCAACATTGCCGCGAATAACCAAAGCAACAACGCCCTGATTGTTATCGCGGTCGTCGCGCTTTGCACTTGCTGCAAGGCCTTTTTCACGGAGCCACTGTTTGGCTTCGTCAATATTGCCGCTGTTCTCTTCAAGTGCTTTTTTGCAATCCATCATGCCTGCGCCGGTGGTATCACGCAGAGTTTTTACGTCTTTAGCTGTATACGACATTCGTGAATCAGGCTCCTGGAGTAGGTGCCGCAGGGGGTGCGGGGATGGGCTTTGGTTCAACTACCGATGCTCCGACTGCAGCAACTGCAGCAGCAGCATTGACAACAGCAGCGGCTGCGGCTTGTGCTGCAGCAACTGATGCCTTCTTCGATGCCATGTGGCGTCCTTCAAGTGCTGCTTCAGCAATGACGCGGCACATGAGGTCGTTGGCGCGAATAGCGTCGTCGTTTCCAGGAATAGGGAAGGTCACAACGTCGGGGTCGACGTTGGTGTCGACCACTGCAATAACTGGAATACCGAGCTTGTTTGCTTCGGTCACAGCGATGTGCTCTTTCAAGGTGTCAAGTACAAAGACTGCATCGGGACGGCGTGTCATTTTGCTAATACCCGACAAGTTTTTTTGCAACTTGACAAGTTCGCGCGACAAAAGAAGTGCTTCTTTTTTCGGCATAGCTTCGAACTCGCCAGTTTCAACCATGCGCTCGTATTCCTGCATTTTGCTGACGCGCTTTGAAATGGTTTCGAAGTTGGTGAGCATTCCGCCCAACCAACGCTCGTTCACGTATGGCATGCCGCTCTTATCGGCCCAGTCACGCACAGGATCTTGTGCTTGCTTTTTGGTGCCAACGAAAAGAATGGTTCCGCCTCCGGCTACAAGATCGCGAGCAAAGACGTAAGCAGTCTCGACGCGAGTCATTGTTTGTTCAAGATCGATGATGTACACACCGTTGCGCTCGCCGAAAATGAATCGCTTCATTTTGGGGTTCCAACGGCGGGTCTGGTGTCCAAAGTGGCAACCAGCTTCAAGCATTTGTCGCATTGTGACGACGGCCATGATGATTCTCCTCTCCTGTGGTTAAGAGACTGGCCTCCGCGCCGAAGCGACCACAGGAAGAGACACAGTGCAATGACGTGTTGATAATTTATTCGTGGCCGCCGCCATGCCGCCGTGTGGACGGTGGCTTGACGACAGCCAAGGAGAGAGGCTACTGCCCGATTCCCCTTGTGCCACAAACGATCGCGCCACCAATGACGAAACCAGCCGGGCACGGGGTCGGGTGAGGCCAAAAAAGACTGCGGGGTCGAGGTAGTTGCCCGCGGTGCGCGTACCAAGCCTGAGCCCAACATAAAACCATTGCTTGGCATAACCCACTACTTGTAACGAGTTGACGGCGTCACCAGGGGCAACAAGCGCCCCATTAACCCCTCCCATCACCTCATAAAGAGGAGTGGCTAGTTCACCTCCCCCCACTCGGGCAATTCCTGCGGCTACCTGGTCAATTTCCACCACAACATAGGGCACGCCGCCCACCGGCCCCACGAAAGTCACCGTTCCAGGCCACGACATGCGCACAGGAGTATTTTGACCAACTGCAAACTCGAGGCCGCGATTGCCAGCACACCATGTGCATTGCGGTCGGCGAAACCAGTCGGTGACTTTGCCTGCCACAGGGGCCGGAGCAGTGTTTGCGACGCACATGACCATTGCAAAGACAGCACTCAACATGAGCGCCCTCGTAAGAACTTAAAATTCGGCTGCTGCGAGCCGCGACCGTAATTGCAAAACAGCTTTCGAATGTATTTGCGATACACGACTTTCCGTAACACCAAGGATTTCGCCAATTTCCACGAGCGTGAGATTCTCGTCGTAGTAAAGAACGAGAACGGTTCGTTCACGTTCTGGCAAGTTTTTAATTTCCTCGCGCATGTGTGCCCGCAACGCATTCTCTTCCATTGCGGTATCGGCAGGGCCAATTTGTTGACCCACCCCAGATGGGGCGCGGTCGGCAACGAGGTGGTCGAGAGGGCCAACAGTGCCAACGGCAACATCGGCGAGCCACTTTTGGAGTTCCTCCGCAGTAATCTGTAATTCTTCAGCAATTTCTTCGTCGTTAGGTGCACGTCCCATTGTGTGCTCTAGGTGCGTTATTGCGGTCTGCACCGAGCGAGCCTTGGTACGCACCGAACGCGGCACCCAGTCGAGAGCACGCAAAGAGTCGAGAATGGCCCCACGAATACGGGGCACAGCGTAGGTTTCAAACTTTGCGCCATGTACAGGCGCGTATTTCTCGATGGCGTCCATTAAGCCAAAGATGCCTGCGCTCACTAAGTCTGCAGTATCGACATTTTTGGGGAGCCCTGCTCCGAGTCGGCCAGCAACGAACTTCACGAGAGAGGAATAGTTCACCACAAGCCACTCGCGTGCTTGGGGAGTGCGAGAACTCGCCCAGTCGTCCCAGGCGGTTTCCACCGTATAGCGCGCGCCTCGAATGTTCATGCGCGTGGATGTGACGCGAGATAGGCCGATTGCAATCGTTCTTTGCTGACATGCGTATAGCGCTGAGTGGTGACCACATTTGCGTGACCCAAAAGTTCTTGAACTGCTCGCAGGTCGGCACCGTTGTCGAGCAAATGCGTGGCAAAGGTGTGTCGCAGTGCGTGTGGATGCGTTGGGTCAATTGACCTTCTATCAAGTATTCGCCGCACGTCTCGCGGGGTCAGTTGTTTGCCACGCTCATTGAAGAACAGTGAATTTGAAGACGGCACAGCTAACTCGTGACGATGCTTCATCCATAAATCAATAGCGGCCACAGTTGGCTCATTCAGAGGAACACGACGTTCTTTGGAACCCTTACCCCATACCGTTGCTGCTTTATTTTTGAGATCAATGTTGGCAAGGTCGAGCGTGCATAGTTCACTCACACGTAACCCGCTGCCGTAGAGCAACTCCACAATTGCCACATCGCGTGCAGAACGCCACACTGGATCATTTTCTATTTCAGACCCGGTGAGCAATGCACCCAGTTGATCTGCATTCAAAATACGCGGCAATCGCCCTTCGCCACTTGGAGCACGCACACCAACAGTTGGATTCTCTATTTTCTTGCCAGACAGACGCAACAGCCACGAAAAATAACGACGCAATGCTGCAAGCTTGCGGGCAATAGTTCGCTTGGCATGAGTGCCCTTTGCATTTTCAGTGGGCTTTGAGTTGGTGAGAAACGCAAGATACTGCTTCACCATGGTGCGCGTCACCACTTCTGGTCGATGCACTTCACATTCATCACTTGCCCACTGCGCAAAGAGTTCTACATCTGAGCGATACGCACTTTGCGTGTTTGGCGACATCGCAGTGAGAGAGGCAATGAACTCCTCTATTTTCCATGCCGCCAATGGCGTAGCCCGCGTGCCGCCCACACCTTCAAGGTAGTGGGTAGAACTACCTCATCAGCGCTTCCCACCATCCGTTGGTATCTACTACCCAGCCCAGCGCTTCAAGCCTGCCCAAACTCACCGCAATGTCGTGCAGTGGTCTATTCAGCGCCAATATGAGGTGGTCAAGTGTCACTGCTCCGTCTGTGCATGCAAGCAGCACATCTTGGTCGTGCGCATCGGGCGCAACGCGTGTTTCATAACTGCTCCCCGACTCGCGTCGATGGTCGAGTGCGAGAGCAGCAAAGAGGTCGTCGACACTGGTAACAGGCCCGCACCCTTGTTGAATGAGCAAGTTGGTACCGCCCGCCGATGCAACACGAGGCGAACCCGGCACTGCAAAGACTTCAATATTGCGCCGAATTGCTTCTGCGACGGTCAGCATTGAACCGCCCGACTCACGCGATTCAACGACAACAACCACCTCAGACAGCGCAGCAATAATGCGATTGCGTTGAGGGAAGTGGTACGGCTCGGGATGCACCCCAGGCGCATATTCGCTTACTAAGAGTCCGTTCTCCCCTACCCACGCCCATAACCCAGCATTACTTTTTGGGTACACAACATCGAGCCCACACGCCACGACCCCAATGGGTTTGCCAAACGCACCATCTTCTGCTTGCGGATGCTCGTCGTAGTGCAATTTCATGCCGTGATGTACCGCACCATCAATTCCTCGCGCAAGACCCGAGACAACAGCAATTTCATTTGCAGCTAATTGCTCTCCAAATTCTCGCGCGGTGTACACCCCCGATGGAGTTGGCGACCGTGTTCCCACAATGCCTATACGTCGCTGTTGCAGGGCGCCGAGTGAACCTCTGTAGAAAAGTACCGCTGGTGGTGTTGGGTCGTAACGCAATACGCGCGGATATGCGGGGTCGCCAATATAAACCACTTGTATCTTCTCTCGCTCACAGCACTGTTGTATGAGCGCAACTGCATCTTCCGATTTTGTGGAATGAAACATTGCTCTCGCCCAAGCATCTTCAGGTTCTTCATGCAAAAGAGCGATGCGTAGTTTCTTTGGCGTCATGCCTTCTAACTGCGCAAGCGCTGCAGCAAACGCCCACGCTGGCATGCCCAGATGTTGACTCATTAAGCAACTTCTCTTTCGTGCAGGCGTGTACGCATGAGAAGAGCCACGCGCACGGTCTCGTGTGCAATTTCTCCTTCGTTTCCCGCCAGGTCGGCAAGTGTGCGAGCAACGCGGCGAATGCGGTGGTAACCACGACCCGTGAGGCGCCCAAGTTCTAATTCACGACGCAGCACATCTCTCGCTGCAGGCGATAGCGGTGCATGAGTGTCGAGTTCTTGAGCAGACAGCCGAGCATTCACGCCGCCTGAACGATGCAACGACATTTCACGCACGCGAGCAACACGTTCTTGCACTGCTGCACTTGGTTCTCCGTCACGCACATCGAGCAATTCCTCGACCCCAGTCATTGCAACAGCTACACGAAGGTCGAAACGATCGAGAAAAGGGCCAGACAACCTGCGCAGATATTTGCTTCGTGCAGTTTCATTGCACACACATGCCCCAGGAGCACCTCCACCACAAGGGCACGGGTTTGTTGCACCAACCAATAAGAAACGTGCGGGCAATGTAATGCCGGCGCTCGCGCGCGCAATACGCACCTCGCCTTCCTCTAAGGGTTGGCGCAATGCATCGAGAACCGACGGCATGAACTCACCCACTTCATCGAGAAAAAGCACCCCACTATGAGCCAACGATGCTTCGCCTGGCCGCAAGACGCTGCTGCCCCCGCCCACCATTGCAATCATCGAGGCACTGTGGTGTGGTGCACGAAACGGTGGAAAGGTAATAAGCCCACCAGGCGGCAAAGAGGCGCCTGCTGCCGAGTGAATCATTGTTGCAGTGACTGCTTCTTCATTTGAGAGTGGGGGCAATAGCCCAGGTAAACGTTCGGCAATCATGGTTTTACCTGCGCCAGGTGACCCCACAAATAAAATATGGTGACCACCAGCCGCAGCAATTTCTGCAGCAAGACGTGCTGTGGGCTGCCCCCGCACATCGCTCATATCTGCAATGTGCGATGAGCCTTGTATTTTTTCTTCAGACGAGGTGTCGAGCCATTCGCCATCGCCGCGCAATGCAAGAACCACATCGCGCAAGGTGGCGGCGCAATGAATACTGCGCGGGCTCGCTACTTTTGCTTCTCGCGCATTAGGAAGCGCAACCACAACACGAGTTTCGCGCAAGCCAGCAACAAGAGGTGCAGCACCTGGCACCGGACGCAATGACCCGTCGAGCCCGAGTTCAGCGACAAAGGAATACTCTGCCAAGTTGTCACTTTGCATTTGCCCACTCGCACTGAGAATACCCATTGCCAATGCAAGGTCGAGCCCTACCCCGCCTTTACGTTGACTACTTGGTGCCAAGTTCACGGTAATTTTCTTGTTTGGCCATTCAGCACCGCTTGAGAGCAACGCCGCACGAACACGATCGCGCGCTTCTCGACATGCTTCGTCGGGAAGGCCAACAACAGTAAAGCCTGGCAATCCGCTACCAATATGCACTTCAACAGAGATCGGTGTTCCTTGAATACCGAGCAATGTTGCTGACCTAATGCTCGAAAACATGAGACCTCACTTCCGTCAAGATGAAATGCATCTCGCAGGAAAATGCATGTGGGAAACTGTCGAAAGTGAAGAAATCACCTCAACATCTCCGTGTGTGGCGACGTAGTGCTTTTGTGGCAATAAGTTGTGCAGTTTTTATGGCGAGCGCCACCTCATGCTCCGAACCAAAGCGCACTGGAACGCAGTTTTGTCGCCAATTAGACACAGAGTTAGCGCAAATGAACGCGCCCATTGCTACGCAAAACGACATTGATCTTCTCGTTGCCAGTTACGAGCGCATTGGGAAAGTTGCCCCCATTGACGTGGCTAAAGATTGGGAAGCGCTCACGGCCTTACTTGCCGAAGCGGCACAAATCAACACAGGCAATACCACCGATGTTGAAGCCGTTACCAAGCACGCTTACGAGAGCAACACCGCTGCGCAACGCGCAATGAAGTGGGCCCTCGATACCTGCGCTGTTGATATCAGCGGATCTCGCCCCGCTTCACAATGACCTTGTCGACCAAACCGTATTCTTGAGCCAACTCGGCAGTGAACCAGCGGTCGCGTTCGCTGTCGGCTTGAATTTCAGCAATTTCTTTGCCCGAGTGAAATGCAGTGAGTTCTGCCATCTTGTGTTTCACATGGCGCAACTGCTCGGCCTGAATAGCAATATCGGTGGCTTGACCGCGCAAACCTGCAAGTGGTTGGTGCATCATGATGCGAGCATTCGGCAACGTGTAGCGCTTCCCTTTTGCTCCGGCAGTAAGAAGAAACTGACCCATTGAAGCAGCAAGACCCATGCAGACAGTTGCAATGTCACACGATACAAATTGCATGGTGTCGTAAATGGCCATTCCGGCAGTAATAGACCCGCCCGGGCTGTTGATGTAAAGCCAAATATCGGCGTTGGAGTCTTCACCTTCGAGGTATAACAACTGCGCACAAATTTGATTAGCGATGTCGTCATTCACATCGGTGCCAAGCATGATGACGCGGTTTTTCATGAGGCGACCAAACACGTCGAAACGTGCGTCTCCAGAGCCGGCGTCGGCTGCCATTGGGGTGGAAATGGACGATGTGTTGTGCGACACGTGCGAAGTCATGTCATTAGGCTAGTGCCCATCGCCCTCTGTCTCTAAGTTACGTTGATATAAAAATGCCGTACCACTGAAAGAAAGTGGCAGAATGTCATCGTGGAAAACGCAGAAACCCCCTTTCTTGCCAATGCCGATGAGCTCCTTGAACACAACAGCACATTTGTGCAGATTTTCGCTGACCACGGCCTCAGTGTTAAACCCAAACGGCGCCTCGCCATTGTGGCCTGCATGGACAGCCGCATGGATATTTTCCAAATGCTGGGTCTCGACCACGGCGATGCGCACATCATTAGAAACGCAGGCGGAGTGGTCACCGACGATGTTGTGCGCTCGTTGGTTCTTTCACAGCGACGCTTGAATACACGTGAAATTATTCTTATTCATCACACCAACTGTGGTTTAGAGAATTTGAACGAGGGCGACTTCTACGATGAATTAGTCGGCGAAACTGGCATTAAGCCCGGATGGTCACTTGAAGCATTTAAAGACCCGCACGAAGATGTGCGACAAAGCATTAGTCGACTCAGGCATTCGCCGTTTATTTTGCACAAGGACTATATTCGCGGATTCGTTTACGAAGTGGAAAATGGAAACCTTATTGAAGTCGTTTAAACGACTTTACGAGCGTAAAACTCCACTAAAGACAACTGCAATATTTTCATTCACGTAATTTCCTTTGTTCTCGGCGATGTAGGTCATGAGCCCTGCAAGACCAGCCGAACCCGTGGGGCTCACATTGATACCAGAACTCTTTTGTGCCAACTCAAAAGCGGCAACAACATCTGATTCTGGTGAAACAATGGGGAATCCACCCGTTTGCGTCATGGCATCGCAAATGGAAATCCAGTCGTAGGTTTCATCGTCCAAAATACCATCGGCTAAAGAAGTGGGTACTTCTTCCCAAGGCCACATGCACTCACTCCAACGGCTTCCTGCATGCAATGTTCCCCCGGTTCGCGCTGCGCGACTCCACGCACGCTCCAATGGGCTGCAACCTTCTGTTTGCACTGCATGTAAATGAGTTTCTTGCACTTCTGCGCTACGCAGAGCACCG
>JABMMV010000166.1 GCA_013205145.1 bacterium
CTTTATGGGTGGCGGCAACATGATTGGCGATGTTCGCCTCGACGGCTTCACCTGTGCTGAACTTCCCGCCAAATTTGAAGCAGGAACGCCCCCCATCACCGAAGTCATCGGTCTTGGTGCTGCAATTTCCTATCTCACAGCCATCGGCATGGACAATATTCGTCAACACGAAAAAGAAACCATTACTTATGCCCTATCGGCTCTCAACGAGCGTTACGGCAACGACATCACCATCCACGGCCCAACCGACCCTGAGGTGCGCGGAACCGCACTGAGCTTTAAATTCAAAGATGTTCACCCCCACGACCTCAGCCAAGTGCTCGACCAGTCCAATATCTGCGTTCGCGCTGGGCATCACTGCGCCAAGCCCTTAATGCGCCTTCTTGGTGCCAACGCCACGGCGCGGGCCAGCTTCTACCTCTACAATTCACTAGACGACGTCGACGCATTGGTTAATGCGTTAGAGGGCGCCGGCGACTTGTTTAGTTTGTAATTTATATTCACCACTCGAATTACTTGGAGATCCGATGCCAGGCTTAGAAGACCTCTACCGCGAGATCATTCTCGACCATTACCGGACCCCACGCAACCGCGGTGAACTTGCTCCACCCGCAGTGAAGGCCGAAGGGCACAACCCTTTGTGTGGCGATGAAATTCAGGTATACATCGACGTTGCCGATGGAATGGTACGCGATGTCAAAATTACTGGGCAGGGCTGCTCGATTAGCCAAAGTTCAGCATCCATGATGAGTGCTGCGGTCAAAGGCAAATCTATTGACGACATTCGTAATCTTGTTCGTCGCTTTAAACACATGATGTCTATTGAAGAAGAAGGCAACGATTCGCCGATTGACAAATCACAATCTCTTGGTGACCTTGAAGCATTGCAGGGCGTAGTAAAATTTCCTGTACGCATTAAGTGCGCCGTGCTGTCGTGGAATACCTTGCTCGACGCACTCAACAACGCCTAGTTCATTTCACTCAGCAGTCGGGGGATTCGCCATGTCATTTATTCCATCTCAAGTAGCCGATATCACAGTCAATTGGCTGAATGATGTTCTGCCAAAGAGCGTTGGGAAAGTGGAAAGCTTCACCATTACCCGTTTCGGTGCTGGCGTAGGTATTTTGGGTGAACTCGCTCGCTTGCACTTCACTTACGCCGATGGCCCGCAAGCCGGCCCAGCAACCATCGTTGCAAAATGTCAGTCGCCCGCAGTAGAAAATCAATTTCTTGCACAGGCAATGGGTTTCTATTTGCGAGAGGTCAACTTCTACCGCGAAATTTCTGCCCACCTCGATGTACGTGTACCTCAGTCGTATTTCGCCGATGCGGGCCCTGAAGGTTTGCCATTTATTATTTTGATTGAAGACATCACCGATGCGTATTGCCCCGATCAGGTGAAGGGTCTCACGCTGCACGAAACAGAACGCATTCTCGACACCGTTGCTGTACTTCATGCACAGTTTTGGGAAACTCCACAACTCTATGAACTCACGTGGTTGCCACCCATGAACAACCCGCTCTACAAGGCGGGTAAAATGATGGCAGAAGCACAGTGGCCAACCTTTGTTGAACACTTCGGCGAACGCCTTGGCGGGTCGATGCTCGACACATTGAAACTTGCATGCGAAAAATACCCCGACATGCTCGATTGGTGGGTACAACAAGGTCACCAAACCTTTACCCACACCGACTGCCGCGCTGAAAACTATCTCTTTGGTGGAAGCGCCGGAGCCGACACCATCACCATGATCGACTTTCAACTCAGCACACGCCACGTTGGTGCATGGGACGTGTGCAACTTGCTTGCCGCTTCCATTACGCCAGAACTACGCCGTGAACACGAAGGCGCACTTTTGCAGCGCTACTTCAACCGTGTTAGCGAACTTGCTGGCGACAAGCCAGGTTTCGCCGGGTACTCACTCGATCGTCTCTGGTACGACTACCGCGCATCGCTTTTACAACAAGGAGTTGCACAAGTCATCACCTCCAACTTACAAGGCGGCAACGAACGCGGCGCCGAACTGCTTGAACAACTACACATGCGCCCGCTACTCGCAGCAATCGACCACAACGTTGGCGAGATTTTGAAAGATATCAAATAAAGAAAGAACATGACAGACCTTCTCCCCCCTCCCAGCGATAGCTCATTAGAAGAAATCCACGAACGCACTTACTTAGTGAAGGCGTACTACAAATCGAAAGACTCCATGATTGTTCGTGGTGCAGTACGCGACTTCAAGCCTGCTGGTCTCTATGTACCTGACGACCCCGAACCGCTCCCCGTGCATCACATGATTGTTGCCCTTGAAATTTCACATCCCAGCATGGTTATTACCGATGCAACTGTGGAACTTGAGGTGACGCCACATCTGGGCTGTCAGCGCATTACCGACCACTACAAAAACCTTATTGGCCTCAGCATCGCGCGCGGCTTTACCCATAAAGTGCGTGAACTTTTTGGTGGTCCACGTGGGTGCAGTCACACCACCGCGCTATTGCAAGCAATGGCACCTGTTGCCATTCAAAGTGTGTGGTCAATGAATGCAGTTGGGGTACGTGATGGCGTCGATCTTCCCGCAGTTCCCCGCGGCACTCGCGAAGAGCGCCTTGCCGCAATGCGATTCAACCTCAACACGTGCCATATTTGGGACGAAAATGGCGAGATGGCCAACATCGTTGCCGATGGTGGCGACATTGGCCTACCACTATGGATTGAAGATCGCTACACCAAACTTGGGCGAAACCCTATTGAGTGGCGCAAGCACATGGGCAACAGCTAAGTACTCGTCTAAAAAATAAAGACAGGCTTAATAGTGACACCAGTTTCACTATCGTGCTGTGCTTCGTTAATTTGATCAAGGCGATACGTCTTAATGAGTTTCTCTATAGGAAACTGCCCGCGTCGGTGCCACTCAATCATCTTTGGAATAAATTCACCAGGGAATGCGTCGCCTTCAATAACCCCCATCACCGTTTTTCCAAATAGAAAACCGCTTCCTTCAAGAGTGAACTCGGCAAGACCCGCACCCACTAAACAGCACACGCCCGTTGGGCGCAAAGCATCAACGGCACCACGCACAATTGACTGTACGCCAGTGGTGTCGAATGCATACTGTGCCCCACCCGAGGTAATTTGCTGTACTGACTCCACAATGTTGGCTGTCGATTTCGCGTTCAACGTATGAGTTGCACCCAGTTCATGTGCAAGAGCCAAGCGAGAATCGTGCAAGTCAACTGCGATGATTGTGCTGCAACCAGCAATTTTCGCTGCCATTACTGCTGCTAAGCCCACCGCACCAGCGCCATAAATTGCTATTGAAGTTCCTGCACGTACTTTGAGCGAATTAATCACTGCGCCTGCGCCTGTTTGAAAACCACAGCCCAATGGGCCAAGTAGTTCTAACTTCACATCGTGTGCAGTTACTTTCACTACGTTGCGCTCACTTGCCATTGCGTAATTAGCAAAACTTGATTGCCCAAACCAGCAACAGGCCATGTTGGTGCCATCAGCCGAAGTCAGCGGAGTCGAGCCGTCCATGCGTGATCCCATGAAGTTCAACGGGTAGAAAAGATCGCAATACTGCGGGAAACCAGTCGAGCAGTTCGTGCATTTCCCGCAACTTGCATAAGACATCACTACTTTGTCGCCAGGTACGACAGAGGTCACTCCTGCGCCTACCGCTTCCACGATGCCCGAACCTTCATGACCCAAGACAACGGGAAGAGGAAATGGCGCACCAGGCGTGCGCGCCAATAGATCGGTGTGGCACATTCCAGCACCCACTACCCGTACAAGTACCTCCCCTGGTCGCGGGTCAGATATTTCTAACTCACGCACCTCAAATGCGCCATCATGGCTTGGTAATACAGCTGCAGAAATTTTCATGAGTTCATCATGCCATGTCTTGGTAATAGGTGCGAGAACGTCTAGGGTAGAGAAAGAAGGGGAGTATCCCAGAAGTACCGTTGTCGTCATCACGGCAGAAGTGAGCAATCACTTGTGCCCGGCATGGTTGCCCAGTTTGGGCGGGAGAGACTTTCGACGAAGTTGTTGTGCTGGTTCGCTAGCACCCGTCGAAAGGTACTACTCATTTTTAAAAACACTGTCAAAACCTCCATCCTGCTAGCTGGTCTCGGTGGCCTCATTGTCACCATCGCAGGTGTTTTAGGCGCAGGAAGCTCCAGTTCCCTTACCTTTGGTCTTCTCATTGCATTCGTCATGGTGGGTGGCTCGTATTGGTTCAGCGACAAACTCGCCCTGAAAAGCGCAAAAGCACGCATCGTGACCGAAGAAGATGCCCCCCTCTTTTTTGGAATGGTGAAAGAACTAGCCGAACGCGCCGGAATGCCGATGCCACGCGTTGCTATCGCCCCGAATGAGCAGCCCAATGCCTTTGCAACAGGACGCAACCCTCGTCACGCTGTGGTGTGTGCAACAGAAGGCCTCTTGCGCTCCATGCCCGAAGATGAACTGCGTGGCGTAATGGCCCACGAATTAATGCATGTGAAGCATCGCGACATTCTCATCGGCTCGGTTGCTGCGGCCATTGCCACAGCAATTTCTTTCATTGCGAACATGGCAATGTGGGCAGCCATGTTTGGTGGACGTGGCGGCAACGATGACGAACGGGCCAACCCCTTTGCGTTAATTCTCGTGTCAATGCTTGCGCCAATTGCTGCATCGCTCTTGCAAATGGCAGTTTCCCGTTCACGAGAGTTTGAAGCCGACCGCGGTGCTGCCGAGCTTCTGGGTAACGGTAATTCCTTAGCCAATGCCCTCGAACGCATTGAGGTGTCGGCAAAGAAAACACCCATGCAAGTAGCCCCCGCGCAGGCATATGCCTACATACATAACCCACTCGCAGAATTCCAGCAAAAAAAGGGTGGCCCAAACATGGCTCGCCTTTTTTCCACTCACCCCAGCACCGACGAACGCATTGCTCGTCTTCGCTCAATGACTTTTTCAAAATAACCCCTAAAGGAATTTCTTAAACCTAATGATATTTGCTGCCACATCTTCAAAAGACACTTTCGTAGACCTCAATATCAGCATCCTGGCATGGCTGGTACTCGGTGGCATCATCACCTTGCTCATTGCCTTTGATCTCTGGCGCCACCGTGACGATCATGAGCCAACAACAAAGGAAGCTGCCGGCGAAAGCATCTTTTATGTGGCTATTGGCCTTCTCTTTGGCGCAGGCCTTGCGTACGTTTATGGCTCACAAGCATTCGGAGAATACATCTCTGGTTATGTCATAGAAAAGTCGCTCAGTGTTGACAACGTCTTTATTTGGGCAATCATTTTTTCTTCCTTGGCCATCCCCCTCAAGTACCAGCATCGTGTTTTGTTTTGGGGTATTTTCGGAGCCTTAGTTTTCCGTGGCATTTTCGTTTTTGCCGGCTCTGCGCTCATCACCAAGTTCTGGTGGATGCTCTTAGGTTTCGGTCTTCTACTCATATTCAGTGGAGTAAAGATTTTTCGTCATCGCAACCAAGAAGAAGAGATGAGTCACGATAAGTCCTTGAAGTTTCTCAAACGATTCGTTCCTATTACCGATCAGTACGACGGACACCGATTCATGACGAGAATTAATGGTGTGAAAATGGCGACTCCACTGCTAGCGGCACTTGTGGTCGTGGAACTCACCGATATTATTTTTGCAGTAGACAGTGTTCCTGCAATTTTGGCAGTCAGCCGCGAACCATACCTCGTCATTGCGGCGAATGCATTTGCAATTCTTGGTTTGAGGGCGCTCTATTTTCTCTTAGCTAATGCAAAATCAAAATTTCCTTACCTCTCGCACGCACTCGGAGCCATTCTCGTCTTTGTTGGTCTCAAAATGTCGTTGTCACACTGGTACCACGTGCCCACCATCGTGAGTTTGCTCGTCATCTTTATTCTCCTTTTCGGGGCTGTTGCCCTCAGCATCTGGAAATTGCGTAGTGACGAAAAACCCACATCAGCAAGCACTTAATAAAATACTGCTTCGTGTTTGAGGGGCTCCATCTGACAAGATAGAAGAGATGGCTGATGGAATCGTTCGCGCTGCAGGTGGAATTGTTTGGCGCACCAACGGCAACAACCTCGTCGAGCTACTTGTTGTTCACCGTCCCGGCGAAGGTTACGACGACTGGACCTTTCCTAAGGGGAAACGCGACGACATCGACTCAAGCGAAGAAGACTGCGCTATTCGCGAAGTGTGGGAAGAAACTGGTTACCACTGCCAACTCGGGCATGAAATTGCTCGCATCAATTACATCGACCGCAAAGGCCGTCCCAAGCGTGTGCGTTACTGGACCATGACCGTGTCGGGTGGAGCAGAGAGCTACTCAAACGAAGTTGACGACATGATGTGGATGTCGGTCGACCGGGCACGCAAGAAAATTACCTACGAACGCGACTTACTGGTTATTGACTGTTTTGAAAACTATTTACGGTCGGGGCTTACTGAGTAAGTCCGGCGTAACCGGTTGTTTCCAATTCGTCAGCCAGTTCAGGGCCACCCGATTTCACAATTTTCCCTGTTGCCAAAATATGCACCACGTCGGGGCGAAGTTCCGCTAAGAGTCGCGCATAGTGGGTAATTACTAGTACGCCTAAATTGTCTTCCTGAGTAGCAGCCTCAACACGACGCGCGCAGTCGCGCAAAGCGTCGATATCGAGCCCCGAGTCGAGTTCATCGAGAATGGCAAACTTTGGCTTTAAAAGCGCTAATTGCAGGGTTTCGTTACGCTTTTTTTCGCCGCCTGAAAGGTCGACATTCATTGAACGCTCAACGAGAGCCATGTCGAAATTAATGCGACCAGCTTCAGCAATAATTTCTGCATCGAGAGTTGACGTATCGCGACCGCGAGAAACATAAGCCTCACGAATAACGTCGTCAAGATGCACTCCGGGTACCTCAGTTGGGTACTGCAAAATGAGATGCAACCCCGCTTGAGCACGTTGCCATGCAGGAAGGGCAAGAAGATCTACACCATCGAGTGTGACGCTACCGCTATGCACGACGTAGCCAGGCTTGCCCATGACAACACCCGACAAAGTTGACTTTCCAGCACCGTTCGGACCCATGATGGCATGCACTTCGCCTGAGTTCAGCGTGAGGTCGATGCCGTTTAAAATTTGTTTCCCCGGAATACCGGCAACAAGATTCTCAATTTTCAAGGTGCTCATGACACTTCTCCGTTTTCTGCACGACGTGTTACAAAAACTTCGTCACCATTGATGCTGACACTAAAAACTTCTACTGGCTGAGTTGCGGGGAAAGTGTTGGGTGCGCCAGTTTCCAAGCTAAACGCACTGCCATGTTTCCAACATTCCAATTCTTTTTTTCCACAGTGCACTTCTCCTTCAGACAAAGAGATATTGGCGTGGCTGCAACGATCGGCAATGGCATACAGCGAGTCGTCAACGCGCACAATTGCCACCGCCACACCTTTCACATTAACTTTGGCCGCAGCACCATGTGTGAAATCGCTCAGCACACCAACGCACACACCGCTCACTTTGCGCCTGCATGTAATTTTGCAGCAACTTTGGCTCGCAAACCCGAGACCACATCAATTTGTGGCAAGCGCTCAAGAACTTCATTGAAGAAGCCGAGCACCACGAGGCGCTCTGCAATATCGGGGTGGATGCCACGGCTTTCCAAATAGAAACGTTGCTCGTCGTCAATTGGGCCAACGGTGCTGGCGTGACTGCATTTCACATCATTCGTTTCAATTTCTAAGTTCGGCACGCTTTCTGCCCATGCGCCATGCGACAAAGTGAGGTTGCGGTTTGTTTGATATGCCTGTGAGCCATGAGCTTCATGTTCAATACGAATAAGACCCGTGTACACGCTCTTTGCAGTGTCTTGCACAGCACCCTTGAACAGCAAGTCGCTCGATGTGCGCGGAGCAATGTGAGTTTGCAATGTACGGAAATCGTGCATTTGAGTTTTGTCGGCAAAATACAGCGCTACTTGTTGCGTTGTTGCACCACTACCAACCAAGCGGGCTTCCGTGCGTACGCGGGCATAGTCGCCACCAAGTGCAACAGTAAACAAACGTGTTGTGGAGTCACGCTCGCCCAACGACTGCTGATGGGCAATTTTCCACGTTTTATTACCGAGTTCATTAATTGCAATGTAGGTAACACGTGCTGATTGGGCAGCACGAATTTCAACAACCGGCGCAATGAGAGACGAAATATCGTCAGCAGACAAGAAATGCTCGACCACTGTTACTTC
>JABMMV010000167.1 GCA_013205145.1 bacterium
AGGCGGCGGAGCCCACCAGGCGCACAGACACCTCCATCAGAAAAGAGTATCGGGTATTGCAACTGAATGAGACTTTCTGAAAAGTAGTTGCCACAAAGTGCCCCTGAAATCACACATTGAAGTACCTCACCAATTTGAGGCCAGACATGTGAAAGGAGCACCCATGATTGTGGTGTGTAGATCCCCAAAAGGTGGCAGCGGAACCACCATTACCAGTGCCGCACTTGCAATGATGCTCGCAGCACAACACCGTGGCGGAGGTTACATCGTCGACCTTGCAGGCGAACTCGCTCCGGCACTGGGCATTCCCGACCCTCCCGATACACAGCCGGTCGATGTGAATGCTTCACTTAAATTACTTTCCTTTGCCCCTCGTGATTTGCGCACAGCCGTTGAACACAATTGGGAAGAAATTGCCAACCAACTTCTTGCCTACGACGCACCGGTGGTCATTGATGCAGGAACTACCGAGATCAACGAGAATCTTGAGCGAATTGCGAATCGCACATTTCTTGTGCTGCGTCCGTGCTACCTGGCGCTGCGTAAGGCCAGTAACAAAATGAGCCATGGGTACTTGCGTAGCGACGGCATCATTGTGCTTGAAGAGACCGGACGAGCACTGACACCAACCGATATCTCCACCGTATTAAAGACCCCAATCGTTGCGACCATCAAGGTTGACCCCAGTGTTTCACGAGCTGTCGATGCTGGCCTTTTAAGTAGCCGCATTCCAGCTGCACTCAATGAAGGCCTCAGTGCACTGGTTGAAACGCTGTCGCTACCAGCAGCCAAAAAGCAAGTCCTCTAATGCAACACCGCAGCCGCTCTGCTCTGCCCCACTTTGCTGGATTACAAGATCTTGTTAATGATCCAGACGTTAAAGAGATCATTGTCAATAACAACACCGAGGTATGGGCCGAGCGTACAGCGGGTCTTGAACGCGCGGGTTCATTAGCACCAGGTGAAGCAGCCGCCCTTCTTGAACGTTTACTTGCCCCTATTGGTCGACGTATCGACCTTTCTTCTCCTGTTGTCGATGCCCGACTCAGCGATGGGTCACGACTCTGCGCTGCTATTCCTCCGGTGAGCCCGTACGGGCTCTGTCTCACCATTCGTCGATTCTCTAGTTCCGCTCTTGGCATTTCCTCATTTGCCAACGGCCGCGTCACCGACCTCTTGCACTCGGTAGTGCATCAGCGTCGCAACATTGTTATTGCTGGTGCTACATCTACTGGTAAAACAACATTGCTCAGTGCACTCGCAAGTGAAGCTCCGCCAAATGAACGTCTTGTCGTATTAGAAGACACCAATGAACTAGCCGTCGCTCATCCTCATGTGGTGTATCTCGAATCTCGGCCATCAACGGCCGAAGGAATGACGGAAATTTCACTATCGCATTTGGTGCGTCATGCGTTGCGGCTTCGGCCAGACCGGCTCATTGTGGGTGAGGTGCGAGGCCCCGAAGCTTTCGACATGCTGCAAGCAATGAACACGGGTCATGCGGGTTCAATGTCTACTTGTCATGCAAATAGCGCTCACGATGCGCTGTACCGGCTCGAGAGCATGGTGTTACAAGCAACACCCAACTGGCCACTTCCTGCAGTTCGCTCGTATATTGCATCGGCTATTGACGTTGTTGTATTCGTCGAGCGATGCCCCCAAGGAAGCCGCCACGTTGCACAAATTGTAGAAATTGGTGACACTCTCACCACACACGGCACCTACAGCACAAGTGTTCTTGCACATAGTTTGCACCCGAGCAACGGTGACCTCGCACTGGTCATGTAATGCAACTCCTGGCATTCGTACTCTACTTTTGCGCTTTTTATTTAGCTGTTGAGCACCATGCCCTCACACACTGGACCCGGCTGCGCATTATTCATGTACTACTACCCGCGCAGAAACATCAACTTCTCGCACCACCACGTTTATATTCGTCAAGGCAACTGCGCCGAAAGAAACGGCCCTTTCCACCCGCACTGGCCACTGCCGACTTTCTAGACACCATTGAAAGGTCTATTCATACCGGTCATTCGCTGCGTGCAGCAGTAAATGATGCTCTTCATATTCTTCCTGCACACATGCAGGTGCACTTCCAGACGCTTGCATTGCATTGTCGCATCGGAGCCCCACTTGAAGAAGTACTCACAAGCACATCAGTCAATGACACCCCAGCCGATGTTGTCTTTGGTATCCAAGCAATCGTTGCCGCCAGTGCTGGAGGCGTAGGCACGCGGTATGCGCTAGAACGCGCAAGTTGGGTACTTCGCGAACGCCACTCCGTAAACGAAGAGCGTCGTCTTCAATCTGCACAGGCACTTTTCTCTGCGCGCGTATTGTCGTGGCTACCACTTGCCTTTGGCACAATGATGGTGGCTACCAATCCAAACGTGAGAGACGTTCTCTTCACTACCCCTGTTGGTTTTTTATGCTGCGGTGTTGGCGCAGCACTCAATTTTACCGGCCGTTGGTGGATGAAAAAGTTGTCTCAGCAAAAAATAGATGCCAATACTTATGCCTTCATTGATTTCATCGATCTGCTTGTTGTGCTCTTAAAGAGTGGAAACAGCACGCACCGTAGTTTTCTTGCAATGTCACAATGGGCTCAGCCCGCTGTGCGTAACGCAGTAGCCGATGTGCTCACTACAAGTGAAACAAGCACCCGATTCGTCGATGCGTTGCCACTTCTTATTTCCTACTTTGGCAATGGCGCCACGGGTGTTGTCAATGCACTTGCTGCATCGGAACGTGACGGGCTCCCCCTTGCACCATTACTCGAACGACTTTCGCATGAAGCACATTGTGAACGGCGCCGCATTGCACAAGAAGACGCCGCAAAGCTTCCTGTTCGCATGGCCTTTCCTCTCGTGCTGTGCGTTCTCCCTTCATTCGTCACTCTCTCTATCGTGCCCATTCTCATTGGGGCACTTTCATCGCTCACACTGAGCTAATTCACGCAATGGAGGCATCATGATTTCTTACAGCAACTTCTACATACAGCGGTTTGTTCAACACTTTTTTGGGCAACATCATGACGATGACGGCCAGGCAACCACCGAGTACGCACTTATTCTTCTTGCCGCCGCTGTCATAGCCGTGCTTGTTATTACTTGGGCTACTGCAGGGGGTGGCGCGGGCCGCATTGGTGAACTGTTCGACAATGTTTTCAACAAGGTTGTAGACAAAGCCTCTGTTGATGTTGGGTAGCAAAAATGAAAAGGGTCAAGCAACTATTGAGTTTGCTCTAGCACTTCCCTTGCTTGTTGTATTCGTCATGCTCATTGCCCAATTTGCCATTGTTGCCCGGCAACAACTTGCACTGTGGGAAGTGGCACGCAATGCGGCTCGCTATGCCTCGGTTTCCCCCGACCCGCAATTGGCTGCACAAGAAATCGCTGCACAGAACGGATTTGCGGCATCGTCTGTTGTTGCAACCAACTCCGATGGCATTACCCAAGTTTCCATAACTTTTGAGGAAAACACCTCGTTGCCGCTCCTTGGGCCCTTCATCCCATCTCTCACTTTGCGGGCACATGTTGCCATGCTCACCGAGCCGTAACGGAATGCCGATATTGTCACTTCATGCAATTACATGTAGAGGCCATCGTCAATGAAGGAGTGGTGGTTCTTCGTCTGAGCGGCGAGGTCGCCTTGTCTACCCTGCCTCATTTCAGTGACATGTTAAATAAAGCAACACAAGAGCACCCCAACACACCTTTCGTCGTCAATGTAAACGATCTCACCATGCTCGACGATGCTGGCATTGGAATTCTGATGGGTTTTGCTGGAAAATTGCGCACCAGTGAGGTTTCATGCGTTGTCGTCTGCTCACAGGCATCTATTCGTTCACGGCTTGCTACCACCGGGTTCGACCTCGCGGTCAGCGTTATTGACGACGCCAATAGTAAATATTGATAAAGAATGCGTCGGTAGTGGCACGCGGTGAGCAACGGGTCTGAGTACCGTAATCACTATGGCTTCACCGCAAAAACCTGGAACTAATCAGGTTTCATCACATGTGCTCATTGCCGAAGATGACCCAGCGGTGCGTTCTGCTGTTCAACGCGTGCTCGAACTAGAGGGTTATCGCGTGAGCATGGTGAACGATGGTGCTGCGGCACTTGCCTTTATTACCAAAACGCCGCCCGATGTTGTTGTTATGGATGTCATGATGCCCTTTGCCGACGGCATGACTGTGTGTCGTGAAGTACGCACGCGGGGCATTCGCGTTCCTATTTTGCTCCTTACTGCCAAGCACGAAGTGAACGACCGTGTAGCTGGGCTCGATGCTGGCGCCGATGACTATTTGGTGAAACCATTTTCCATTGATGAACTTCTTGCACGCGTGCGCGCACTTCTGCGGCGCCGCGAACCAGCAGGTGCAAATACGGTGCTGCGCGTTGGCGACCTCTCTCTCGATGCTGCACGACGTGAAGTGCTTCGTGGAGAGCGCCCCCTCAGTTTAACGAAAACCGAATTTGATCTTTTAGAAGCACTCATGTTGCGTAGTGGTCTTGTTGTCACGCGCGAACAGTTGTACGAAGAAATTTGGGGCTTTGATTTTGAAACCGGCTCAAAGTCTCTTGATGTTTACATTGGCTACCTACGGCGTAAAACCGAAGAAGGTGGCGAGTCGCGGGTGTTGTACACCATTCGCGGAGTTGGCTACACGGTGAAGGCCTAACAATGACTTTGCGTTCACGTCTTGCCATTGCTACCGGCGGCATTGCATTCGTTGCCGTGGGCACACTTGCAGCTGGTGCATACATTATTGCGAGTCATGAATTGCGCTCACAGGTTGATGCGTCGCTCTCGGCTCGCGCAAGCACCATTGTGCGCGAAATCAACCGCGACTTTGAACGACCACGTTTTCCGGGTCGCCAGTCTTCACCGCTTGGGTCCACACTTTTACAACCAGAATTTGATGCCATTACTCAAGTCATTGGCTTCAACGGAAGGATTTTGGCAAGTCTTGGCCCATCTGAATTAGTAGTACATGCAGACGAACTTGAGCTCGCGCAAAGCGCAACCGACGGTTTGAGCTTGTTGTACAACACCAATGTTCAGGGCAGTTCATATCGCGTACTTACTGTGTCATTACCCAGTGGTGGCGCATTACAACTAGGCCGCGACATTACCGATATTGAAGATGCGCGTGCCGGAATGCGCACTTGGCTCATTGTGTTCGGCCTTGGTAGCATTGTGATGGCAGCTACTGCAGGCTGGTTAATTGCACGCCGCACAACCAAGCCCATTGAACAGTTATCAGCAACCGCTGTAGGTATTGCTGCTTCTCAAGATACGTCGCAGCTCATCAATATTAAAGCAAGCGGTGAAATTGCCGACCTGGTAACGAGTTTCAATACCATGTTGCAAGCGCTTGGTAACTCAGTTGCCCAGCAAAAGCAATTGGTTCAAGATGCAAGTCATGAACTGCGCACTCCTCTCACGAGCCTGCGTGCAAACTCAGAACTTCTTGAGCGCACCGACCTGCCACAACACACTCGTGAAGCAATTATTCACGACATTCGTGCCGAGATCGATGAACTCACAGCACTATCGAGCGAACTGTCTGCACTTGCCTCAGACCAACGCTCTTCGGAAGACCCCGTTGAAATAGATATTGCTGAAGTGGTTCAAGAAGTTGCTGAACGCGCACAACGACGCTCGGGTCGAATAGTCGAGCTGCACTTCACAACTCCAGCACATGTACTGGTGCGCCCATCACAGTTCGATAGAGCACTTTCGAATCTCATTGACAATGCCATCAAGTTCAGCCCAGCGGGAAGCAAAATTGATGTCTTCATTAAGGGAACCCGCATTGAAGTGCACGACTCGGGGCCTGGTATTGCTCCCGAAGATCGCCAATTTGTTTTCGATCGTTTTTATCGCGCAGCAGCAACCCGAGCCATGCCCGGTTCTGGTTTAGGACTCGCCATTGTGAAGCAGTTTGCCGATATTCATCAAGCAACTACTTTTGTTGGTGCCTCAGGTACCGGAGGCGCCATGGTGGGGCTAGATCTAGCCCCGACCACCACCTGGGGCAGCGGCGCTCACACCGTCGGTACGAAATGATGGATCGTACTTACGTAGTTCTGCACGCGAAATAATCATTTTGTGCACTTCGTCTGGCCCGTCGGCCAAGCGCAGTGAGCGAATGTGCGCATACATGCGGGCCAATGGGAAGTCTTGGCTAATTCCGCCTGCACCGTGTACTTGAATGGCTCGATCAATAATTTTCAGCGCCATCACTGGTGCTGCAACTTTGATTGCCGCAATTTCTGTACGTGCTCCCTTGTTGCCAACGGTGTCCATGAGCCAAGCGGTTTTCATGGTCAAGAGACGAATCATCTCGAGGTCAATACGTGCTTCAGCAATCCAGTCTTGGATGTTTGAACGCTCTGCTACTCGCTTACCAAATGTGGTGCGGCTCAAAGCGCGCTGACACAACATTTCCAGTGCACGTTCTGCTGCACCAATGGTGCGCATGCAGTGATGAATACGTCCAGGTCCGAGGCGTGCTTGGCTAATCATGAAGCCATCGCCTTCGTTGGCAATGAGGTTGCTCACAGGAACTCGCACGTTTTCGAAAATTGTTTCGGCGTGACCTTCTTGGTCGATATAGCCAAACACGGTGAGGTTACGCTTCAAGGTAACGCCCGGCGTATCAATAGGAACCAAAATTTGGCTCTGCTGTTGGTGAGGCGCTGCCTTCGGGTCGGTCTTACCCATCACAATAAGAATTTTTGTATTGGGGTGAAACGCATTGGAGGTCCACCACTTGCGGCCATTCAATACATAGTGGTCACCATCGCGCTCAATGCTGAGCGAAATGTTGGTGGCGTCACTTGAAGCAACGGCAGGTTCAGTCATAGCAAATGCAGAACGAATTTCGCCTTCAAGCAACGGGCGCAACCAGAGGTCTTGCTGTTCTGGCGTACCAAACATGGTAAGTACTTCCATGTTGCCGGTGTCGGGAGCGTTGCAGTTGCACGACTCAGAAGCGATGCTCGAACGACCAAGAATTTCTGCAAGCGGTGCGTACTCCGCATTGGTTAAACCAGGACCCCACTCTTTATGTGGTTGGAAAAGGTTCCATAGTCCACGCTTGCGGGCTTCCTTCTTGAGTTCCTCCATAATTGGCGGCTGTGCATGAGGGTTGCCCGCTTCACGCAACTGCTCTTCGTACAGTTCTTCATTGGGGTAGATCATCTCGTCCATAAAGGCGAGCAATTTTTCACGGTATTCCAAGCAACGAGGTGTAAGTGCAAAATCCATGTCTCTACCGTACTGCTTAGCGATTGATGACTACGAAGGGAGAACTAGCCCCACAGGCGCTTTGGGTATTTTCCTTTTTCAACAAGAGCAGCAATTGACCCCTGAACAATCTCTTTGTCCTCTTTATATGTCACGCCAAACCATGTGGAGTTACTCCGCAGAACTTTGCACGTGACGTGTTTCTCAGCAATGAGTTGGCCAACGGTGAGCGGAATGAAACACTCGCTCTTCAATTCATTACCTGCCGTTCGCAAAAACTCTTGGAAAACGCGGTCGAGATGGTCGAACAATCGCGGGGTGAACCCCCACATGTTCATCGACACAGATTCGTCGCCCGTGAGGTTCACAGTGCCGCCGTCAACTTGCGTATAAACAGCACCATTTCCTTTGCGACTGAGATTTGTCATTTCATCAATGTGGGTGAGCAATGCATTTTCATCGGTCGTGCATACTCCCCGCGCTACCGACCCGTGGTCGGACAGAGTATTGCGCAAGGTGAAGCCCACCATCGAAAAAGTATTCGCAGACGAGTTGACACCAGATAGTTCATTGTTCAATACGCCGTACGACTCTTGGCCGTAGAAGTCATCGGCGTTAATGACTGCAAAGTTTTCCTTCACCACATCTGCTGCACACAAAATGGCATGCGTTGTGCCCCAAGGCTTTTCACGACCTGCGGGAATACTCCAGCCGCTCGGCAGTTTGTCGAGTGTTTGAAATGCATATTGCACATCTACAAGATGCTCAAACTTCGACGAGACATTGTTGCGAAAGTCAGACTCAAAATCGGGGCGAATAATGAATACGACCTTGCTAAACCCTGCTCGCAACGCATCGAACACCGAGTAGTCGAGAATGGTTTCACCCGTTGGGCCCATGGGGTCAATTTGCTTCAGGCCGCCATAACGCGCACCCATACCAGCAGCTAACACAACAAGAGTTTGGGGCATCCCTTAACGGTAGTACGTCGTCTACGACGTGCAAGGTAATGACCCTTTATTGAGCTTTAGGTTTGCGAAAACCACGCTTATCGCTTGCTTTTTCGCGCTCACGTTGCTCGTCTTCCAATGCAACTTCTTCTGCAATGAGACGTTTCATGCTGTCGAGTCGTAGCGGCGAAAGCGTGTTGCCATTAATTGCATTTTGCACAGCGCACTCTGGTTCATCTTCGTGTTTGCAATCACGGAATCGACATTTCTCTGACAATGCGAACACGTCGGCAAAGGCCTTTTCAATACCATGACCACTCGTCCACAAACTCAACGCACGCAAGCCAGGCGTATCAATAAGCCACCCACCACTTGGAATTTCCACAAGATCTGCAGCAACCGTGGTGTGTCGACCGCGTTGGTCGCCTTCGCGCACTTCACCCACATTCTGTACCCGTGCACCCACAAGTGCATTCACCAGGGTCGACTTGCCCACTCCACTTGCTCCTAAGAGCACAATAGTTTCGTTATTGCTTGTGTACTGGTGCAGAACTTCCAAAGTTTCTTGTTGGCGAGAGCTCAGCCCGTGCACTGCTACATCGGGAGCAACTTCGCGCACTACTTCGGTGAGTGCGGCAATTGTTTCTGCATCAACTGCATCTGATTTCGTAAGAAGAACAACCGGTATTGCCCCACTGTCGAAGGCCAAAATGAGTTCTCGCTCTAATCGGCGTGGGTTCACCCCAGATGGTGCTGCGTGCAATAAAAACACCGTGTCGATATTTGCTGCAACTACGTGCGAGGTTGCACGCGCGCCTTCAAATGATGCCCGGCGAATAATGGCCGACTTGCGTAGCAACACTTCACTCACGCGTTCTTCATTTGTGTCAATGGTCACATAGTCACCCACCGCTACTTCTGCACCGATGTTTCGCACGCGCATTTCGCTGCCATCGTGCGCCAAAAGTGTGCTCCACCCTCGGTCGAGGCGCTTCACTCGCCACGCATGTGCGTTTTCTTCGTGCATTGGTACAAACGCTAATGGCTAATCCCATAACCTGTGACGAGTTCTTGTTCGAAAGGCACCCCATGTTGAGTTCACTTGCCCGGTTTTGCGTGCGCCGACGCCGCATTGTTGTATTCGGAATCTGGATCCCCCTCTTTTTCATTGTCGCTGCGGCATCGAGCGCCATGAAGGGCAACTTCCGTACTGATTTCGTATTGCCAAAGAGTGAGTCGCGTGAAGTTCAAGAACTTCTCGAAAAAGCGAACCCCAACAAAGCCGGCTTCTCAGCAACAGTGGTCTTCAAAAGTGACGAGGGTCTGAACGCACCAGGCTTAAAAGATGCCATGGCAACGTTTCTTGCTCAAGTGGAAACCATTGAGGGCGTCGACACCATGAGCCCATACGACAACCCGCAACAGGTCAGCGAATCGGAAAAAATTGCATTTGCTCGTTTAGACATCAGCAACAGAAGCCAAGCAGAAGGAATTACCTTCGCCGACGAGGTGCAAGAAATTGGCGACACCACTCTTACCAATGTCAATGGAGTGCAGGTGGAATACGGCGGTGAAATTTTTGCCAAGTTCGCTGTGCCGGAAAGTGAAGCGCTCGGCATTCTTGCCGCCATTGTTATTCTCGTTCTTGCTTTTGGATCTGTGCTCGCCATGGGTCTGCCCATTGGTACTGCACTTCTTGGTTTAGGTATTGCCGTCAGCACTGTCACCATTTTGAGTCATGCAACATTGATGCCCGACTTCACAACATCGATGGTGGCAATGGTGGGTCTTGGTGTCGGTATCGACTACGCATTGTTCATTGTGACGCGATACCGCGAAGGCTTACAGGCAGGAATGTCTGTAGAAGAAGCTGTAGTAGATGCGGTTAATACAAGCGGCAGAGCAGTTCTTTTTGCTGGTGTCACTGTCATCATTTCACTTCTCGGTTTGTACGTCATGGGCTTGTCGTTTGTACGCGGCCTTGCAACAGGAGCGGCTATTGGCGTTCTTGTAATGATGCTGGCATCTATTACTTTGCTACCAGCACTTCTTGGCATGGTGAAACATCGCATCGATGTAACTACACGTGCCGCTATTGCTGCACTCATTGTGCTGGTGCTCTCTGCACTCGCTGCAATTATCTTCCACTCGCTGCCCGTCCTCTTGCTTGGTCTTGTGGGTGCGGTAGCTATTACTGCATTGAGTTTTGTTTTCCGTTCGCTTCGCACACCTATTCCCGTGCGCGTTGCTAAAGCTCGCGAGCTCACGTTTTGGTTCCGATGGAGTCGTTTCGTTCAGCGCCGCCCATGGACCGCGCTCATTTCTTCGGCAAGTGTTTTGGTGCTTCTCTCTATTCCGCTCTTTAGCATTCGCCTCGGCTTTGGCGACACGGGCAACCAACCAGAAGAAACAACAGTGCGTCAGGCCTACGACCTTCTCGCTGAAGGTTTTGGCCCCGGCGTCAACGGCCCACTTTTCGTCACGGTTCAAGGCGACACCGCTGCTTCACCAGAAAAGTTGTTGGCATTTGCTGGCACTCTCTCACAGGCAGAAAACGTTGCCTTTGCTACCCCAAGCCCGCTCGGCGCAGCAGGCACATCAACACAAATTGATGGCCAACCACTTGCAATCGTGGTGGTCTATCCGAAGAGTTCGCCGCAAGAAAAAGAGACCACCCAACTTGTTCACACCTTGCGTGACGACATCATTCCCGCAACGGGCGTCACCGCCAAAGTGGGCGGGTTCACTGCCGCCAGCGTTGACTTTGCCGACTACATCGGCGGTCGTTTGCCGTATCTCATTGGCGCAGTTCTCATTTTGTCATTCCTCTTATTAATGGCTGTTTTCCGAAGTCTCCTCGTTCCCCTTAAAGCCGTCATCATGAACCTTCTTTCCATCGGTGCGGCATACGGCCTCATTGTGGCTGTCTTCCAATGGGGCTGGGGCAAAGACCTCATTGGGGTCGATAAAGCAGGCCCCGTGGAGTCATGGGCGCCGATGATGCTTTTCGCCATTGTCTTCGGATTATCAATGGATTACGAGGTGTTTTTGCTCTCACGTATAAAAGAGGAATACGACCGCACTGGCGACAACGCCTCAGCTGTGGCCGACGGCCTCGCCGCCACCGCCCGAGTCATTACAGCAGCTGCACTCATCATGGTGTGCGTCTTTGCTGCCTTCGTTTTGGGTGATGATCGCCAGCTGAAACTCTTCGGTTTGGGCATGGCTTTTGCCGTCTTCATTGACGCCACCATTGTGCGCATGGTCCTCGTGCCGGCCACCATGGAATTACTCGGGTCTCGCAACTGGTGGATTCCGAAATGGCTCGACCGCATCCTGCCCAAGATTGACGTAGAGGGTCATCAACGCGATTTTGAAAGCCCTGCTGTATAAGGGTTTTATCCCTATGGCTTGACAACGCCTCAGAATTGACCTAGCAGATACAGACCATATGGGAAAACCACTCGTCATCGTCGAATCGCCTGCTAAGGCCAAAACCATCTCTCAGTTCCTCGGAAGCGAGTACATCGTTCGAGCCTCTGTGGGCCACATTGCCGACCTCCCCAGCAAGGGGTTAGCGGTCGATGTAGACAATCATTTCAAGGCTGCCTACGAACTCACCGAGCGTGGCAAGCAAATTGTGAAAGACCTGAAGGCCGATCTGAAGAACGCCACGGTTGTGTATCTCGCAACCGACGAAGACCGCGAGGGAGAGGCCATTTCTGCCCACCTCGAGGAATACCTGAAGCCCAAGGTGGAATGCCACCGCATGGTGTTCCACGAAATTACAAAGTCTGCCATTGAGCACGCCGTTGCCCACCCCCGCAAGATCGACCGCCACTTAGTCGACGCAGCAGAAACCCGCCGCGTTCTCGACCGTTTATATGGATATGAACTTTCGCCTGTTTTGTGGCGGCGTGTGAACCGTGGCCTTTCGGCTGGTCGTGTACAAAGCCCAGCGTTGCGCCTCATTGTGGAACGTGAACGTGAACGCATTGCGTTCAACTCTGCTGTCTATTTCGATATCGACGCACTTGCCGATACCGCACCGCAATTCACTGCACGCCTCGTTGCATTGAACTCACTACGCATTGCAACAGGTAAAGACTTCGACAGCAACGGTGCTGTAAAAGGTGACGTTGTTGTTGTCACTGAAAAACAGGGTCAAGAACTTCTTGCTGGTCTCACCGGCAAGTCGCTCAGCGTGACCAGTGTTGAAGACAAGCCTTACCGCTCTTCTTCTAAAGCACCGTTCATGACGAGCACCTTGCAACAAGAAGCTGGCCGCAAGCTACGCCTCTCTGGTCGTCAGGTCATGAGCATTGCTCAGAGCTTGTACGAAAATGGATTCATCACTTACATGCGTACCGACTCCGTTACTTTGAGCGCCGACGCAATGGGCGAAGTGCGCGACACCATTCGCAGTACTTATGGCAATGAAGCACTTTCACCTTCGCCACGTATTTTCACTTCGAAAATTAAAAATGCACAAGAAGCTCACGAAGCCATTCGCCCCACCTTGCCGATGCGAGCACCAGAACAAGTGGAAAGCAGCTTCAAGTCAAAACAAGAAGCAGCGCTTTACCGCCTTGTTTGGCAGCGCACACTTGCTTCGCAAATGGCCGACGCAACGGGCGTTACCGTCAGCGTGCGTTTGGAAGTCACCGCGTCTGACGCCGCATCTTCCCATTGTGCATTTTCTGCAAGCGGAACCACTATTAACTTCAAGGGCTATCGCATGGCCTACGAAGATCTTCCCGAAGACGACGCCACCGACGACAAAGCCGATGCAAAAAATGATGAGTCGGTATTGCTGCCAGCAATGAAGGCTGGGCAATCAATTTCTGTTCTTCAGTACACCAGCAATTCACATGCAACCTCACCACCAGCGCGCTACACCGAAGCATCACTCGTGAAAAAACTCGAAGAACTTGGTATTGGCCGCCCATCAACATGGGCTTCCATTATTTCCACCATGGTCGACCGCGGCGACTACCTGCGTAAAAAAGGAACTGCACTTGTTCCCACCTGGACAGCCTTCTCGGTTATTCGTTTGCTTGAAGAACACTTCGGCACGCTCGTTGACTATGGCTTCACCGCCTCGGTGGAAGAAGACCTCGACGCCATTGCTCGCGGAGAACAAGGCCGTGAAGCCTGGTTACAACACTTCTACTTTGGTGCTCTCGACAACAACGGCAATGAAGTAGCCAACGACCTCGGCTTGAAGCGCATCGTTGCCAACAACCTCGACGAAATTGATGCCGCTGCAATTAACACCTTTATATTGGGCAAGAACCCCGCCGACGGTGAAGACGTCTATGTAAAGCCTGGCAAATTCGGCCCATACGTACGCAGCCTCGAAAACACTGCTGGCGTACCCGACACCATGACACCTGAAGACCTCACGTTGGAAGTTGCCTTGCAGCTTCTTGCTGCACCGAAAGGCGACGAGCCCATTGGCCAAATAGACGGGTTCCCTGTCTTTGCAAAAACTGGTCGCTACGGCGCATACGTGCAATGGGGTACCCCAGACAACTTGCCGCCTGGTTTAGAGAAACCAAAAATGGTGTCGCTATTTAGCACTATGAATGTTGATCGTCTTACCATGAAAGATGCAGAGGACCTGCTCTCACTCCCGCGAACAGTGGGCCACGACCCGGTGGACGGTGAAATCATCACCGCCCAAAACGGTCGTTTCGGCCCCTACATATCAAAAGGTAAAGACAGCCGTACTCTGCAAAATGAAGAGCAAATTCTCTCCGTCAACTTGGAAGAAGCTCTCGCACTATTGGCAACACCTCGAGTATTTGGTCGCGGGCGCGCTGCGCCGAAACCGCCGCTGAAAGAATTCGGCAACGACCCCGTGAGCGGAAAACCCGTTGTTGCAAAAGAAGGTCGCTTTGGCGAATACGTCACCGACGGTGAAACCAATGCCGGCTTAAAGCGTGGCGACATTTTGCAAGACATGAACCCCGAGCGCGCATATGAACTTTTGCAGTTGCGTCGTGAATATATAGAGGAAAACGGTGGCGCACCCAAAAAGCGCGGCGCAAAGAAAGTTGCGGCGAAGAAAGCACCAACTAAGAAAGCTGCTGCTAAAAAAGCCCCGGTGAAAAAAGCTGCCACTAAAAAAGCCCCAGCGAAAAAGGCTGCTGCGAAAAAACCTAAAAAGAGTGCCGACGACTCATGACCACTCGCGGCACCTACATTGCCTTTGAAGGGCTAGAAGGTTGCGGCAAGAGCACGCACGTCACACGCCTTGCAGAAAAAATTAATGCTGTTGCCACTCGTGAACCAGGTGGCACTCGCATTGGTGCACTGTTGCGCAGCATTTTGGCCGACCCAGAAAACACCGACCTCAACTCGCGCACTGAACTTCTGCTCATGACCGCCGACCGCGCACAGCACATGAGCGAGCTCATTGAGCCCGCACTCCAACGCGGGCAACACGTGGTAAGTGACCGCAGTGTGTATTCCACACTCGCCTACCAGGGCTACGGGCGAGGTCTTGATGTTGACACCTTGCTCAGTATCAACACATGGGCGCTCAACAATGTGTTGCCCGACATTGTGGTATGGATCCAAATTCCAACCGAGGAAGCAAACACTCGCTTAGCCAAGCGCAACCTCGATCGCTTTGAGCGTGAAGGCGCCGACTTCTTTGCCCGCATTGGTGCAGGCTTTGCTGAACTGGCTGCCAAAGACCCGGCACGATGGATACTCATTGATGGTCTCGAGCCAAAAGACATGGTGGAAGAAAAAATTTTTGCCGCGGTAGTGGCACATCCATCCTTTACATTGCACTCATGAGTAACACCGCGGTGAGTTCAATGTGGGATGCCGTTATTGGTCAGCCCCATGCTGTTGAACTTCTCCAGCGCCTTACCGAACACCCTGTTCATGGTTTTCTGCTCGTTGGCCCCGAGGGCTGCGGCAAAGATGAAGCCGCCCGTGCATTTGCGACCACACTGATCACCGGTGCTGCCGACCCTTCGTCGCGTGAAGGTCGCCTCATTGCTCAACAAGGTTTTGCCGACGTGCACGAAATTTGGCGTGAAGGTGCATCTATCTCTGCCGAGATGGCACAAGATATTGTCGAGTCCGCATCACGCAGCCCTATTGAATCTGCTCTCAAAATCATCATCTTGCATGAAGTGCATCTCATGGCTGAAGCTGCTGTGGTTCGCTTGCTCAAAACATTTGAAGAGCCAACTGCACATGTTGTTTTCATTCTTCTTGCCGACTCATTGGTTCCCAGCCTCGTCACTGTTGCTTCTCGTTGCGTTGTCGTTCAGTTCGGCGAAGTGAGCCCCAACATCATTGAGGCACAG
The DNA here is from genome assembly GCA_013205145.1 of bacterium. GTDB lineage: Bacteria > Actinomycetota > Acidimicrobiia > Acidimicrobiales > Ilumatobacteraceae > F1-20-MAGs119. The sequence continues at coordinate 15,539 of JABMMV010000167.1, forward strand.
CTCATTTCTGAAGGCATTGCACAAGCCACCGCGCAGTCAGCTTCTTACGGTGCAGCAGGAAGCATTGAACGCGCACGACTACTTGCAAAAGATGGTGCATACGCAGCACGTCGCTTGGCGTTCAGCGATGTTCCTACATCACTCGATGGTTCTGGCTCTGTTGCTTTTAGACTTGTTGACGACATCTTGCAACGCATTGAAGCGGCAACAGTTCCGCTTGAAGAACAACACAAATTGGAAATTGAAGAACTTGAAAAACGTGTGAAAGCAACCGGCGAACGTGGCAGTGGCCGCAAAGCTTTACTCGATGCCCACAAGCGCCAAGTGCGTCGCTTCCGCAGCGATGAACTTCGCAGTGGCCTTGCCGTACTCGCTGGCGTGTACCGCGATGCAATGTCGCATGCTCACAACGCACACAAAACTCACGACTACGCTGAAGCAGTTGCCCACATCCACACCGCAATGCACAACCTCGGGCTCAACGCCAATGAAACCCTTCTCTTACAATCGCTTTTCCTGCGCCTCCCCATTGTGCGTGGCGCTGAACTTTTGTAGTTTTCAACTGACACCTCTTTGGTATCTTCTGAATTACCATGAATATTCACAATGCAATTAAAAATGCTCGTCAACAATCGGGCCTCACCGTGAGCGAGCTTGCACGACTGGCCAACACTTCCCACTCTGCACTTGCCGCATATGAATCGGGAAGCAAGGTTCCTAAAATTGAAACCTTGGAGCGCATAGTTAGTGCGGCTGGTTTTGCCATTGACATTCATCTAGAAAAGCGGATGCGTCATCACAGCAGTTCGACAGGTACTAAGGGTGAAGAGTTAGAGCAGGTACTCGAATTAGCCCAGCAGTTTCCCGCACGACCAAGCAGGAATCTCAATGCCCCCATCTTCGGACGAACTCCTTGAATTTCTGGGGGAAGACGACCCGCGAATCATGCGCCTTCGCCTCTTGACGATAAAGTGAAGTCCTTGCCCAGGTAGCTCAGTCGGTAGAGCAACGCACTCGTAATGCGTAGGTCGTGAG
>JABMMV010000168.1 GCA_013205145.1 bacterium
CGCTAAACCAGTGCAACATGCGCTCGGTCATGTATTTCGTTTCGGCGTACACGCTTTCGGGGCGTAGTGGTGCATCTTCGCGAACAGGAACTGTTTCAGGTGTTCCATATACCGACGCAGAAGATGAGAAAACGACTTTGTCGACCCCGGCTTGCGCAAGCGCCTCTACGAGCAAAGTTGAGCCAGTGACATTGTTGGAAAAATATCGACCAGGGTTACTCATCGATTCACCAACGCTTTTATAAGCGGCAAAGTGAATGACTTCGGTAACGCCGTATTTCTTGCAAGTCGATGTGATGAGATCTTGGTTTGCGATGTTTCCTACAACCAACTCTGTACCCAAGAGTGCTTCACGATGACCAAGTTCAAGGGAGTCGAATGCAACAACGTCGCGTCCGGCGTTCACCAGTTGTCGCACAGTATGAGACCCGATGTAGCCAGCACCACCGGTAACGAGAGTGGTCATTTGTTGATTTTAGCTTTCAAAGGGCGGCTCTGCTTATCGCGTGCTGCGGCCTTTTCTGCTTTTTTCCAGGTGCGCACCATGAGCAGCGTTTCAGGAGAAGTGATGTCGGCAACAGTGCGGGGGTTTGCATCGCCAAACACTCCGGCTTCGGTTTTCCAATTTTTTGGAACAACACCCATGCGCTTGCCGAGAAGTGCAATAAAGATTTGCGCTTTTTCTTCGCCGAACCCGGGAAGTACCCGAAGGCGCTCGGTGAGCAAAGCCGCGTCGGTGACACCGGCCCACATATTTTCACCTTTATTTTTGTACTCGCGAGCAATGATGCAACACAGTTCGTGAATGCGCCGGCTCATCGAAGCAGGGAAGCGGTGAATTGCTGGTTTTGTACAGCACATCGACACGAAGTCTTCGACGTCAATGAGAGAAATTTTCTTCGGGTCAAGATGACCAAGACGCTCTTTAATGGTGGCTGGCCCTTTGAATGCCCACTCCATTGGTACTTGCTGGTCGAGCAACATTCCAATAAGCAGAGCGGTTCCATTGCTGTTGAGCAACTTGTCGGCCGCTGTGTCGCCAGTGATGTAAAGGGTTCCTGTGCTCATGATGTTCTCTTAATACATAAAGGGTGAAGGGCTGTTTGGTGCAATGTTGTATTTGTCTAGTGCTTTTTCTACTACGTCTGGCGCAACTTTTCCATCTTGTTGCAAAGCATGTAAAACAGTGACCACAATACTTGGCATATCGTTTTCAAAATACTGACGTAATGCTTCACGAGTATCGCTACGGCCCATGCCGTCGGTGCCCAGTGGAACGAACGTTTTATTGGGTATATAGCGGGCAACTTGCTCGGGAACAATACGCATGAAATCGGTTACCGCAACAATTGGCCCTGGAGCGTCGGTAAGTAGCCGCGTAACAAGTGGCATTGCTGGTGGGTGTGTGGGGTTGAGGCGAGCAATGCGCTCGCAGTTCATTGCTTCTTCGCGCAAATTTTTATAGGAAGTTGCCGACCACAGCTCCACTCCAACGCCATAGTTTTCGAGAAGTTCTTTTGCCGCTTCGCGAGCAGCAGTATGTGCGCTTCCTGAAAAAAGAATTGTTGCTTGCAGCGGTGCTTGTGGTGCATCTGCAAACTTATACAGACCACGCGTAATGTGCTGCGCTTCAACGGCTGTGGGCTGAGCAGGCATTATGTAGTTCTCGTTGTACAACGTGATGTAGTAGAAGATGTCTTCTGTGTTGGCGCCGTACATGCGCTCGAGGCCATCTTCAATAATTGCCGCAACTTCGTAAGCAAACGCTGGGTCATACGACTGACATGGTGGAACAGTGCTTGCCAGTACCAAACTGTGGCCGTCTTGATGTTGAAGACCTTCGCCCATCAAGGTGGTACGACCCGCAGTTGCACCAAGAAGGAAACCTCGCGTGCGTGCATCGGCGGCCTGCCAAATGAGGTCGCCCACGCGTTGGAAACCAAACATGGAGTAGAACGTGTAGAAAGGCACCATGGGCACACCGCGAGTTGCGTAGCTAGTTCCTGCTGCAATAAAGGAAGCCATACTTCCTGCCTCGGTAATGCCTTCTTCAAGTATTTGTCCATCGGAAGCTTCTACATACGACAACAAGAGGTCATGGTCGACTGGTTCGTACTTTTGACCTTGGCTCGCATAAATGCGCAGTTCGCGGAAAAGAGCGTCCATGCCAAAGGTGCGTGCTTCGTCGGGAATGATGGGCACAACGCGTGGGCCAAAGTTCTCGTCGCGAGCCAGGTTGCGTAAAAGCCGCGTGAAGCTCATAGTGGTGCTGACAGACTGCTCGCCACTTCCTGCGCGCAGTTCTTCAAACACCGCCGGGGCAGGTAACGACAACGGGCGACGTGCAACAACGACGCGTTTTGGTACTGGCCCACCTAGTGCGCGACGGCGTTCCATCATGTACTGGTATTCCACACTTGTTTCTGCAGGACGGAAATACGGTGGTTCGTCGGCTTCTAGTGCGCTGTCGGGAATTTCATCTTGGAGGTACAAGCGATCGCGTAACGCACGTAGTTGATCGGCGTTCATCTTTTTAATTTGATGCGTTGCATTGCGACCTTCGATGGAGGGACCAAGGGTCCAACCCTTCACGGTCTTGCATAAAATGGCAGTGGGTCGGCCTGAGCCTAAATTTTCTGCAGCCGAGCGATAGGCGGCATACAACTTGCGGTAGTCGTGCCCACCACGTGGCAACACGCTGAGTTCCTCATCGGAAAGATGCGACACCATCTGACGCAGTCGTGGGTCGGGGCCAAAGAAGTTCTCGCGAATGTATGAACCATCTTCCACGGTGTAACGCTGGAATTCGCCGTCGACCGTGGTGTTCATTTGGTTCAGCAAAACACCGTCGACATCGCGAGCAAGTAGGTCGTCCCACTTCGAACCCCAAATGACCTTGATGACATTCCAGCCTGCACCACGAAAAGTTGCTTCAAGTTCTTGAATAATTTTTCCATTACCGCGAACCGGGCCATCGAGGCGTTGCAAGTTGCAGTTCACCACAAAAACCAAGTTGTCGAGATGTTCACGCGACGCAAGCGATATTGCCCCGAGTGTTTCTGGTTCATCGCATTCGCCGTCACCTAGAAATGCCCACACACGACTAGCCGATGTGTCGTCAAGTTTGCGATTCAACAAATAGCGATTGAAGCGAGCGTGGTACAAAGCGGTAATGGGTCCAAGACCCATAGAAACAGTGGGGAATTCCCAAAAGTCGGGCATTAACCGTGGATGCGGATAGCTCGAGAGACCTTTACCCTCGCGGCCAATTTCACGGCGGAAATGGTCGAGGTCATCGGTGGTGAGTCGTCCTTCAAGAAACGCGCGTGCGTAAACACCTGGTGCGGCGTGGCCTTGGAAATAAACATGGTCTCCGGCTTGTCCGTCGTCTTTGCCGCGGAAGAAGTGGTTGAAACCAATTTCATAAAGTGATGCAGAACTCGCGAAGGTGGAAAGGTGTCCGCCAATTCCTTCAGCGCGCGTGTTGGCACGAATAACCATTACTGCTGCATTCCAACGAATGTACGCACGAATGCGCCGTTCTAAATGCTCATCGCCAGGAAACCAAGGTTCTTGTTCGCGCGGGATGGAGTTCACATAAGGGGTGGAAACGGTGGCAGGAAAACTCACCTGGTTTTGTTGTGCGCGTTCGAGCAAACGTGACAGTAAATACCGAGCGCGTGTTTTGCCGTGCGAGTCGATGACGGCGTCGAGCGACTCCATCCACTCGTTCGTTTCGGTGGGGTCGATATCGGGAAGCTGGTGCATGGAGCCGTCGAAGATCATGTGTCTATTCTCGCAGGCGAAGCGTGATGCCAAGCGTTAGAGCGAAAATAGGTAATGATCTATAGCAATGGAACTTGATTTAGGTTTTGGTGACTCTGTGATGAACACGCGGGAGCTCTTAAGTGCACTGCGGGCAACGCCATTGGCGAGCGCGGTGCCAGAAAATGCCACCGTGGTCTATACCGACGGAGCCTGCTCGGGAAACCCTGGCCCCGGTGGATGGGCTTGGGCAATTTCTCCCACGGGCACACCCAATGGCTCGGGGTCGGAAAAGCCAAGTACCAACCAGCGCATGGAGTTGTATGCCGTTATTGACGCCCTGCGCTCTTTGCACCACATTCATACCGTTGTTGAGGTGCGCTCCGACAGCACCTACGTGGTGAAGTGTTTTACCGACAAATGGTGGAAGGGCTGGCTCACCCGGGGCTGGAAAAATTCACAGCGCCAGGCTGTGGCGAACCAAGACCTCTGGGAGCAATTGCTTGGCGAAGTGGTGAAACGTGGGCCAGAAAAGACTTTTTTCACCTGGGTGAAGGGCCATTCCGGGGAACCAATGAATGATTTGGTCGACGCTTTGGCAGTTGCTGCTGCGTCGGCATAGCCTCGCAGGATGGACATTTCAGGAGCAAGCGCAATAGTGACCGGTGGAGCATCAGGAATTGGTGCCGCCACAGCCCGTCTTCTCGCCAAGCGTGGCGCGAAGGTCGTCGTAGCCGACCTTCAAGAAGACAAGGGACAAGAATTAGCAAAAGAAATTGGGGGAGCATTTTGCAAGGTTGATGTCACCAAGACAGAAGACATCATCAACGCAGTGGAAATGGCAAAGTCCATGGGCCCACTACGCGTACTTGTGAACTCTGCTGGCATTGGCTGGGCTCAACGCACAGTTGGTAAAGATGGTTCGTACGATTCAGCAGCCAACCTCGATGCATTTAAAAAAGTAATTGCCATCAACCTCATTGGTTCATTCGACTGCATTCGCCTTGCAGCAACTGCCATGAGCGTTACTGAGCCACTTGAATATGGTGAGCGTGGTGCCATTGTCAACATCGCATCGGTTGCAGCATTCGACGGCCAAATTGGTCAGGCTTCATACTCCGCTTCAAAGGGCGGAATTGTAGGAATGACACTTCCCATTGCACGTGACCTTGCTGCCATTGGTGTTCGTGTGAACACAGTTGCACCGGGCCTCATTGACACCCCTATTTACGGTGATGGTGACAACAGCGAAGCATTCAAAGCAAACTTGCAAAAAGGTGTGCTCTTCCCACAGCGCCTCGGCGGCCCAGAAGAGCTTGCTTCAATGGTTATTGAATGCATTACCAACAGCTACATGAATGCAGAGAGCATTCGTGTAGATGGTGGTATTCGTATGCCACCCAAATAACTATGTGGTGTAGTCGGCGTTAATGCGCACGTAGCCATCGGTGAGGTCGCATCCCCAGACAGTTGCGGTGCTCGTGCCGTTATTCAGCGAAACGTGAATGAGCACATCGCTGCCCTTCATGTATTCACTCAACTGTGCGAGGCCGCTTTCTGAAACAGGGTGCGGGTACACCTCTTGTGCGCCAAAGCGAATGACTACGTCGTCTTGGTTGATATTGGTGTCGTTGCATTTGCCAACGGCCATTGCTACGCGGCCCCAGTTGGGGTCTGCACCGTGTACGGCAGTTTTCACGAGTGGTGAATTAACAATCGCTTTAGCTACTCGTTTTGCTTGTTCATCGGTTGCTGCTGAATCAACGCACACCTCTATAAGTGTTTCTGCACCTTCGCCGTCGCGAGCAACTTGTTTGGTGAGCGATAGGGCGACTTCGTAGAGGGCATTTTCGAAAGCGGCGTCGTCTACTGCTGCGCCGGCCCCGCTTGCCATGATGGTTGCGGTATCGCTTGTAGAGGTATCGGTATCAATAGACACGCAGTTAAATGTTTTGTTGATGACACGACGAAAGATGACATTGAGTTTTTCTTTGGGTACATCGGCATCGGTAAACATCATGGTGATGAGGGTTGCCATGTTGGGCTCAATCATTCCTACGCCTTTGGCAACGCCCACAATGCGTGCGCTGCTACCAGCAATAGTCGCTTCTGCAATTTTGTGCACCGTGTCGGTGGTCATTATTCCCTGTGCAACAGCCACTGCATCGTTGCCGGTAATTGCTGCAGGTATGGCTGCCAAGCCCGTGCGAATGCGTTCAATGGGGTAGCGGCGACCAATGACGCCGGTAGAAGCAATGAGCACATCGTGAGGGTCGCACTGCAGGGCTTGCGCAACGCCTTGCACAATTTCAAGTGCATCGCTTAAGCCATCGGGTCCGTTGGCAACGTTTGCATTTTTACTAATAACAACAATTGCCCGTGCAGAGAGGTCTTTGAGGTGGGTCTGGCTGACGGTCACGCTGGGGCCAGCAAAACGACTTTGTGTGAACACGCCAGCGGATGAACACAGTGAGTTAGCCACAACAAGAGTGAAGTCTTGTGAGTCGTCTTTCACCCCAATGTTGGCGACATACGAATGAAACCCGAGAGGGAGGCTGATGTTGTTACTCACCTCGCTCACACTATTTCATTTTGCCTACCGAGGGGTGGAGAAATACTTCTGCATCCGTTCCAGAGTTTTTTCCATTGATTTACGATTCTTGTCGGGATAGCCCGCCAACTTTAGAAAAAATGGTGACTTTGCACGTGCATAGTCGAACTCTTCTGTCACGCAGGTATTCGCGCCATCAGGAACCAAGATGTAGCGCCAAATGTGTCCGCCAAAGTGCCGCCAGGCAATGCGTTCGCCCTCAATGAACTCCACAACTTCATTGGTGATTTTGTAGGGCACGCCTACTTTCATCTCCATGCCAAATTTTGTTCCGAGTTCGAGTCGATTGGGGTGCTCTTCACGTGACGATTTCACACTTCCCGATCCGTCGATGGTCGCGTGTTGGGCGGGGTCTGCGAGTAGAGCAAAAATGTCTTGAGGGCTTGCACTAATAACTGCGCTCACCCGCGCAACTTTTTGGTTGCTGTCGTGCGTGCTTTCAAGAAAGAAATTGCTCATGCCAAGTATTTGAGCACAGAAACCGCGCAGCGTCTACCTGAGTACATTGCTCCTTGTGAAGAACCTGTATCGCGGTGATCGCCGCAGACGAAAACTTCGTTAGCGAGAGCCACAGGTTTCTTTGGTGCAAAAGGAGGCGATTGGTCGGGTTGACCATGAACAATGCTGTAGGTACGTAAGTGCTGCCACGTATTCACCTGTGGCCCCCACCACTGCAGAAGTTGCTGCGTTACCTTGCTCACCAACTGTGGTTCTGATTCTGTAGTAACGCCAGGGCACGCTGCAGCAATGAGGTGCTTACCTTGTGGTGCATAGTGCGAAGAAATATTGCTCATCACTGCCATGTTGAGTACCGGGCCACTATGTGAACCGTCTAGTGCAATGAGTTTTTCTTTTGTAGGAGCTGTATCGGCGGAAAAATAAACACAGCTCACAGATCTTGATGCAACCGGTGGAAGATTGAGTAATGCCGAGGCAGCTGGCCCTTCGGTAGCTACCACCACACTGCGTGCATGAATTTTTTCACCGTTGTTCAAAGTAACGTATGCGCTTGTTACTTCACTGATAGGCGAATGAAGGTGCACAGTGCCGTTCAGCAGCTGAGCTGCGAGATAGTTACTGAGTTCTCCCATTCCGCGGGCAGGAACACCTGTATTGCCGTTACCCAGTGTGCGGAAAATGATGTCGAACATGCGACGAGATGTTGATAAATCGGGGTCGAGTTGAATGCCGCCCACCAACGGAGTGAAAAAAGTACTCACCATGCGTTGTGAGAACCCTTGCTCACGCAGAGCATCGGCAGTGGACATGTCTTCACCTTGAAGCAGCCGGCGTGCGGGGCCGCGCCCGAGTTTCCAGCGCAATGCTGCAATACGTACTTTGTCGAACACATTTCCAATGGGGGCAAAAGTTGTGGAAAAAAGAGTCGATGGTTCGCGCAGTGGATCGCCGACAACATGATTTTTTTTGCCCACTCGTACAAGAGCACCCGGTGAGAAATACTTCATATCGAGCGCGTCAAGGTCTACTTCTGTTTCAATTTCTGGGTACGCGGTCAGCAGTACTTGAAAGCCTCTATCGAGCAAGTAGCCGTCTAACTCGTCGGTACGAACTCGGCCACCTACGCCGTCACTTGCTTCGTAAATAGCAACCTTTTTGCCAGCGCGTTGCAAATGCTTTGCACACGACAAACCCGCTAGGCCAGCACCAACGATGACGACATCGAGGTCTGCTTGGTGCTCAGTACTCATACGTGGAGATTACGACAGCAACAAGTTGCGTAGCGCTTCTTCCAATGTGCTGTGAGAAAAACGAAAGCCATCGGCGAGCAATGCATTGGGTACCACGCGCTGACCAGTGAAGAGCAATGCATCGGCAAGTTCAGAACCGAGTAAAAGTTTTGGCCCAATAGGTGGAATCGCCATAAAGGCTGGCTTATGCAACACCTTTGCCAATGTTTTCGTGAACTCGGCATTCGTAACTGGCGTTGGTGCCGTGAGATTTACTGGGCCAGCCAATGTGCTGGTGAGCAAATGTGCAATTGCACGCACTTCATCGGTAATAGAGATCCAACTTTGCCACTGTTTGCCATTTCCAAACTTTCCACCAGCGCCTAGCTTGAAAAGTGGAAGTTGTTTTTTCAGTGCGCCACCTTTTGTGCTGAGCACAATTCCGGTGCGCAAAAAAGCAGTACGAATGCCGGCGGTAGTCGCAGGACTTGCTGCACTTTCCCACTGCTTACACACATCGGCGAGGAAAGTGTCTCCATGAGAAGCATCTTCACCAAGTTCTTCGCTGCCACGAGGGCCATAAATGCCAATGGCAGAACCCGAGAGAAAAACTGATGGTGGTTGTTGAAGTTCGGCGAGGCGGGTAGCGAGAAGTGCAGTGCTCTTCGTACGGCTTTCCAGAATTTCTTTCTTATATGAATCGGTCCAGCGCTTGTCGCCAATTCCGGCGCCAGCAAGGTGAACCACTGCGTTGATTCCTTCGAGGTCAGCGGCATTGAGTACACCTTGCGATGGATTCCATTGAATTTCCGATGCGGACTGCGGTGTTCGCCGCACCAGAGCAACGGTGTCGTGACCGTTGTCGTGCAGATGAGAAAGAAGTGCTTTTCCAATAAGGCCAGTGGAACCCGTCACAGCAATACGCATGTGCACACAGTATTCCTCTTCATTAGTGTCGACGTTATGGAGCGAGGAATGAAGTGCCGTAGGCTGTAAAACCATGAGCACCCGCAAACTCGTTCTCACCGCTTTGGTCTGCGGCATCGTCATTATTCTTGCTGGTGGTTTCAAATTGCTTCAAGTAGCAACCGATGCCCCGCGTGTAGAGGTTCTGGCATGGGGGACACCGGCAACTTTGGGCGACATGATCGTTGCGGTGGAGTCGGTGGAAAAGAGTGCCGCGGCGACATTGGTCACGGTCACAATGCGTGGGGTAGCAATTGCCATGGGGGCATTTGAAGGGTGGCGGATGCTGGCCGAGGGCAGGGTATTTACGCCACTCACGCAACAAACCGCAACCGATGCGTGCCAAGAGGTTTCCGCCACTGCCGAGGTGCGCTGCACGGTGACCTTCGACCCCACCATGGCAACCCCCACCGTGGCCTATTTGCGCGCTGGGGCTCAACAGCAGTGGGGTACCGAGGGGTAATTCGGTTACGGTTGTCTCGCTATGGCTGAAACATTTGACCTTGTTGTAATTGGTGGTGGACCGGGCGGATACGCCGCGGCTTTTTATGGGGCGTCGGCAGGCTTGTCGGTGGCGCTGGTGGAAAAAGACACCATCGGCGGAACATGCTTGAACCGTGGGTGTATCCCCGCAAAAGCATTTTTAGAAACAGCAGCGGTGAATCGTCATGTTTTGCATTCTGCAGAGTTCGGTGTGAACTCCACTCAAAACGGTGTCGACTTCTCTGTCACTCAAGCTCGTAAACAAAAAATTGTTGATGGCCTGGTCAAAGGTCTCACGGGTTTAACCAAATCGAAAAAAGTGACGTACCTCTTGGGCGTTGGTTCGCTTGGTGCAAACAAAACCGTCACTGTTACTGCAGCCGATGGAACCACGCAGCAGGTACAAGGCAAAAATGTCATTCTTGCTACAGGCTCTGTTCCGCGCACCATTCCAGGGTTCGAAGTAGGCGGCCCCATCATGACTTCCGATGAAGTATTGATGCTCAGCACGTTGCCTGCGCGCGTTGCTGTTATTGGTGGTGGAGCCATTGGTTGTGAATTTGCTTCAACATTTGCCGACTTGGGCAGCACGGTCACCATTCTTGAGGGCTTGCCAAAAATTCTTCCAGGCCTCGATGCCGACCTCGCCAACGTTGTGGTGAAGAGCTTTAAGAAAAAGAACATCGACATTAAAACTGGCGTTGCCGTGAAGGGTCATACTCTCAACGGCTCTGGCGGAACCGTTGTTTCTTTCGGCGAAGGCGAAACCCTTGAAGTCGATGCCGTTGTGGTGTCTGTTGGGCGTCGTCCATCAGCCGAACTGCTTGGCTTACAAGGAACCGCCGTCAAGCTCAGCGAGCGCGGTTTTATTGAAGTCGATCAGTACTGCACCACTGCAGAGCCTGGCGTGTTTGCCGTTGGCGACATCATTAATACGCCACAACTTGCTCACGTTGCCTATGCAGAAGCAATTCTCGCCGTCAAGCGTATTCTGGGCGAACCTGTTGCACCAGTGAACTACGACCGTGTGCCGTGGGCAATTTATTGTCATCCAGAAGTTGCATGGGCCGGCTTTAGCGAAGAGGGCGCCATAGCGGCAGGCTTCGACGTAGTTGTGGGCAAGCATCAGTTTCGCGCTAACAGCCGCGCCATGATTATTGGCGACACCGACGGGCTAGTGAAAGTCATCGCAAAGAAGAATGCCGATGGAACAGCCGGTCAAATTCTTGGTGTGCAAATGGTTGGCGCTTGGGTCACTGAACAGCTGTCAGGTGGTTACTTGGCCGTTAACTGGGAAGCAACGGTGGCAGAAGTTGCCGAGTTCATTCAGCCACACCCAAGTTTGAGCGAATTGTTTGGTGAAACAATGCTCTCCATGACCGGGCGTAGCATTAACGCGTAATACCTCTTCAAAATATTTAGAACACCTCAATAATGTAAGGACACAGCGACATGGCTGAAGTGAAGCTTCCACAACTTGGCGAAACAGTGACAGAAGGAACCATCACGAAATGGTTCAAAAAACTTGGCGATGCCGTTGCTCTCGATGAACCACTTTTTGAAGTATCGACAGACAAAGTAGACACTGAAGTCCCCTCGCCAGTGGCGGGAATACTTACTGAAATGCGGGCAAAAGAGGGCGACACTATTCCTGTTGGTGCTGTTATTGCCGTTGTGGGCGATGCCGGCGCAGCTCCTGCCCCAGCACCAGCTGCAACTCCAGCACCTGAGCCTGTAGCTGCACCTGTTGCTGCACCAACTCCAGAGCCGACTCCTGCACCAACTCCTGCACCTGCGCCGACGGTTGTTGTTGCAGCTGCGTCTAGTTCGGGTGACGCACCGTTGTTGTCGCCAGTAGTGCGGCGTCTCATTTCAGAAAACAATCTCGATGTAGCAAAAATTGCAGGTTCTGGGCCTGGTGGGCGCATCACACGTGAAGACGTGTTGGCACTCATCGACGCGCAGGCCGGAAAGTCTGCGCCAGCGCCAGCGCCAGCGCCAGCACCTGCACCTGCTGCAGCACCTGCACCTGCTGCGGCCATGGCAGCACCAGCACAAAAGGCAGCACCAGTCGACAGCAACGAGCGCGAGAAGCGCATCAAGTTGTCAAAAATTCGCAGACTCACCGGCGAGCACATGATTATGTCGAAGGCAGTCAGCCCACACACTTTCAGCGTGGTTGAGGTTGACTATGCAAATGTCGACGTGGTGCGTTCGCGGGTAAAGAATGAATGGAAGAAAACAGAAGGCTTTAGCCTCACCTACCTACCGTTCATCTCGCGAGCAGTAGTCGACGCACTCGTTGAGTTCCCACATCTCAATGCTTCGCTCGACGGCAATGAACTTGTTGTTCACCAATATGTTGACCTTGGCATTGCAGTAGACCTCGACTTTCAAGGTCTGTTAGTACCTGTTGTGCGCGATGCCGAAACAAAGCGTTTGCGTGCTTTGGCTCGCGAAATTAGCGACCTTGGTGCACGTGCAAAATCTCGCAAGTTGTCACCCGATGAAATTCAAGGCGGCACATTCACCTTGTCAAACAATGGTTCGGCAGGTTCTGTTCTTACTATGGCTGTTATCAACCAACCACAAGTTGGCATCATTTCTACCGATGCCATTGTGCGCAAGCCAGTGGTCGTGAATTTGCCAGATGGTGGCGAAAGTATTGCCATTCATCCAGTGGGCAAGCTTGCAATGAGCTGGGATCACCGTGCTTTCGACGGTGCGTATGCCGCTGGCTTCCTCTCGCGTGCAAAAGAAATTCTTGAAACTCGCGATTGGTCTGTAGAGCTGTAATTCAGCCTTTCATCATGACTTCACCATTGCATGTTCGTTGGCTAGGAAAGGTTCCATATCGCGAAGCATTTGCAGTGCAGCGTTCACTCTTTGAACATTCTCATGAACAACATCTGTTGTTGCTTGAACACCCGCATGTTTTTACTTATGGCCCAAGCACCGACCTCAAGAAAAATTTAAAGTGTGTCCCAAGTGATGTAGGTGCTGACTTTGTAAAGGTCAATCGTGGCGGAGACATTACGTATCACGGTCCAGGACAATTGGTGGGTTACCCCATTCTTAATTTGCAGCCAAAACACGGAGGCAATGCTGGCCCCGCCGACACCAACGACTACATCTTTCGTGTTGAACAGTTGCTTATCGATTCACTCAACGAACTTGGTCTGAATGATGTTGGCCGCCTTGCCGATTATCCGGGTGTGTGGGTGGGCGTTGCAGCTAATAAGCCAAGGAAAATTTGTGCCATTGGCGTGCGCCTCAGCCGTGGCCGAACCATGCATGGTTTTGCACTCAACGTGGAAACAGATCTTGCCTACATGCGTGAACACATTGTTCCCTGCGGAATTGCAGAGTACCCAGTTACTTCGTTGCGCGAAGAGGGAATAGAAACATCATTGCAAGAAGTTTCTGAAGTAGTTGCACGCCATGTAGCTCGTGTTTTTGCCGATGGAAACATTGCACGCCAAGACGTTGCGTGGTACCACCGCCCCGAAGACTTGTCGGCATTCTCACGTGGTGAAGGTGCGGGTGAGCCTGTACG
>JABMMV010000169.1 GCA_013205145.1 bacterium
GCGGTAGAGCGCGGGTGTTGGGCATTGGTGAGATAATGCGGAACACCAACACGGAGAGAAACAGCAGGCATTCCGGTGCGGTCGAAGCGTTCTTGCATGACGCCAATAACACCAGTTGGCCCTTGGTATTGAGGTTGCGACAAGCCAAGCCTGCGTGCGAGGTCAGGGTTGGTGGTGCTGCCGACAACGGGTGGAAGGCGAGTGTGCGGAACCTGGTCGGCAAGGGCGCCGAGTGAAACAACGGCAGAGCACTTCAGGCCTTGCGCAACGTCGACAATGCAGTCGATGAAAGTAGACCAGTGGATGTGCGGCTCTACGCCCGACAGAAGTACGAGGTCGCGTGCGCCTTCAGGGAAACGTGCAATGTAAATGTTGTTTTCTGGCCACCGCAATTGGCGTTCTTCATCTTCATCGAGATACACCTCGGGTCGCTCATGGGTGAAATCGAAAAATGGGTCGGGGTCAATGCTTCCCACAATGGTGACAACGCGTTCTTGAACGCACCACTCAATGGCTGCGGTTGCCGCATTTGATACATCGAACCAACCACGCAACGCGATGAGAAAGACGGGGTCACGTAGCGGGGCAATGTCGTCCCAGCTTGCAGTGAGCACGTCTTTAGAAATCATGGAACCAATTGTTCCACCACAAAGTCAATACTCCTCGTTAATTGCACAACATCTTCTGGGTCAATTGCCGGGAACATGCCAACACGCAACTGATTTCTTCCTAATTTCCGGTACGAGTCGGTGTCAACAACGCCATTGGCGCGAAGGACCGCATTGATATCGCTGGCCTCAACGCCGGTGAGGTCGATGGTTCCGACCACAGCAGAACGCTCGGCTGCATTGCGTACGAAGGGTTCTGCCCATGAACGCTCGGTGGCCCATGAATAGAGATGATCTGCAGATTTTTGCGAACGTGCTACACACCATGAGAGCCCACCCTTTTCCAGCATCCATGAAATTTGTTCATCGAGCAAAATGAGAGTGCCAAGTGCTGGAGTGTTGTAGGTCTGGTTTGCGACGCTGTTGTCGAGCGCAATTTTCAAATCGAGCGATGCGGGGCACCAGCGCTTCGAAGCTGCAATGGAGTTGATGCGTTCAAGGGCGCGTGGTGAACATGCAGCAAGCCAGAGCCCGCCATCGGATGCAAAACATTTTTGCGGTGCGAAGTAATACACGTCGACTTCGCTTGGGTTCCAAGGAAGACCACCCGCTGCAGATGTTGCATCGACAACGACTAATGCATCGTCGGCAAAGGCAGGCCGTTGTAGCTGCATGGCAACGCCAGTTGATGTTTCGTTGTGCGTGAATGCGTACACATCGACATCTTCTTTTCTTGCGACCGGATGCGTGCCGGGATCAGTAGAAACAATGACGGGCTGACCAAGGTGTGGAGCAGCGGCTGCGGCTTCACCAAACTTCGAAGAGAACTCGCCAAAGACGAGATGCTCACTGCGCGACTCGATGAGGCCGAATGTGGCGACGTCCCAGAACACGGTGGAGCCGCCATTGCCCATGACAATTTCCCAGCCGTCTGGCAAGTTAAATAATTCACCTAGTCCACTGCGAATAGAGCCGACGAGGTTCTTGATGGGGGCTTGTCTGTGGGAAGTGCCTAAAAGTTGGGCTCCACGCGTGCCAAAGGCATGGAGTTGCTCGGGGCGAATCTTGGACGGCCCGCATCCGAAGCGTCCATCGCCTGGTAAAAGTTCTTGGGGAATGCGAATTGTTTGGGGGGGAATTGTGCTCACTGTGCAAGCATTGCATTCATGACCTCTTCAGCAAAACTCGGGCGCGTATCTGCTCGCCTTGCGGCCATCGCCGAATCAGCCACCCTTGCCGTCGACGCGAAGGCGAAAGCCCTCAAAGCGAAGGGCGAAAATGTCATTGGCTTTGGTGCCGGCGAACCCGATTTCCCCACTCCTGCCCACATTGTTGAGGCTGCTGCCAAAGCGTGTTACGACGTGAAGAACCACCGCTACACGCCTGCAGCGGGCCTTCCAGAGTTGCGTGAAGCCATTGCAGTGAAAACCCTGCGCGACAGCGGTTTTGCGTGCAAGGCCAGTCAGGTAATGGTGACTAACGGTGGCAAGTACGCAGTGTTCGTTGCCTTCGCCGCCTTGTGCGACCCAGGTGATGAAGTCATTTGCCCTGCTCCGTTTTGGACTACCTACCCCGAAGCCATCACCTTGGCTGGGGGAGTGCCCGTGGTTGTCGACACCACTGAAGAATCTGGTTTCCGAGTAACCGTGGAGCAACTTGAACGCGCGCGCACGCCTCGCACCAAAGTGTTGTTGTTCGTTTCGCCCGACAACCCAAGTGGTTCCGTGTATCCGCCAGAAGAAGTTGCTGCCATTGGAAAGTGGGCGGTGGAACATGGCATCTGGGTGATTACCGATGAAATTTACGAGCACCTCACTTATGGCAAGCACCAGTTCAGCTCAATGCCAACACTTGTTCCTGAAATTGCTAACCAATGCGTCATTGTGAACGGTGTTGCTAAGACATATGCAATGACAGGTTGGCGCGTGGGCTGGATGATTGGCCCAGACGATGTCATGAAAGCTGCAATTAATTTCCAGTCGCATTCCACGAGCAACGTTTCAAACGTTGCGCAAGTTGCTGCACTTGCGGCAGTGAGTGGCGACCTTGAAGCAGTGAAGATGATGCGCACCGCATTTGAACGTCGTGGAAAAACAATGCACAAAATGTTGAGCGATATCGCCGGTGTCATGTGTCTTGAACCAGAAGGTGCTTTCTACTGCTTCCCACAGGTGCGGGGTTTACTCGGTCGCTCATATGGCGGTGTCACAGCGCATACCACTCTTGACCTTGCCGACATCGTGCTCGACCAAGCAAAGGTTGCTTTCGTGCCTGGTGAAGCTTTTGGTACGCCTGGCTATGCACGGTTCTCGTTTGCTCTGGGCGACGATGACATTGTTGAAGGCATCTCGCGCTTTGCGAAACTTGTGAGTTGAATTTTCTCTGATATAGTCATTACATCACAGCAATAGTTGTGAGATATAGAAAACAGCGAAGTCCGGTAAAAGTCCGGCACTGTCCCGCAACGGTAAAACTTCTCAGCGAAGCTGTGGAAGGCAAGTCCGGTCGCCTGATCTATATGCGTTTACCAGTCCTCGAAGGAAGGGCGGTCCGCGAGGAGGGAGAACCCCACCTTCGACCCACTCTTTTTTCTCCATTTATCTTCGGAGGAAGAACTATGTCATTTAAATCTATTCGTCAAATCCGTGGTGTATCACGCCGCACCTTTTTAGCAGTGGGAGCATCAGCTTTGCTGTTTGCTGCCTGTGGAACAAGCGACCAATCGGCGGTCAATACTGTCGCCGACACCGTTGCTGAAGCGAGCACCGATACCGCGGTGCCGGAAGTATCAACAAACAAAATAGTTTCACTGTCTGCAACGGCAACCGAAATGCTTTATGCCATTGGTGCAGGAGATCAACTGATCGCAGTTGACAAGTACAGCAACTTCCCTGCGCAAGCAAATGCTTTTGAACCCAAGATCGACGGGTACGAGCCAAGCGTTGAAGCAATTGCCGCGCTTGAGCCGACCACGGTGTTGATCGCGTTCGATCCGGGAAGCCTGCAAAGTCAACTTGAAAAACTGGGAATCGCAGTATGGGTTGGTGCGGCAGCTACAAACTTTGACGACTCATACAGGCAAATTACAGAACTTGGCGAGTTGACTGGAAAGACAACAGAAGCTGAGGCGCTTGTGTCTTCGATGAAATCAGAAATTGAGAC
>JABMMV010000170.1 GCA_013205145.1 bacterium
ATAACATTGCAGAGTCGTGGTGCCTAGTGCACCTCAACTGGCGACGTGGCCGAGTGGTTTAGGCAAGGGCCTGCAAAGCCCTGTACCAGGGTTCGATTCCCTGCGTCGCCTCTATAGGTCTATGTATTTGCCCGGCAGTCGGGGCACAGGATTCCCTCGGCTGCATTGGTGCATTCATCGCAAATGATGATGCGTACTCGACACGTGCTGACATCGCAGTTGTAGAACTGATTCGACGGACCTGCACACGTTTGGCAGATTCCCAACACTTTGGTGTCTTTGCTGAAGTCAACCATGAGGCGTCGATCAAAGACGTAGAGCGAGCCTTCCCAGAGGCCGTCGTCTTTGTACGTCTCGCCATAACGAACAATTCCGCCACTCGTTTGGTACACCTCATTAAATCCGCGGTTCTTCATTAGTAGGGTCAAAACTTCACACCGAACTCCGCCAGTGCAGTAAGCGATTACGGGTTCGTTCTTTAAGTGGTCGTATTTGCCGCTTTCAAGTTCGCGTATGAAGTCCGGTGTCGTGCGAGTGTCAGGCACGATGGCATCGCGAAATTTTCCGATGCGAGCCTCGAAAGCATTTCGACCATCAAAGAAAGCGACATCACCCCCATGTTGTTCTACTAACGCGTGAACTTCGTGAGGCTTGAGATGTATTCCGCCGCCCACAACGCCTGACTCGTCAACAACTATTTCTTCAGGAACACCGAACGTCACGATTTCGTCTCGCACGCGCACTGCAAGGCGAGGGAAGTCTTCACCAATGCCGTCTGACCACTTCCAATCGATGTCGTGAAAGCTGGGATATTCACGAGTGATGCGACGGTAACTCTTTATCGCTTCGAGTTCTCCACCGACGGTTCCGTTAATGCCATCCTTTGAAATGATGATGCGACCTTTGAGGCCTAGGCCTTCACAGAGGGTGCGTTGCCAAAGACGTATCGCGTTAGGGTCAACTAACGGTGTGAACTTATAGAACAGAAGAATCGTTGGCGCGCTGATTTGCACAAATGTACAACGAAAACAACCTTCTATGTGCGAGTTAAAGGTTTAAAAGCTCGCGGATGTTCTCTGGAACAAAGTTATTTTCTGTAGTTGTGTCTGCTTCGACGAGTTCTACAAGCCGATTGACAACCTCAATCGGATCCATTTGATTGGTAGTAACCATCCGCCCAACCATCTTGTGAATTTCCGCTGCAGGCGCGTTGATTGAAGAATCATCAAACCACTCCCACATTGAGTCAGCCATACGATCGTTGAAACCAGTGTTGTACGGCGCTGGGTTAATGAGACATACATCGATGCCTTGCGGTGCAAGTTCAGCCCGCATTGCTTTGCCCATTGCCTCAAGGGCGTGTTTAGTCATTGCGTATGGCCCAAATCCGGGAGCCGCTAAAACTCCTGCAATAGACGACATGATGATGATTCTTCCGGAACCTTTTGCTGCCATGCGAGGCAAAGCAGCTTGAGTAACAGCAACTGTGCCAAAGACGTTCACTTCAAATACTTTACGAAGGCGATCATTGGGTACATCCGACATTGGCCCAGTTTGTCCATAACCCGCGTTGTTAATGAGCACGTCAATATCCCATGCTGAAATTTTTGCGACATCTGAAGAGTTAGTGATGTCGATTTTTTCGACTTGAAGTTGTGGTGCTTCAGTTGTCAATGCGTTCGCTTGCTCTGAAGTCTCCGTTGTTGCGATGACATGATGACCGCGAGCAGCCAACGCGATTGCAGCTCCTTTACCGAAACCTGAACCTGCTCCGGTGATCAATACTGTCTTACTCATTGGTTCTCTTTTCTCAAGCCTGCATCACTGTAGACGGCAGTGAGAGTTTGGTACTGGGTTCCAAAAATATGAGGTACATTCGCTCCAACACAAACAGAGGAACTAATTGATTATGGGCACAACAGGTAAAATTATGGTTATCGGAGCAAGCGGCCTTGTGGGGGCTGCAGCAGTCAATACCTTTTTAGATGAGGGATGGGACGTTGTTGCCGTGTCGCGACGCAGACCCGAAGTTAATTCCACGAGAGAATTTCAGCATTTATCTCTCGACCTGCAAGATGCAAGCGCATGTAGCGCGGTCATGAAATCAATGAGTGACGTAACCCATGTGGTGTATGCAGCGGTGTATGAGATGCCAGGTCTGATGCCAGGGTGGAGCGATCCTGTTCAGATGACAACGAATATCACCATGATGGAAAATATCATGAACCCACTATCTGCTGCCGCTCGTGACCTGAAGCATGTGAACATTTTGCAGGGCACAAAGGCATACGGTGCTCACTTGCATGAAATTCCAATTCCTGCACGAGAAGATGCACCACGCGATAACCATGCCAACTTTTATTGGCTGCAGGAGGACTACATCAGGGCAAGTTCGAAAAAGCACGGTTTTGCATTTACTATTTGGCGTCCTCAACTCATCGTGGGGCCGAACTACGGAGTGGTGATGAATTTGCCGCCTGTTATTGGTGCGTATGCAGCTCTCTGCAAGAAGTTGGGAATGCCGTTTGCTTTCCCAGGCGGTACGCGGTGGGTATGGGAAGCCGTGGATACGCGACTCGTCGCGCAAGCCCTCTGCTGGGCTGCGTCTGAGCCAAAATCCCACGGCGAGACCTACAACATCACAAACGGTGAGGTGTTCGATTGGCGCTCCATGTGGCCAGCTATGGCACAAACACTCGGAGTAGAAGTAGGTGAGGACACGTCATGCTCGCTTGCAGAATTCCTGCCGGCTAACGCTGAAGTGTGGCAAGAAATCGTGAAGGAACATGGACTTCGTCCATTGACTATTCAGGAGATATGTGGCGAGTCACACCACTACGCCGATATGTGCTTTATGTATGGCTCTGACTTATTGGCGCCATACACGTTCTTGAGTACTGCAAAGCTGCGTCAACACGGATTCTCTGGTGCGTATAACACCGAAGATTCTTTTTGTCATTGGTTGTCAGTACTGCAGGACCGGAAAGTAATTCCTAGTCGGTAGTTGCGAAATTACTTGTTC
>JABMMV010000171.1 GCA_013205145.1 bacterium
CCACTGCGGTCTACTAAAAGACACAGAGCAGTATCTCGTTTTTCCCAGGTGCGCACGCGAAGTTCCTCAATATTTATTTCGCGAGCATTTTGAGTGCCCCGAAACGCATCGGTGCTTGCATCAAGATCAATGTCGCCACCGTCGCGATATTTTGCAGTAACAAATTTGCCAAGGCCCCGACGGCGTAGCGGAGTTCTTTGCGCAACATCGAGCATGAGTCTTCCAGCAAGTTTCTTTGCTAACTCGCGTAATTTTGGGTCGGTTGCTGCGGTGAGGTCGGCGAGCAATGCCATGGTGGCATCGGGGTCGCTCTGCATACCTTCATCAATTGCCGATTCATTGAGTTCTCCGACCTCGGGAGACACCTCTTCGAAATGATTGTGGCGCTGCAACTCGCTACGTGATTTTGTTTTTTTAGCTGACTCTGCTTCAGCAGCTTGGGCAGCAGCACCTTCTTTTACAAGTGGGAGTTCGTTGCCCCAGTCGGGGCGGTCACTTTTCCCATGTCACCAGTTTCTGATGGCACCGCAAACACCGAGTTCCATATTTCGGCAATGACTTCTTCCACGCTGCGCGCCACACCTTCGCGAAGTTTCACACGTCCACTTAATGATGTGAGAGCTGCATCGAGACCCACTAGCGCATCTTGCGCATTTAGTCCGCGCAGTTCACCAAGTGACTGTGCAACAAGTGCGGTGTCTATAGCCCCACGCACAGATGAGCCCATGCGTAAATCGCTGTGTTCGCGCGTCTGACGCACCACGTTGACAACCTGTGAGCACCAGTGCATGTTTGAGGTGGGTGATGCGCGATGCACAATGTTGGTTTCTTCTTTCGCACTTTGATACGCAACTGCTATGCGACACATGCGGTCATAGACAGCACTCGAAATTCGTGCTGTGCCAACAGTGTCGAATGGATTCATAGCTGCAATCATTTGGAACCCAGGTGCGGCAAGAATTCTGCCCAAACGAGGAATGGTAATTTCACCCTCACTCATAACGGTGATGAGCACATTGAGAGTTTCTTCGGGAATGCGGTTGATTTCTTCGATATACAAAAGTGACCCTGCACGCATTGCCTCTACAAGTGGGCCATCGAGAAATGCGTCGGGCTTGTAGCCATCGTTCAGTACTCGCGCAGGGTCAAATGTTCCAGCCAAGCGTGCTGGTGTGAGCTCAGCATTGCCCTCAACGAAAACAAAGCCGACGTTCATTGCCTGCGCAATTGCTCGCAAAAGGGTGGACTTACCCGTACCGGGTGGCCCTTCAAGAACAATGTGGCGCCGAGCAGTAAGGGCCGCCAGCGTGAGCTCTATTTCACGATGGCGACCAACTACTTGTTCTTGAACCGCATTCAGAATATTTTTCGGTAAAACCATTTCAGCTATAAACGAGCACGCCACGGATGTTTTTTCCGTTACGCATGTCGTCATAGCCATCATTTATACCTTCAAGTGGGTAGGTCTTAGTAATGAGGCCGTCGAGGTCGAGTTGTCCTTCGCGATACAGGCTAATGAGTTTTGGAATATCGGCACGAGGGTTACCCGAACCAAAGAGTGAACCCACCACTTGCTTTTCCATCAATGTGAGATCGAGCAGGCTCATGCTTGCGCTGTACTCCATTGCCGGGTGAATGTTGGTAACAACCACGCGACCGCGCTTTGCAGTAAGTGCAAGTGCTTCTCCAATAACTGCGCCGCTACCGACGCCCATGGTCATAATGACCTTGTTTGCCATGGTGCCCCAGGAAATTTGCTGTACGAGCGGAAGTGCCTCTGCCATTGACGCTGCAGTGTGCGTTGCACCAAATTGCATTGCCTTTTCACGCTTGAATTCAATGGGGTCAATAGCAATGACGTGCTTTGCACCAGCAAGTTTCGCGCCTTGCACAGCGTTTGCACCAATGCCACCAATACCCACAACAACCACGGTGTCGCCAGGCGATACTTCAGCGGCATACACACTGCTGCCCCATCCTGTAACAACACCACAACCAAGCAAGCAAGCTTTTTCGAGTGGAATATCTTTTTCAATTTTGATGCAAGATGCTTCATTGACCACTGTGTGGTGCGCAAAAGTTCCGAGTAAGCACATGGTGGAAATATCTTGACCTTGTGCATGGTGACGCGAAGTTCCATCAGAAATTTGCTTGCCGGTACCCAGCAATGCGCCCATGTCGCACAAGTTCGAGTGCCCTGTGCTGCAACTTGGGCAACGACCACACGCGGGAATAAACCCGAAAACGACATGGTCGCCAGGTGCAAGCCAACTCACACCTGGACCCACTGCTTCAACCACACCGGCACCTTCATGGCCGCCAATGATGGGCATCGCGAAGGGAAGGTCACCCGTGACCACGTGCTCGTCGCTATGGCACATTCCTGAGGCGGCGATTTTTACTAAAACTTCTCCGGCCTTGGGGGCATCGAGCTCAATTTCCTCAACAGACCACGGTGTGTTTAACTCCCATAAAATTGCGGCTTTGGTCTTCACGATTTTCCCCTCTATGTTTTGCCCCTGCGGGCCACGTCAATAAATGAGACGCTAGCCCAAGCATCGGACCTCTGTCACACGGTACGATTTGGGCATGTCACCAGTTGCCGTTGCCACCGTAGAAACAGCCAGCCAAGAAAACCTTGAAACTGCTGCCGAAGTGCTTGTTTTAGAAGACTTGCTCGTCGAGGAGATCTCCATCGACGGCATGTGCGGCGTGTACTGAGCCGCTCGTGACCCTCACTCTCAGTTCAGCATGCGCATTGCACCCGCAAGTTGCCTTGCGCCCTGAACCCTTTGGCGCCCTTGCCTATCACTATGGCAACCGTCGCCTGGTGTTTTTGAAGCACCCCGATGTTGTACGAGTTGTGCGCGAACTTGGCGATCATCCGAGTATTGGCCACACCTTGCGCGCCTGTGGAATTGCCACTGAGCGCGACGCATCTTTTTTACAAGCACTCAACCAACTGACGAAATCGGAAATTCTTCGTGTCTGCTAGCCAACTCGTTACACAATTAAAGCGCGGGCTCGACGCTCCTATTTGCCTCACGTGGGAACTCACCTACGCGTGCAACTTGCAATGCGTTCATTGTTTGTCAAGTAGTGGTCAACGCGATGATCGCGAACTGTCAACACAACAAGCTTTTGCAGTACTCGACGAACTACGCGATCTGCAAGTGTTCTACATCAACATCGGCGGTGGCGAGCCAATGATACGCCGCGACTTTTTCGACATCATTGAATACTCCATTGCTCATGACATCGGAGTGAAGTTTTCTACCAATGGCGCGTTCATTGACGAAAAAAATGCTCAGCGCCTCGCTGCAATGGACTACTTAGATATACAAATTAGCCTCGACGGTATTGATGCCTTAACAAACGACCCTGTTCGCGGGGAGGGTTCATACAACATTGCGCGTCGCGCCATGGACAATTTAAAAGCGGCGAATTTTGGTCCCTTTAAAATTTCCGTTGTGGTCACACGGCACAATGTTGATCAGTTAGATGAGTTCAAAGCTCTGGCCGATTCTTACGGTGCACAATTGCGCATTACACGGTTGCGTCCTTCTGGCCGTGGCGTTGATTCGTGGAATGACCTGCACCCCACGAACGAACAACAAGTACAGATCTATAACTGGCTTCTTGCACACGGCGAGAATGTTCTTACTGGCGATTCCTTTTTCCACCTCAATGCATTAGGTGAAGCTCTACCTGGCCTCAATATGTGTGGCGCAGGACGCGTGGTGTGCCTCATTGACCCCATTGGCGATGTGTATGCCTGCCCATTTGTTTTGCACGATCAATTCAAAGCAGGAAATGTTCACGACACTGGTGGTTTCACTTCTGTTTGGCGCGATAGCGAACTGTTCACATCTTTACGTGAACCAGAATCGGCTGGTGCCTGCGCTTCATGTGGCAACTACGACTCGTGCCAAGGCGGCTGCATGGCTGCGAAATTTTTTACTGGGTTACCACTCGATGGGCCAGACCCCGAGTGCGTCTTGGGGCATGGAGCGGATCTTCTTGAAGCACGCCAAGCAAGCCCTGTTTCCATTACCCCAAAGCCCAGCAAAGACCACTCAAAGCCTGCCCGCAGTGCGTTGAGCGTGGTGTCGTAACTTCTTTTTCATGGGGTTATTGCAGCCTGTTGACATTGGCAATTGCCAAGCACCAAACGGCGTGATGTTTGGACCACACGTCACCAACCTCGGTACAGACGAACGAACTTTTAGTGATCAGCACATTGCCTATTACGCGAGACGTGCACAAGGCGGCTGCGGTGTGATTGTGCTTGAAGGCATGAGCGTTCACCACAGCGACTGGCCATACGAGCGTGCGCCACTTGCATCACAATGTGCAGAATCACTGAAAAAAATTTCTCATGAACTGCACAAAGAAAAATGTTTAGTCATTGCATCGCTCGATCACTCTGGCGGGCAAGGGTCCTCTGCATACCATCAGCAGCCTTTGTGGGCACCAAGCCGAGTACCTGAAGTGAACTCACGCGAAGTACCAAAATGGATGGAACAAGCCGACATTGATGAAGTCATTGAGGGCTTTGTTCATACTGCGCGTGTTGCCATTTCATCGGGGTGCGATGGTGTGGAAATTAATGCAGGTCAACACAGTTTGGTGCGGCAGTTTCTTTCGGGCCTTACTAATCATCGTGATGATGCATGGGGTCAAGACAAAACTTTGTTTGCACGAACAATCATTGAAAAAATTCGTGAAGAAATTGGCAATGCCATCATTGGGCTGCGACTCTCGTGCGATGAACTGGCACCGTGGGCTGGCATTACGCCAGACATGGCAGTAGAACTTGCTCCTCAACTTGCAGCATGCGGGCTCAGCTACCTTGTTGTTGTTCGTGGTTCCATTTTCTCAATAGAAAAAACTCGCCCCGATTTTCACGAACCCGAAGGGTTCAATACTGAAATCACCCAGCGCATTCACGCAGTGCTCAACATTCC
>JABMMV010000015.1 GCA_013205145.1 bacterium
ATTTCCACGGACGACCTCGATGCTGCCATTGCGCGAACGCGTCCGTCGGTGACGAGTGAAATTTGCCAGCGCTTTGGTGATGAAGCCGACCGATTTGCTCGGGTTTAAGTGTTCATTGAGTGAGCACCAGCAAGTTCCAAAAAGCCAGAAGTAAGTTATGAATGTTCCGGTCTTTATTGTTGAGGAAGTCGGTCGAACATTAGTTGGTGACAATACTTGGTTCCCAACAGTTGCTATAGATGTCTCTCATTCACCTGAAATTGCTGATCTTGCTCGAGTGCATGAAATTGAGGGAATAGGCGATGTGAGTACACATCTCATGCGCCAAGATGACTCCATTGTTTTGGAGGTACAGATAACGGTGCCAGTTGAAGCAACTTTCGCAGTGGTATTCAGTTATGCATTGCATCGAGAGTTCTTATACGAAGTAGCAGATGTCGGCGCGCTGACTTTTGCAACCACAGATACCTTGTTAGCGAGCCAGCAACAGCCACTTTGGCTGAGCGTTGACATCGATGGAGATGCTTTACGCCGGAGTATCGAATGAGTTATGTCGCCGAGGTGGATTTTGCATTTTTCAATAAACATTGATGAGAAGCTAAACCTGTTGGCTATTTCGTACTACGTTGAAGGTTGTTCGACATTCCTTGTCAGACTTTATTTCTAAGGGGTTTTTAATGTTAAGAAAATTAAAGTCATTCGGTTATAGCGCGAATCTTTCTTACGCACTAGGGTTTTTATCAGTGATTGCAAGCATTGTTATTTGGTTCACCCAGGGTGGAACAGAAGCGGGCGATGCAGGTGCCTCAGGCGAGCGTTTCGGAATCTTTATTGGTCTTTGGGCGCCGACCTTTATGTCTATCGGCAACGGCATTGACAATTTGAAAGACGAATAGTTCGGCTCAGTTATAAACGAGCGAAGCTCATAATAAAGACTGTGCACGATACTGTTAAAACAACTAATGGCGCCACAAAGCGTTTCATTCTGTTCACCCTCCAAGTTTATCACTTTAAGTTCGTAAACGGAATGGAAGTTTTTTCCAAGTGGTATTAGCGTCAGGCCATGTCGCTATTCATTAAATCTGGAACAGCTTGGAGTGATGTTTTTGCTCGTGCTCAAGCAGAGGCCCCCGAGGCATTTCTATCCGATCGTTTATGTAATTTAGTGAACGGGGAATGGATGGACGTCGGGGTCACCTCTCCTCACCTTTCTCCAGTAGACGCAACGGTCATTCCGGGCCCACCGCTCATGTCGGGTGATCAAGCCGCAGAAGCAATGGCTGGTGTGGTGCGCCAACACAAAGAGTGGTCAAAGGTTCCCCTTGATGAGCGCAAGAGTCGCGTGGCTCAGGCTTTGGTCTTGTTACGTGAACAGCGCGACACCATTGCTCTTTTTCTTGTTTGGGAAATTGGCAAACCTTGGAGTACGGCGTGTGCCGACGTAGATCGTTGCATTGATGGCGTTGAGTGGTATCTCACTCAAATTGATCGTCAGATGGAAAATCGCAGGCCGCTCGATGGTCCTGTCTCAAATATTGCATCGTGGAACTATCCACTCAGTGTGTTGGTACATGCAGAGCTTGTTCAATTACTTGCAGGAAATGCAGTCATTGCGAAAACACCGACTCAAGGTGGGTTTCATGCTCTGACACTTGCCCATGTTTGTATGGTTCGCGCAGGCCTCCCAGTTGCTTTGGTGTCTGGGTCAGGAGCCGCTTTGAGCGAGGCACTCATCTCGTCACAAGACCTTGGAGCGCTGGCCTTTGTTGGTGGTCGAACAAATGGTCGCAAAGTTGCAACAACCCTTGCCGACTTTCGCAAGCGTCATATTCTTGAGCAAGAAGGTTTGAATGCGTGGGGCATTTGGAATTATTCACAGTGGGACGACCTTTCAACGCATTTGAGAAAAGGTTTTGAATACGCCAAGCAACGGTGCACTGCCTACCCGCGTTATGTGGTGCAACGAAGCCTCTTACCAGCATTTTTAGAGATGTATTTTCCCGTTATCGACTCCTTGAAGTTCGGACATCCCTGTGCCGTGGAGAATGACAATGACCCTTTGCCTGAACTTCATTTTGGTCCTGTCATTCAGCGCTCAAAAGCAGAGTCGTTACGAGTGCTCTTTGATGAAGCCATTAAGACAGGCGGAATTCCCTTGTTGCGAGATCACCTTGAGCGCGGGCGCTTTATTGCGGGTCAAGACACCTCTGCTTATATCGCCCCTGCTTGTGTTCTTGCCCCGCCATCGGGATGGGCCCTTCATCACTCAGAACCATTTGGACCGCTTGACTCAATTGTTTTGGTCGACACTGAGGCTGAATTGTTGGCGGCGATGAATGCGTCGAATGGGGCTCTTGTTGCCTCTCTCGCCACAGATGACCTGGACTTTGCTGAACGCGTGAGAGACGATATCCAAGCATTCAAAGTAGGCATCAATAAGCCACGATCGCGCGGAGATCGCGAAGAAGTATTTGGTGGACGTGGTGGCTCTTGGAAAGGTGCATTTGTTGGTGGTGACCTGCTTGTAGACGCTGTCACACAAGGAGAGCGTGCGCTGTATGGCAATTTCCCCGACGGTTCTCGTTATCCGCGTACGTAATGAATAAAAATTGGTGCACGAGGTATTCGCTCTCATGCACTACTTCGCCATTTGGCCACCATCTACAGGGATGATTGCACCGGTAATAACACGTGCATTGTCTGACGCTAAAAAGAGAACCATGTCGGTGATGTCTTGAACCGTGCAACGCCACTTGCTGCCTGGCATGTTTCCTTGCGCCGAAAATGTTTCGAATGCTTCCATTGGGGGCATGTCCATTACAGCCGAGAGTCCTTGCACCATTCCCGACCCACGACCAGCGCCTGGTTCAATGGTGCCTGGGCAAACGGCATTGACGTTGATATTGAATTCGCTGAGTTCCATTGCCCATGCCGATGTAAGGCCAACAACGCCGTGCTTTGCAGCTACGTAATGCGACAACATGGCATGGCCTGAGCCGACGACAGCAGAAGCGATATTGATAATTTTTCCCGACTCTTCGCCGTTGAGGTAGCGGCCAATCATGGGGCCAACTGTGTATTTGGCAACGTGCATTGCGCCCTTCAAGTTGGTGTCGATAACGGCGTTCATGACATCGGAACGCATGTCGTGGATGGTGTCGAGTGCGGCAACGCCGGCATTGTTCACAACAATGTCAATTTGACCAAGGCGGCCGATGACTTCATCAATGACTTTCTTCACCGCAAGTTCGTCGCGAAGGTCGGCAACAACTCCCACGGCTTGGCGGCCACAAGATTCAATTTCTTTTACAGTCTCGGCAATCATTGCTGCGGTGGAAAGTGGGTAAATGTTATTGATGTCGTGGTCAATGTCGAGCACGGCTACATCGCAACCCGCGGCGGCAAATGCGCGGGCGTGGTTTGCACCCTGGCCTTTTCCACCTCCTGTGATGAGTACTCGTTTACCTGCTAAGCCGCGAAGTTCTGATGACATGTTTCCCCCTGTAGTAATGCTTGGGGAAATAGTAGTGGTTCTGAGAAAGACAAATTTCAGCGGTTCAAAATTATCGAATATCGCGTATTTTCCACTTACCCTTTAATCTCAATATTTCAGGGTCGCCAGTCAAAAGAGTCGCATTGTGGGTTGCTGAGGTGGCTAGGGCAAATGCATCGGCGAGGGCTAGGGGATTATTTGACTTAATAAGACCAGCGCGGACTGCGAGGTCTTCGTCAGCAGTAACGAACGTCAACTGACTGCGTAAATCCCTGATGAGTTGCTGCGCCGTTTGCTGATCAGTTTTTCGTTTAACAATGTAAAAGACTTCAGCAATATTGACGGTGGAAATAAGTGGACGTTGTGAAATTGTCTTCTGTACCTGTGTTGCGGAGGGTTCTTGCCCGAGAACCCAAGCAATAACCGCCCACGAGTCGAGGCAAATCATCGCATGCGCTCAATTCGCTTTTCTTCTTCCAGATCTTGAAGCAAGTTAAGGCCAGAAAAGATTCCCTTGAGGACCTTCTGTGAAGCCGCTGATTCAATGATGACTTGGTTTCCGTGCTGATGAACAACGACCGAGTCCCCGGGTTTTAATCCAAGTGCATCGCGAATTTTCTTGGGAACGACCACCTGTCCTTTTGGGCCAATTGTTTGAGACATATCGAGACGATAGCACAAATGTATAACTTTAGGTATAACTTTTTGTTCACGACCATGCATGTTCCTATTGTGTGCGGATCGCGTGCTGCGGTGCCAAGGAACCGACGAAGAAGGAGCATGACTACACTGATTTCAAGTTCCACCTTGGGGGTCACATGTCGCAAGTAGCAAAGCCAGAACGAGTTCACAGCAACATGCGCGGAGTGCGCTACGGAGAAGTGCTTGCAGTTTTCTTACGCGAAGAGGGTCTAGTGGCCGAGGTATTCGGAACGCAGCTCATTAACGATTGCCCACAAGACTTATGGGACACCTTGAACGCCGATGACATTGCCAAAGAGATGGGCGCAGTGTTTGTAAAGCTGAATGGCCCGCGGTACTGGTGTCTTGATGCATTTGGCTCGAAAGTTGCTGTAGTCGAGCCAGTCTTTCGTGACTTCAACGGCCTCACCATGCGGCGCATCGCAACGGTGGAGTTGGGTAATGACCCATCACCAAAGTTTTATGCAGAACGCCATGTGAATAGAGGGGCAGTGTTTTTCTTTGATGCTGGTTCTGAAGTGCATGAACTAGTGAACCCCGATGGTCTTGCATACATCATGCAGGCGTACTGCGTGGCTGTTGACCCAGCGCTTAATGCCGAGAACCTCAAAGATGTTGGTGCGCGGTTGAAGATGCCAGAAGGCTGGAGTTTCCGTACACGCATTCTTGACGAAGAGATTGTGGTCGATACATCAGGAACAAGAGCAACAGTGTTGCAAGATGAGTTGGAGAACAGCTACACCTTGCCGGTGTAACGCTTTTTACATACTTAAAATGTTGCCCGCATGTGGCGGCACGGTTCCATTAATAAGACCGTTATAAACGCGCTCTACTGATGTGGGGCCTTGTGTGTATTGAATGGTGCTGAATGTGCGGGCATCGTTTATGAAAATGTCGAGCGCCGTATCGAGGCGCTGGTTGATGACCTCGCGGCCCCATTCTTTACCGCGCTTCACTAACTGACCAGGAGCAAAGAAGAACTGTGGCTTCGGGCCAAGAATGTTGGTGGAAGATGCTGATTTATCCCAATGTGTCGCGCCGATACTCATGGAGTATTTCAACTCGGCATCGAAATGTTCGTGGATACGACCAACAATAAGGGTATTGCCGGCCATGTCGACTACAACACTTGCTTTGTTGGTAGGTAGCGTTTCGATGTCGTCATATGTGATCACCTGGTCGTATAGGTCCGTTGACTCAACAAATGCTTTGTTGCTGGCAGAAGTGAGCCCAACTGAAGCGATATTGGAACGAAGTTTCAAACAGTGCGCAAGGGCAAGAGATGTTTTGCTGGAGGCACTAGTAACAATGACTTGTGTTGCATCGTAAAAGTTTTTGTCGGCAAGGAAATCGTCGGCAAGGTATGACGTGAGAAAGAGCCCGCGGTAAATGAGAACAGCATCTTCGTTCCAAATAACTTGAGCATCTGTGCTTGCTGGTTCCACTTTGTCGAACGACCGGTAGGCCATGGCATGTTTTTCGCGATGTGGTGCGTTGTCTGTAAAACCTGCGCGTGATGGTTGTGCATCGACAACATGAACATCGCCAACGGGGAAGAAGCCGAAGTAGCGGCCACCCACTTCAATATCGGGATGCGCAGAAGCGGTAACCACGCCGTAACCCATGGCAGGAAGCCTGCCCCAACCTTCTTCGGCGGGGTAGAAGCCCCAGTAGTCGAGAAAGTCACCGCTCAGTGCGTAGCTGATGTTATTTGAGGTGAGTGCAAAACGATCAATGTGCATGACCACTTGCCCAGGAGCTGGGTTGGTGGAAACGCCGCCAATATTGATGCGGGAATTACGAATCTTGCTGCGATCAATTTCTAAAAACATGAGATTTAGTGTGCGGTGAAGGCGTCGAGGGTAACGCGAACAGACATGACGTAAGCGGTGCCAGGCTCTGCGTCGGCAATGCGTGCGGCAATGGCAGGAACTTCGTCGGCCGACTGCACAGGAATGAACTGCACGGTGTCCCACATGCGGCCGTCACTGACGATGGTTCCTTCTGCAGCAAAGTTCACTGCTTCGGGAAGTGCAGCAAAGGCTGCATCGCGTTGTGGTGTTTGACGAACAATCATTGCAACGGTGCGCAACTCGAGTGATGGAGCGGGGCGTTCGCGTGTGTCGATAGAAGTATCTTCTGGGCGGCAGCACACAATGACGGTGCGTTGCATGCCCGCATTTTTGTGTACATGCTTCTCGCTGAAGTCTTTGCGCGATTGCATTTCTATAAATGACTTGCGTGTTGCATAGCGAACCACGGCAATACGGTCCCAATCTTCAGTGCCGGTGAAGTTTCCGGTGACCTCACCAATGAAGACCATGTCGGCGCCAATTTTGTTGAGCACCGATGCAGGGTTGTATTTATCGTCGGCTTCGCGACCGCTAATAGGTGCAGCTTCGGTGTCGGTGCTGTCGTACTGGGCGACCTCGTGATACTTCATGAGGTTCACCATGTAAATAGGGCCGTCTTTTTCGGGTGGGCAAGTGGCAAGAGAGAAGCCGTATTCCTTATTGATTTTTCCGTACGTGTGTTTCAGTTGATCTGACTCTGACATGGCGCTCCCTGTGCTTGTTACCCAAGAGTAGCCATTTCATGCCTCTGGAGAAAATCCGTCGGTAGGCTTGCCGCGAGGTCAGTGAGAGGTTCCCGGCTGGAGCCACTTACTGGCCTTTTATGACACACGTTATATATACAATCAGGTATATGAGTTCAACCACTGCCGCAGAACTGTTGCGTACCGCCCGCTTGCAAGCGGGTATGAGCCAAAGCGCTGTTGCGCAGTTGGCAAAAACGAGCCAGTCGGCAATTGCTACCTATGAAGCAGGTAATCGCGAACCTTCATTGCCGGTGTTACAGCGTTTGCTTGCAGCCACTGGGCATCAGTTGTCACTTTCTGTATCGCCCGATACTTCTGTGTATCGCATTGCCGATCTTGCGCTCGATATTGCTCAATCGCCCGCGAACGACGACAAGAAAAAGTTGCGCTATGTCTTTGAATTTATGCGTGGAGCACAAGAAGACACAGCGCCGGTCAATGTGTTGGTTTCTGCAGAACCAAAATCAACGGGTGATATGCGCTTCGATGCACTGCTCGCCGGTATCGCAGAAGACCTATGTGTGCTCGGTGGAGAAGTGCCTCCACAGTGGGTCAACAGCGATGTGCGAACACTCAAAAGTACTTGGTGGGTCAGTTCTCTTGCTGCAGGCCGGGCACAGGCACTTGTGCATTGTCCTGCAGCTTTGCGGCGTCGTGGCGTCATGATTGATCGCCACGATCTTGAGGGTGCGTAAATACGTGAATGAAATACTGCTCAGCCACGAAAAATTGCACCAGGCTTTTGAGTTGCTGGCTGAACAATGTGCCAAACGTGGAGTTGTGGGTGAAGTGCACGTTTTTGGTGGTGCGGCAATGGTGCTGGCTTTTCATTCGCGCTTAGCAACGCGGGATATTGATGCAATATTCGCGCCCGATACAGAGGTATTGGAAGCAGCTTGGGTAGTAGCGAAGAAATTGGGTTTGCCGAAGTCGTGGTTAAACAACCAGGCCTCAAGTTATATGTCGGGAAAAGCGGGCAAGGGAACACCTGTATTTGATAGGCCATCGTTGCGGGTATCGGTAACGCCACCTGAACATTTACTGGCAATGAAGGTGAGAGCTGCCCGGGCGCTTCGTGATGCAGACGACATTGAGGTGCTTCTCGGGCATCTGAAAATCAGTAAGTACAGCGAAGCGGTGAAAATAGTTGCTCGGTATTTCCCGCATGACCCGTTGAGCGAAAAATCGGTTGTGCTTTTAAAGGAAATCATGAAAAAGGGGTAACCCTTTTACGATCTGAAGCAGTAGAACTCCGATATGGGTGGCTAATGTCGCCTAGGTGAAAAACAACATTCGGGTCGGGCTTCTTGCCTACGGAGCAATTGGTCACGAGCACAATGTGGCGGTACAGGGAACAACGGGTCTCGAGCTCACGGCGGTATGCGATATGAACCCCGAGCGGGTGACGGCAGCATTAGAGCTCTCCCCCAATGCTGCGCCTTTCAGCGACGCCACTGCAATGTTGGATTCAGGTCTCATCGACCTCGTTGTGGTGTCTACTCCTCCGAACAGTCACTACGCCTGGGCGAAAGAAGCTTTGTCGCGAGGTATTCATGTGGTGCTGGAAAAGCCGATGGCATTGTTGGCCTCTGAATGTGATGAATTAATGGAAATTGCGGCAGCGAAGAAGTTGTTGCTGGTGGTGTATCAAAACAGAAGGTACGACGCCGACTTTGTAGCAATGCGCGAAGTCATTTGCTCGGGTGAAATTGGCGAGGTTTACCACTACGACAGTTTTGTGGGTGGGTATTCGCGTCCGTGCGACTATTGGCATTCGAATGCTGAAGTTTCTGGTGGCGCTATTTTCGACTGGGGGAGCCACTTCCTCGATCAAATTCTCAACATCATTCCCGACGATGTAGACCACGTGAGTGGTCAAAACCACAAACGTGTGTGGACACACGCAACTAACGCCGACCATGCACATGTAACGGTCACCTTTGCTAGTGGCAAGCAAGCAACGTTTGTGCACTCCGACCTTGCCGCTGCACGTAAGCCGAAATTTTATGTTCTTGGTACCAAAGGTTCCTTGGTAGGCAATTGGAACCCTGCAGGTGAACCAGCAGTTGCCGACCTGCCAGCGCTGCTGACCGTGCATCATGAAGACGGAACAGTGCGAGAGGTTGCAGTAGCAGAACCCGACACCTTGGCTTTTCATCGCTCCATAGTTGAATATCTCAACAACGGCACACCAATGGAAGTAAATGCAGTGCAGTCGCGCAATGTGGTGGCCATTATGCAGGCTGCTGAAGAGTCGGCACGGCGTAACGCGTTACCTGTGGTGCCCCAATTGCGTAAGTTGTAACTATGACAGTGCGCTGGGGCTTTCTTGGTGCGGGGTTCGTAGCAAGTAAGGGAATGGCGCCCGCAGTACATGCTGCTCAATATGCATCATTGTTCGGTGTGGCGAGCCGCGATGCCGAGCGCTCGGCGCAACTAGAGCCCGAGCATGTTTATGGTTCTTATGAAGAGCTTCTTGCCGACTCACGTGTGCAAGGCGTGTATATCAGTCTGGCAAATAGTCAACACTTGGAGTGGGTAGAAAAGTCATTACGTGCGGGCAAGCATGTGCTGTGTGAAAAACCGCTCGGGCTCAACGCGCACGAGGTGCGCTCGATGTTTGTGACTGCTAACGAATGCGGTGTGATGCTGGTAGAAGCCGTTTGGGCACAGTGGCACCCACGCTTTCAACGCTTAGTTGAAGTGGTAACAAGTGGTGTATTGGGAGATGTTGAAGCAATTACTTCGCGTTTCACCTTTATGTCTGACATGACCAACAACTACCGCCTCAACCCGCAGATGGGTGGCGGTGCACTGCTCGATGTGGGGTGTTACCAAGTGCATGCTTGGGCAGCGCTCGCGGGAGGTGCTGGTATGTGTGCCCTTGGCGGTGTGCACAGAGAACTCGGTGAAACGGGAATAGACCTCACCACGGAAGTTGCTGCAGTGGTCAATGGAACTACTGCAGTGCGAGCCACCAGTTCGTTTGCTTTACCTGCATCGCAAGAACTTGAAGTGCGTGGGTCATTAGGAAGAGCGCAGATGGGCGAGGGTGAAGCATTCTCGTCGTGGAATGAAGCCACAACACTGCTATTGAACGGTGAAGTAGAACACTTCGCCCCAGTCAATGCATTTGAGGTCATGGTGAACAATGTCAGCCAATCAATAATGGGTGAGAGTGGTTGGTGCGTTTCGCCAAAGCAGTCGGTGCGCGTGGCCGAGATTCTCGACGATATTCAGAGTTTTAAGTGAAGTAGGTAACGATGACTAGTGAACGAGCACTCCATAACATTTCTCTTTTAGAAGGTCTAGCGACAACGCGTTCCATTCGGCGCTATACCAATGAGCCCATTCCTGAAGATGCGTTGCGCGACATCATGTTTGCTGCCACGCGTGCGCCAAGTGGCTCGAACCGCCAAGGATTCAGGTTCATGGTGTTTACCGATTCACCACAGTCACTTGAGGTAAAGAAACTTATTGCCAAAGGCGCGAGCATGTTGTGGTCGCAAAAAAGTGTGAATGACGGGTATAGCGCG
Organism: bacterium; assembly: GCA_013205145.1. Taxonomy (GTDB): domain Bacteria; phylum Actinomycetota; class Acidimicrobiia; order Acidimicrobiales; family Ilumatobacteraceae; genus F1-20-MAGs119. Next base: position 10,331 of record JABMMV010000015.1, read on the forward strand.
GGCAGCGCAGTGCGTGAAGATTCACCGAAGGCGCGTATGGCCCGCACAATGGATGAGTACGTAACAAACATGCCAAATGTCCCGGTGTTGGTGCTGGCATGTTTAGTGCGCCATCGTGAGCCAAACCCAGAAGAGGGTGCATCGGTGTACCCGGCATGTCAGAACTTGTTGCTTGCTGCTCGTGCGCTGGGTTATGGCGGAGTGCTCACTGGTTTTCATGGCTTTGTTGAAAAAGAGTTACGCGAACTTTTGAACATTCCGGCAGGTACAGCTATTTCCGCAACCATCACATTGGGTAAACCTGCAGGTAGCCACGGCCCTGTGCGGCGTGCACCAATGAACGAACTCATTTATGGCGACACGTGGGGTGAAGGTGCATCGTGGGCAATAGACCCGCCAGATACGCAACATACAGAGCGTTACATCGAAAAGAAAAAAGGGAAATAAAAAAGCCGCGGGTTACGTTGTTACACGTAAGCCCGCGGCTTTAAAGATGGAAATTACTTTTTCTTAACAGCCTTTTTTACGACTTTTTTGGCTGGTGCTTTTTTGGCTGGTGCTTTCTTAGCAGGAGCTTTTTTGGCAGGTGCTTTTTTAGCAGGAGCTTTCTTTGCAGGTGCTGGAACAGCTTTGCGAACGGTGTTCACTTTTGGTGCAGCAGCAACGCCAAGTGCGATGTCTTTGAAGCCCTTGAGTGCTGTGATCTTTGCAACGGTCTTTGCCTTTACTTTGATCTGTTCACCTGTGGCTGGGTTACGCGCCATGCGAGCAGGACGCTTGATTTTTGCAAATTTGGCGAACCCTGAAATGTTCACGATCTCGCCCTTGGCGACATTCGCGAGGATCACGTCAATGGTGCCTTCTACGAGTTTGGCCGCTGTCTTATTATCGACATCGGTATGGGTGGCTACGGCTTGGATGAGTTCACGCTTCTTCATGGTTTTTAATGTATTGCAAACGAACACTCCGATCGTGGATACCTCGTAAGGGAGGCAAAAAGGGGCGTAAAAGTAGGGGTAATTTTCGTAGTACATTTTCACCCATGATCAGAGTCAGTGTTTTATACCCATCCGGCGAGGGGTCAACTTTTGACCACAACTACTACCGCACTGTGCATGTGCCAATGGCGGTGAAGGGGTGGAACCCAGTGAGTACTCAAATTGATAAGGGTGTTTCTGGGCCGTACGAAGCAGCAGTGCATTTCGTTTTTCCCACGGTCGCTGCATTTGAAAATGCAATGGGAATGCCTGTAACGGCTGATTTAATGGCAGATTTGCCTAATTACACCAATATTTCTGCTGTAATTCAGGTGGCCGAGATTGTCGAAGAGTAATCAGACAACGGGTCTCTTTGATGAAGTGAGTTTTATCCACGGCAAGCCAATGCCGAATCGCTTCATGCTTGCTCCGCTCACCAACCAGCAAAGTCACGACGACGGCACGTTGTCGGAGGACGAAAAAAACTGGCTCACCATGCGCGCTCAGGGTGGCTTCGGGCTCACTATGACATGTGCCGCTTACGTCCAAAAAGTGGGCCAGGGTTTCCCCGGGCAGCTCGGTTGTTTTGGCAAAGAGCACGTTTCTGAGCTGCGGGTGCTAGCCCAGGGAATTAAGAAAACGGGCAGTTTGGCCTTTGTGCAACTGCACCACGCCGGCAACCGGTCGCCTAAAGAACTCATTGGTACACAGCCCGTGAGTGCGTCTGACGACCCAGAAACAGGTGCCCGCGCACTGACCACTGAAGAAGTGGAACAAATAATAGAAGACTTCATTGCTGCAGCTGTGCGTTGCGACAACGCAGGTTTTGATGGCGTGGAATTGCACGGTGCTCACGGGTATCTCATTTGCCAGTTCTTGTCGAGCGAACTCAATACACGTACCGACCAATTTGGTGGGTCACTTGAAAATAGAGCGCGTGTGCTGATGAACATTATTAATGGCATCTACACACGTTGTCGGCCCGAGTTCACTGTTGCTGTGCGGTTGTCGCCGGAACGATTTGGAATGAAGGTCGCTGAAATTTGCGAGGTGTACTCATGGTTAGTGGCGAGCAAAAAGGTTGACATCATCGACATGTCGATGTGGGATGTGAAAAAAGAAGCGCGTGATGAAGGTTATGTAGGTCAAAAACTCATTGATATTTTTGCAGCGTTACCGCGAGGCGATGTGCGCCTTGCCGTTGCTGGCAAAATGATGGACCCTGCCGACGCCGAGTTTGCTTTATCGTCGGGCGCCGACATTGTTGCTTTGGGTCGTGCGGCCATTTTGCATCACAATTATCCAAACATGTACAAAGCCGATCCAGCTTTCATTCCGCGACGTATTCCGGTATCTCGCGAGGTACTGAAATCGGAAGGACTCTCTGATGCGTTCGTGGAATATATGAAAGCGTGGGCCGGCTTCGTCGCTGAATAGTCGGGCTCATCATCTCTGTTTATTCGAGTGACAAACCGATGCTCTCGGCCTCGGCAGCAAGCGAGATCCACTGTTCCTCTGCTTGTTGAACTGCAACTTGTGTTTGCGCGAGTTGTTCACTGAGCTTGGTCAGCAGTGGTACGTCGTTGCCCGCCGTTGCGAGCTCAATTGTTAGAGCATCTTGTTTGGCCGTTGCTTGTTCCATTTTGCGCTCGGCTTCGCCAATGAGTCTGCGTAGTGTGCTCGGGCTCTTCGTTGATTTCTTTGGGGCAGTTGGTGCTGCTTTTTCGACAGTCTGTTGAACAACTTTGTGTGATTTTTGTGGCGCGGCTTGAACCTTGCCTCGGTTTGCTAGCCAGCCAGCAACGCCACCACGTACCAGTGCTGCTCCGCCAACGCCATCGAGTGCAAGTACTTCAATCACCGTACGATCAAGGAAAACACGGTCGTGGCTTACCACGACAACAATGCCCGGCCACGTGTCGAGGTATTCCTCTAGTGCACGCAGAGTGTCGAGGTCGAGGTCGTTCGTCGGTTCGTCGAGCAGCAGCACATTGGGTTGTTCAACAAGTGTGAGAAGAAG
>JABMMV010000172.1 GCA_013205145.1 bacterium
CAACCAGTCCATGTATGTGGTTCCTGAGAAGTGAGAAATACGAGCACCGGAGGCACCAAGGCTGGCGGGGTCCTTAGGGTCAATCTTCAACTGCTCTGGGTCCCACATGAGGAACTGAGGGTTGATTTCCAATGTTGTGGCAACTCCTGTTGCACGAACGGTGCCTGAGCTTTGAATAATGTCGTCGGTGTTGACGTATCCCAGTGTGATGTCTTGATCGGTCTTCATGACCGAAAGAACTGGCTGGAATTCAATGGCGTCTCCACCAGCACGAATTTCAACGGTCTCAATGCCACCAACTTTGTATGCATCGGCAATTGGGCCGGAGTAGGTGAACAACTTAGGGTCGGCCACTCCGCCTGCGCCAATGAGCTGGTAAGAGCCGCCGTGTTCAATTTCTGGCCACCAGTCTGTTTGGATCACAAGATTGGCAGGGCAAACAACTTCGTCGGTTGCGGCAGCAGTATCGATTGTTGCCTCTTCTGCTGCGGTGGTGTCTTGGGTTGTTGTTGCGTCGTCGTCACTACCGCAGGCGGAGATAACGAGACCCGCAGCAGCTGCAAGTGCGATGATGCGTCGTGTGGAGCGTTTCATAAGTTGGTTCTTCCTTTTGGGTCTAATTGGTTGATGGATAATTACAACTAGCGGCTAGGCCGATCGTGCCTCTGACTCGTGCCAATCGCGTAGCAAACGATTGGCCACCCAGCCGATGAGGATGTAGATGGCAACGCCAAGGGCAGAAGCCAAAATCACTCCGCCAAAAAGCTTCTCGTATTCAAGACGCTTGGCGTAATTGTTTAAGAGGCGCCCGAGTCCGAGATCGCCGCGTGAGAAGAAGAAGTCAGCAACGAGGGCCCCGATAACGCACAGCCCGGCACCGATACGCAGCCCCGTGAAGATTGATGGCATAGCGGCGGGGAAAAGCAATTTGCGGAATCGTGTTGTTCGGCTCACATTGTTCAGGGTGAAAAGATCTTGATGACCACTATCAACAGACTTCAATCCGAAGAGAAAACTGGTGAGAATGGGAAAGATCGCTACCAGCACACACGTAACGATGCGGGCCGTACGTGTTGGGCCGAACCATATTGAAAATAGCGGCACCAGAGCCAAAATGGGGACAGTCTGGAGAGCCACGGCGTAGGGGAACAATGCTCGTTCAATAATGCGATTGCTTGCCATAAGTACTGACCCCAGAAGTGCCAATACCGATGCAATAAAGAAACCGAACAACGCAATACGACCGGTATTCACGAGTCCTTCGGCGAGTTCCGAGCGAGCAATGCCATTGAGGAAAGCGTTGTCGATGACCGCATGGGGTGGAGGCACAATGAACTTGCGATTCTCGCTCAAAATGAGATAGTGCACCGCGTACCAGACGCCGACGAAAGCACCAAAAGTGGCAAGCGGGGGCGTGTACGCCTTCAACAACTTGGGTGTAGTGCTCATGCGTGGGCTTCTCTCAAAGCCGCAGACACCTTGCCGCACATTTCGGCAAACTCGGGTGAGTAGCGAATGTCGTGCTGGCGGGGGTACGCCCAGGGGATAGAGAGGTCGGCGATGATTCGACCAGGCCGAGCAGACATGCACAGAACGCGGGTAGAGAGGAAAACCGCCTCGGGAACCGAGTGTGTAATGAAGAGGCCAGCAAAGCCTTCGTGTACAAAAAGGCGCAGTAATTCGTCCTGTAAACGCTCACGACTGATTTCATCGAGAGCTCCGAAAGGCTCATCGAACATGAACACGCTTGGCTTCATGACGAGCGAGCGAGCGAGCGAAGTTCTCATCTTCATTCCGCCAGATAGCTGCTTGGGGTGCTTGTTTTCGTTTCCGCTTAAACCCACAAGCTCGATGGCTTGACGGGCGCGCTCGCGACACTCATTCTTAGGAACACCCTGCAATTCCGCAATTAATTCAACGTTTCGTTGCACGGTGCGCCACGGCAAAAGAGTGGCGTCTTGGAAAACGTAACCCAGGCTGTTGCGATCTGTCAGGCAATCACCTGCGGAGTGTGTTGTGAGCCCAGATGCAACGCGAAGAAGAGTCGACTTACCGCATCCGGATGGGCCAACGACTGTGACGAACTCGCCAGCGTCCACTGAAAATGAAACTTCTTTAAGCGCTTCAGTTCCGTCGGGAAACGTCATTGAAACATTGCGAAATTCCAGCCGTGAGTTATTTCCCGTGCTCGCAATTTTAGTTCCGTCGCGGTCAGTCATAGTAATCATGTCTCCTTGGGAAACTAGGCGAAAAATGTTAACGCGCGGTAATTCTCACTGTTTATTTTGTGTTAACAAATTGTGCGTGGGTGGGGGATGTGTCTCAGTCTGCGAGTCAGTCTTAGTGTGACTTTAGATGTGGCGTGCTCGGTATTTCTCATCGAAATCCATCAATTATTTAACGCTCTTTTACTCGCACCACGCCTCAGTTTCAACAGGGTGATACGTGTGCGTGACCTCAGAACTCACGGCTCTCACACTCAAACTCTCTGAGTCCAGTAACTCCAGTTGCATCTCAGCCCTCTGTGTCCCTTGCGGCCAGTCCGGCTCGGTTGGATTACCTGCTGAGTCGGCGCCAAGACTGTCGGTCATCCAGAAACGACCGTTGATCGTGAATTCAAGTCGTTCGTAGCCGCAGCGAGTGGCAATAAACCCAGTCGTTTTTTGCCCAAGTTCAAGGCGTACTGTGTGCATCACGACGGGCAGCTCGCGAACTCCCGCCTCGTTAAGGAACTGCTCACGCACCTCACCCACATCCACTCGACCCTTCTCTCCAAAAAAGTCAAGATCTTTTGTAGGCCGACTAGTGAGTCCGCTTGCCAGAAGCGCGCCTCCACCGGCAAGCAAAAAACCATCTGAAGCGGGCAATGAAAAGAACATACGCGCCACTTCAATTTGGAACGCAGATGGACCAGACATTTACGATGCAGTCTCTATAAGCGATTGCCAATGAA
>JABMMV010000173.1 GCA_013205145.1 bacterium
ATTCCGTAGAAACTTGCAATGCGTGCAAACCGAGCACTACGAGCCGATTTAAAGCAGTACATCCCACCCATACAAAAACCCATCAGCACGGTGACTGGGGTATCGAGCGTGTCGGCAGCCTCGTGGAGATCACGTAAGTGCTTTTCGTCATCAATGTCTTTTACTGCGGCATATCGTGGTTCAACGTCGGCGCCAAGGATTTTGCCAGGGAAAGGCTCCACGGCCGCAACGGCCATGCCCCACTCGGTGGCCCACTGCAATACCAAGTTGTCGTAAAGCGGCCGCAAGCCAAAAATATCGGGGGTCACAACAAGCCCAATGCGAGGTGCGCCGCTGGGGCGGGCAATTTCTACGTCGGTTCCGGAAGGCAAAATATGTCGCACGCACTCATTGTGTCAGAGTGAGACTTGCGGTGAGACCTTCGAGGGGAACCCAGGTGATGCACGTGGCGCATGGTGCCGTATGCAAACAACACAGAGCACCATCACACCCACAGAACCATTTAATAAATACGAATACGAACCCCTCGTTCGTGCCGATTTCACCACACCCTCGGTGAAAATCATTGTTGATGAGTGGAACGCCATCGCGCGGCGACCCTCATGTATCGCACATGCCAACGCATGGGGCCTACCCGGTGAACCTGTTACCCACCTCGATCAAATGCTGGTGCGCATGGGCTTTGACCGGCCAGCTCACTGCGATGAATCCGACCAATATTTGGCACAAGTGGTTCGCCTCGCTCGTACCGACGAACTCGCTGCTCGTCTTGCGGTTCAACGCGTGGTTCCGCCCATTCTTGCTATTGCTAAACGCCGCGGTCGCATTCACCCGGGCGGAGTGGAAGAGGCACTGAACGCGGTGATGGCCCAGGTGTGGTTGGTTGTTCGCACCTACCCCAGCGACAACCGGCCACGCAAAATTGCTGCCAACATTGTGCGCGATGTGGAGTACAAAGAATTCGTTGTTCCACAACGTAAAAGGCAAACAACAGTGGAGCACTTTGACCCCGACATTGTCGATGGCTTTTTACGCGATACGACTCGTGAGCCAAACAGCATCTTTTCCGGGTATGACGGCAGCAACGACGCGATTACCGAACTTGAATCTCGCAATATGAACCCCGAGCGACTCGCCCTATTAAGGCTGGTTGCGGCTGGATACACGAGTAAAGAGATTGGTGTCATTTTGCGTATTCGCGCCCGCACTGTTCGTTGGCAACGTGCAGAAGCACTGAGTTTTGCACGATCGGCGCTCTCCACCGAAAACTTTAAAGGAATTCGCATTTATGAAGAAAAGGAACGCCTACGCCTTAGCGGTGGCGCAACTTCACTCGACGCAAACGCAAACTGTTCATGACCACAAAAACACTTGAACATGCCATAGCTAAGCCCGCCCACATGGGGTTTAGTTTCCCACTTGCTGCCAAGGGTATTGCAGCAGCGTTGTAAGCAAAGGCCCAAAAAACGTTGGCGCCAATGGTGCGCAGTGTTGCACGCGACAATGCAATGGCATCGGCAACCAAACGAATGTCGCCACTCACAATGGTGAGGTCACTTGCTTGCATCGCAACATCTGTGCCCGTACCCATTGCTATACCAACATCGGCTTGCGCAAGCGCTGCTGCGTCGTTCACGCCATCGCCCACCATGGCAACCGCGTATCCGCGATCTTGCAGTTCTCGAATCACCGCTACTTTTTCATCGGGCAATACGCCACCACGCACGTGATAATCGTCGGCTTCAATGCCAACTTGTAATGCAATAGCCATTGCCGTTGCTTGGTTATCGCCAGTTAATAACACTGGCGCCAAACCCATCGCGCGCAAGGTTGCAATTGCTTCTTTACTTGTCGATTTCGGCTGATCAGCAACAACACAAACGGCTCGAGCAGAGCCACCCCACGCCGCAATTACTGCAGTATTTCCTTCTGCCCGTGCGTCGGCCAACGCGGTACGCAGAGGCCCCGGAATAAGAATAAGTTCCTTTTGCAACAAGCGCTCATGGCCCACAATGACACTGACACCTTCAACAACGCCGCGCGCACCCATGCCAGTGAGCGACACAAACTCCTGCACATCGGGAAGTGTTCCAAATTCCTTTTGAGCCGCAATAGCAATAGCGCGAGCAATGGGGTGCTCGCTTGCCAGTTCAAGTGCCCCAATAATACGCAGCGCATCGCCGCGCTCAATGCCTTCAGCGCACACCACGTTGCGCAATTGCATAACGCCAGTGGTAACAGTGCCGGTCTTGTCGAACACCACTGTGTCAATACGTCGAGTGCTCTGCAGCACATCAACACCTTTAATAACAATGCCTAGTTGTGCTCCACGACCACTACCCACCATGAGTGCAGTAGGTGTAGCAAGCCCCAGCGCGCAAGGGCAAGCAATAATAAGAACTGCAACAGCGGCCGTGAATGCTTTTGTTGCATCGCCATCTACAACGAACCATGCAATTAATGTCACTAATGAAATGAGCAGTACAACCGGAACAAAAATGCTGCTCACCTTGTCGGCAAGTTTTTGTACCGGTGCTTTTGTTGCCTGTGCTTCACGCACCAGCTTCGCCATGTGAGCAAAAGTGGTATCAGCACCCACACGCGAAACGCGCACCTTCAAGCGACCCGTCAAGTTAATAGTTGCGCCCGTAACAGCGTCGCCCACCACAACATCGACAGGCACGCTTTCGCCCGTGAGCATTGACATATCAATGCTTGAATCACCTTCAATGACTACGCCATCGGTGGCAATTTTCTCACCAGGTCGCACCACAATGATGTCGTTCACTTGCAAGTTTTTGGCATCAACTTCACGCTCAACGCCATTTTCCAAAACAACTGCGGTGTGGGCGCCTAATGCCAACAACGCCCGCAATGCATTGCCTGCACTGCGTTTTGCGCGCGCTTCCAAATAGCGACCCGCGAGAATGAAGACCGTCACGGTTGCTGCCACTTCGAAATACACGTGGTACGAACTGTGGCTCATTCCCGACATACCAGCCATGGAGCCGTAGCTACTTGCCGCATTACCCCAGAGCAATGCCCATACCGACCACGCCACTGCAGCAACTACACCAATGGAAATGAGAGTGTCCATAGTGGTTGCGCGATGTCGCAAGTTCATTATTGCGGCGCGATGAAATGGCCATGCCCCCCAAGTAACTACTGGAGCCGAGAGTACAAGTGCCCACCACTGCCAGTTCCGAAACTGCATCGACCCGAACATGGAAAAGAAAAAAACTGGCGCAGTAAACAGTGCGCACACAACGAGCCGGTTGCGCAAAGCCAGCAAGTTCTCTGCAAATTCTTCCTCGGATGCACCCACCGGTGCATCGGCCTCGCGCAAGGCCGCCCCATAGCCCGCTTCTTCCACAGCTTGAATGAGTTCATCGGTTTGTATGCCAAATCGAGTGCGCACAGTTGCAGTTTCCGTTGCATAGTTCACAGAGGCATCAACACCATCAATTTTGTTTAAACGATCTTGAATACGCGCTGCACATGACCCGCAGGTCATACCGCTGACGGCAAATTCAACGCTGAGTGGAAGTTCTTCTAATGTGCTCATGAATTTTCTTTCGCCTGGGCGGGAAACTCCGGATGCCTTTTTTCTAAAAACGCCGCAATACCTTCTTGCGCATCTGCGGTCACTGCAGCTGCTGCCATCATTCCTACTGCGTATGAGTAGGCATCGCTCTCGCCCATTTGTACTTGTTTGTAAAAGGCTGCTTTTCCTAAACCTTTTGAATGGGCCGAGCCACGCGTAGCGCGTTGCAACAAAAGAAGTGTTGCGGCTTCAAGTTCACTTGCCGGCACTACAGCATTCACAAACCCCCACTGCAATGCAGTTGCTGCATCTATGGCATCGCCCGTCAGCGCCATTTCCAGCGCACGCTTGCGACCAATATTGCGTGACACCGCAACAAGGGGCGTATGACAAAACAAGCCACCCTTCCCACCCGGAATGGCAAAAGAAGAAGTGTCAGCCGCAACAGCCAAGTCGCATGTTGCCACCAGTTGGCACCCAGCTGCCGTTGCCAGCGCATGCACGCGTGCCACCACCACCTGTGGAATGGACTGAATGGTCTGCATCATTTGGGTACACGTATCGAACACTTCGTAGGTCGTTGCATAATTGGCACCGAACATGTCGCCAAAATTATGGCCGGCAGAAAAAACTGGCCCGTTTGCGGCAAGAATCACCCCAGTGGCATCGCTTTTCCCTACAGCGGCAAAAGCCTTCGTGAGTTCCTTCAACACCGGCAGCGACAGCGCATTGCGTTTTTCTGGCTGGTTCAGCGTGAGGGTCACCACATCGCCCGTGCGCTCTACTCTCACCAGTTCCGCCATCTCCCTATTCTGCCTTGGAAAAAGTGCCTTACGGATGGCTTATATTAAAGAGGCATGACTACCGCCACATCAGCCACATTGAGCACCCATTTAGCGCAGTTCCCCGATGTCTTAGAACAACTCACTGCCGCCCACGAGGCCGCGTGGGTCACTGTCGACCCACATATTTTGGAACTGTGCCGCCTGCGTATTGCCAGCATGCTCGGGGCACAAGCCGAACTAGCCATTAATACTTCCCAAGCCGCACTCACTGCAGACAAACGCAGCGCACTTTCACAGTGGCCACTCTCACCGCTTTTCACCGAAGCAGAAAAAGCATGCCTCGCATTCACAGAAGAGTTTGTTATTGACGTTGCCAGCCTGCAAGAAACCACTGCTGTGCGCGTGGGCGAACTGTTAGGGCAACAAGAACTCGCCGATTTTGTGAGCGCACTCTTGGTCGTTGAACAACGCATCCGTATTTCCCTAGCTTGGCAAACCCTGTTTGGAGAAGACAAATGAACACACGTAACGTACGCATCGCACCAAAGACCTACGCAGCAGTTCCCTTGCGCACTCCACTTGGCGACTGGCAAGCAGCGGTAGTGCGCATGACTGCACTCGACCCCATCACTACAGAAATTGTGCGTTTGCGCTGTGCGCGCTACCACGATTGCAAAACTTGACTCTCTGTTCGTTTGGCAGTTGCCAAACAAGATGGCCTTAATGAATCCACCATTGCAGAAGTAGATCACTACGAAACAAGCAGCCTCTCAGAACGTCATAAAGCCGCTTTGCGTTATGCCGATGCGCTCATGACCCAACCAGGCAGCATCACCCCACAGCAAAAATCAGATCTCCTTTTGCATTTCACACGTGACCAAATTATTGAACTCACCGTCGATGTGATGAAATGGAACTACCAAAAAGTTCCCGTCTCTCTAGGCACCGACCTAGAGGTGCAAGAAGGCGAACTCACACCACTCATCTTCGACGCACAAGGAAACTGGGTTAAACCAACATGAAAGCCGTTCTCGTTGTACTCACAAACCCTGCAAGCACAGAAGCAGAGGCTGCATACAACGACTGGTACACCAATGTTCATGTACCCGATGTACTTGCTGTACCTGGCTATGTAGCAGCCACCCGCTATAAAGCGTTCGATGGCTGGCAAGTGTTCGACCAGAAGTACCTCACCTTGTACGAACTTGACGTTCGCACCCTTGAACACCTACAAGAAATTTCCGATGAACACATGCGCCGCATTGCCGACGGTGAAATGCGCCGCTCACCCGACAACGTTATGGACCGCGCAACCATGCGTGCGCTGTATTACGTTGAAGAAGCTCCGCGCCATGTTGGCCCAAATACCCAACTCGGCGTGGCCAATTCAGTGTTCATGGCCTACTCCAGCCCAACTGCCCCAGAGCAGGAAGATGCTTTTCATACGTGGTACGAAGAAACTCATCTCCCCGAAATTCTTGCGTTACCAGGCTTCCTCGCTGCACAACGCTTTGCCGCCACCAACATCAACATGGTGAAACAGCCGTGGGTCTGCGACCATCAATTTCTTGCCATCTACGAACACAACGCAAGCGATCTTGACAGCTACAACGCGTCATTTGCGCACATCATCAGTGGAATTAAGTCGGGTGACATTCACATGTCTGATGTCATTACATCAAATAACCCAGCGCCTGCTTACGTGCGTATCAGTGAGCAAATTACTCAGTAGTAGTTGGTTCTACTTTTTTCTTCTTCTCAGCTTCAGCTTTCATTTGTGCAATCTTCTCGCGCAATGCCTCTTGCTTATTCAAAGACCTTTTCGATGCCTCTGCATTTTCTCGTTCGTGCCACTTCATTAGGGCTCCCTTTGGCGCTTTGCCACTTCGTAAAGCCCCGTATGGGCGTGAAAAACCGGCTTGGAGTGTTGAAGGGTTGGAACAACGCACACAAGCCGGCGTAAAAAGCCTACGGGTATCTTTCTCAAATGCCCACGCAGGGGTGCCATGATGAAGAGATGAAGGCTCTACTCCTAGTTCTCACCCATGACCCCGCTATTCCACCGCTCCCAATGGCTAGCGCATCTGCCACCTACACGGCATTTGAAGGTTGGAACCCTTTCCCCGAAACTCACCTGCTTGTGCAGTCTTGGGAAGTGAACGATGCCGCTGAACTCCATGCCGTTGCTCAACAGCACCACTATGCCAATGCCCGCTCAATGTTTTATCTGCCCATCGAGCCCGAGCTCGCCAGCAAGGCAAACTCCGCCTCAACACCCCGCGGAGTTTTCGTTACCTACAACCAACCGCTCACCCCTGCCGACACCGATGAGTACCACCGCTGGTACAGCCAACAACATTTACCCGACGTACTTGCATGCCCTGGTTTCATTCGCGCTCAACGCTTTCGCATTTCCACTGTTTCGCTTTCACCCACACCATGGGCTGCTTCTCTTGAGTGCATGAATATTTATGAGCACTCATGCGAAACAGTTGAGGAATATAACGATGCATTTGCCCACGTACGCGCAGGCATTGCTTCAGGGAAAATTGAGATGACAAGCACTCTCACTCCGGGTGCACCCACTAGTGCTTATGGCCACCGGGCCTAGCCAAAATAAAGTGCGCCCTCTGGGGCTCGAACCCAGGACCTGCGGATTAAAAGTCCGTTGCTCTACCAGCTGAGCTAAAGGCGCGGAAGGAACGAAACCCAGAGCGAAACTCGCCCCGAACGCCGAATACATCCGTTTTCCATACTAGTTCGCCCGAGCCAAATACCTTCAGACCGCTCTGAATCACCCATGTTGCCA
>JABMMV010000016.1 GCA_013205145.1 bacterium
GCGGTAGGTCGTGGGTTCAAATCCCACACTCGGCTCCACAATTCGCAATAAGGTAGTGAAAACACGCCAAAACCTTCGGAGGTTGTCATGAGTCGTCAAGCGCGCCCACAAGCTGGTGGAAATGGTGCAGGCCAAAACTTCAACTCCACGCTCAGCATCGTTGTTGCCGTCGTCGCCGTCCTCGTCGGATTTTTCATCTTGCGCGATATCAATAGCGATAGCTCAAGCTCGTCGTCGCCGACCGATGACACCAGTGTCGACGTTGGAACCACGGTTCCCGGTGCCACCGTTACTACTTTGCCAGCCGCTACAAACACCACCGGTTTCAAGGTGCTCGTTGCTAATGGCTCGGGTGTTCCGGGTAGTGCTGGCGACGTCAGCGTGGCATTGCAAGGTCTTGGATTCATTGTTCAACCGCCATTGAACAAGAGTGACGCCACGCCAAAACAAACTCTCACCATGGTGTATTACATCGCTGGTCAAGAAGCGAACGCTGCAAATGTTGCCGCCGCACTTGGCGGTGTTGCAACTGCACCAATGCCCGACCCTGTGCCAACGGAAACAGGCAACATGGGTGAAGCAAGCGTGTTGGTATTACTTGCCACCGACCTTGCCGGTAAACCAATTGCTGGTGCGCCTGCTGCTGCGACAACAACTGTTGCTGGCTAGTTCAATTTTTTGAGGTAGCTAAGAGCCGCCTGTTCAATGGAAAAAAGTGTGCGATTCATCGCAGTGTCGTTTCCGTATAGCTGAACAAGATTCATCACGCTAAAAGGTGGATCAACGGTGGCATCTGCATCGCCCACAATGGCGCAGAGCTTTTTCTTTTTGTGAAGTGCGAGGTCATACATTGAACCCACCACTTTTCCATCAAAACTTTGCGCATCAAGAAAACCTTCACCAGTGAAAATGACATCACAATTTTCGGCGCGTGTATCGAGATCAATTTCTTCTGCAACAACATCGAAGCCAGGAACAAGTGTGGCGCCGAGTGCTGCAAGGCCGCCGGCAAGACCACCAGCTGCGCCTGCTCCTTCAATGGTGCTCACATCAATTCCATATTGTTCCGCATAAATTTGTTGAAGTCGTTCCAGGCGTCCGGTGAGCAATGCAATGTGGCGTAACGAGGCACCTTTTTGCAGTCCAAAGACCTGTGCTGCCTTGGTGAACGGTGTTATGACATCGCATGCAACAAGAAACTCCACTGCTTTTAATCGAGCAGGGGCGTGAATGGCGCGAACTGCCCCGTAGCCACCATCGGTTGTTGCCGAACCACCTAAACACACAATGATTTTTTTCGCGCCTGCGTCGAGTGCTTGGTCGATGAGCTCGCCAGTGCCAGTGGTGCTTGCAGCAATGGGGTCGTTGCGTTCTGCGCCGCCAACAAGTTGCAAGCCACTTGCGCGCGCCATTTCAATAACAGCGACGTCACGACTGAGGCGCCATTGTGCTTCCACTATGTCGCCCAGTGGCCCCGTTACTTTGCTGGTGCGGTTCGGTCCACCGAGTACATCAAGTGTTCCTTCACCGCCGTCGGCAAGTGGTGCTTCATCGCAATCGATGCCGAGTTCCCAACAGGCGTGGCCGACTGCAGCGCAGGCTTCTTGTGCGGTTGCGGTTCCGCGGAACTTATCGAGTGCAGCAAGAACGCGCATCACCACAGCGTAGGGTTTACTTATGAACGCACCTGCACAACCACCCCAAAATATTGCTGACGTTTTAAATTCCGACGCCAACGACCAGGTGGGTGTACTGCATCGCAAGTGGGTATCGCCGGTGGAACTTGTTGATGCTGCCATTGCCCGTGCCGAAGCAGTGAACCCACAATTAAACGCCATTATTCATGAACGATATGAACGTGCGCGCAGCGAAGCCGCTGCCATTTCTGCTGGTCCTATTACAACTCCACTGCATGGAATGCCCGTAGTAGTGAAAGATCTTGAAGCGGCTATTGGCGGCGAGCCACACCATATGGGTTCCCGTGTTTTAAAAAACCTCGGATACCGCGCCACACACGATTCATACATTGCACGACGTTTGAAGCGTGCGGGTGCAATTGTCATTGGCCGTACGAATACTCCAGAGTTCGGCAGCACCATTACAACGGAACCACTTGCTTATGGCGCAGCGCACAACCCGTGGAATCTTGAACATTCCACAGGTGGCTCTTCGGGTGGTTCTGCTGCTGCAGTTGCTGCGCGCATTGTTTCTGTTGGTCATGCAAATGATGGTGGTGGCTCTATTCGCGTGCCAGCAAGCGAATGTGGTTTGGTGGGGTTGAAGCCTTCGCGCGGTCGCATTAGTAAAGGACCAGATATAGGCGAGTCATGGATGGGTGCAACTGTTGATGGAGTTGTCACGCGCAGTGTGCGCGACACAGCGCTCATGCTCGACATTTTGTCGGGTTACGAAGCAGGCGATCCATACACCGCTGTTCCTTTTGCGCGACCTCTCATGGAAGAAGTAGGCAAGCCCGTTGGCTTTTTACGCATTGGTTTTCTCGATCACCCACTCATGCCTGGTGGAGTAGACCACGCCGAGACGCGTGCATCAATGGCAACCACGCGCAAGTTACTCGAGTCGCTTGGTCACATGGTGGAAGATACATACCCTGCAGCAATGAACGAAGAAGATTTCGCCGACACGTTCACTGGCATTGTGTCGGTGGCTACCGATGCCGGCGTGAGTGAAATTGAAGCGCTCATCGGGCGGCCGGTTACGCAAGACGACATTGAAGCCGACAATCTTTTCTTGCGCGAAATTGGCCGCACGGTCAGTGGTACTCAGTACGTGCAATGGGTGAATTGGATGCACGCCTGGTCGCGACGCATGCTCGAGTGGTGGTACCCGCAAGACGGCGCACAACCCTTCGACATTTTGGTGACCCCCACACTGGCTGGGCCACCACCCAAGTTGGGGTGGTTAAGTGGCCCCGATGGCGGCATGAATATGCGCTCCATTTTGCAGTACACCGCACAGTTCAATGTGACAGGTCAGCCAGCCATCAGCCTGCC
>JABMMV010000174.1 GCA_013205145.1 bacterium
ACCTTCCCGATATCGACCAGTTCCGTAAAGAAGCCCGCGTTTGGCTCGAGCAAAACGCCGAGGCCCTGCCTGAAGCGGGTAAATCTGACGACGAAGAGCAAGAAGTGCAATGGGGCGAAGGCTCCGACAACGTTGCCATCTTCCACAACTACACCGATGAGCACGAGCTTGAACGTCTCAATGCAGTGAAGGCATGGCAGCGCAAGAAGTTCGATGCCGGCTACGCAATGATCAACTGGCCAGAAGAAGTGGGTGGCCGCGGACTTCCCGCTACTTACGTGCGCGCCTACACGACCGAAGAATCAAAGTTTCACATTCCAAGTGCTGGTGAACTTCCCCCTACCTCAATGGGGCTTATTGCCACCACCGTTGGTGCATTCGGAACACCAGAACAAAAAGAAATGTTTGTGAAGCCACTCATGAGCATGGAAATTTGTGGATGCCAGCTGTTTAGCGAACCGAGTGCTGGTTCCGACCTTGCTTCTCTCACCACTCGTGCAGTTCGCGATGGTGACGAATGGATTTTGAATGGTCAAAAAGTATGGACCTCTGGCGCTCGTTTTGCTGAATGGGGTTTGGCAATTACACGCCACGACTTTGATGTGCCAAAGCACAAAGGTATGACGGCGTTTATGGTGCCTCTCAACGCTCCGGGTGTTGAAACGCGTGCCATTAAGCAAATGAGTGGCGGCGCAAACTTCAACGAAGTATTCCTCACCGACGTACGCATTCCCGACTCGCTTCGACTCGGACCTATTGGCGAAGGCTGGAAGGTTGCGCTCACCTGTCTTGGCTTTGAACGCGATCACTCGAGTGGCTCAACAAGTAGTCACACCGGCGGCACCTACAAGCAAGTAATTGCTGCAGCCGAATGGGCTGGTGTTGCAAAAGACCCCATCATTCGTCAGTCACTTGCTGATCTCTACATTCAGCACAAAGTTGCCCAACTCACCAACCGTCGTGCCGCAGCTGGCCTGCGTGCCGGGCAAACACCTGGCCCAGAAGGTTCACTTGGCAAGTTGATGTGGACCGCAAACATGACGCGCATTAGCAATGTCATCTCGCAAATTCTTGGCGCGCATTTAGTTGCCGACAATGGCGAATGGGGTACGTACGCTTGGAATGAACACATTTTGGGCGCACCTGGTTACCGCATTGCTGGTGGTAGCGACGAAGTGCAACGCAATATTGTGGGTGAACGCGTACTAGGCCTTCCACCAGAACCTCGTGTTGACAAAGACGTTGCATTCAGCGAGGCACAACGCCTCGTTCGCAAGTAATTTTTTACTTGTAGTCGCGCCCCACGTTGCCAATAATTTTTGCTTGGCCAGCGGCGGTGTCATCTTCAATGAGGGCAATTACTGCGACAGCTATATCTTCAGGCGTCAGCATCACCGTTGACGCAAGAACTGGTGCAAGCCATGCTGCCGGGCGAGTACCGTCGCCGGTTTGCTTCATGGTCATATCGGTGTCGACCATGCCCGGAAGTACTGCGTTAATGCGAATTCCTTCAGATGCGAACCCGGCACAACTTTCCACAATGCGCACCACGCCAGCTTTTGTTGCTGAATACACAGGGTCGGTAGGCATGGCCTGCAATGCGGCCACAGAAGCCGTATTTACAATGGCTCCTCCACCACGTGCACGCAGAGCCTTAATAGCCTCTTGAGTGCCCATTGCAACGCCGCCAAGGTTCACTGCAATAACTGCAGAGATTTTTTCGAGAGCTGCATCGGGCCACAATGGTTCACCACAAATGAGGCCAGCATTGTTGTGCACAATATCGAGACCACCAAAGGCTGCAGTTGCCGCAGCAAACATTGCACGTACACCAGCAGCTGTTGAAACATCTGCTTTCACCGTGACCACGTTGGCGCCAGGCACTGCCTTTTGAGCGAGCGCAGCAGTTTCTTTCACACCATCTTCGTTGATATCGGCTGCAACCACTTTGGCGCCTTTTTGAGCGAGCGCAATGACTGTTGCGCGACCAATGCCTGCGCCGGCGCCAGTAACGAGAGCGTGCTTGCCTGAGATCTCCATGAGATGACTCTTTTCTATGTGTGCGATTTAGTCGATGCTGCCAATTTGGGTGCCTACTTCGTAGGTTTCACCCTCTTCACCGGTGATGTGAACAGTGCCGGCTACTGGAGCTTCAATTTCGTTTTCGACTTTGTCGGTTTCAATGCGGTACAACACATCGCCAGGGGTTACGGCGTCGCCATCGGCGACGAGCCATTCAACGAGTGTGCCTTCGGTCATGGAAACGCCGAGCTTAGGAATGCTGATGGGGGTAGACATGGCTCTTGTTCTATCGGATTTTCATGGCACACTACGAATTATGGATTCTCCGCCAGCCCCAGAAGCCCAAAATTCTGACCCCCAGCCCCTCCCGTGGTGGATGAACCCACTCAATATCATCCTTCTGGTTGTGGCTGGCATCGTGCTCTCTGGGGCCATCGCCTTCACCGTTGGCGAGTCTCGGGGCCGCGGAGCACATAACGGATCCGACATTGGTTTTCTCCAAGACATGCGCCTTCACCATGAACAGGCAGTGGTGATGAGCCTCGTCTATATCGATGCATCGAGTGCAGGCACCCCTGAGGGTCTTGCATCGCGCAGCGTGCTACGGCTCATTGCGCGCGAAATTATTGTGGCTCAATCTGCCGAGTCGGGCCGCATGGTGCAGATGCTGCGCCAATTCAAAGCATCTGAAACAAATGAAACAGACCAAGTGATGGGATGGATGAACGAACCACTCCCCCTCAACCAAATGCCGGGCTATGCCACCGATGCACAGTTACAACAAATACGCAATACTCGCGGCAAAGAAGTAGACACTTTGTTTGGCCAGTTAATGATTGCTCATCACAACGGTGGAATTCATATGGCAGAACATGCGGGCATGCACAGCAAAAACAGTGAAGTGACTGCTCTTGCCAAGGTCATGGCCTCAGCTCAAAAATCTGAAGTAAAAGAACTCACCCGCCTCATTGGCTAGGAGAATGCTTTTTATTTATTGAGTGATTTGATTGCTGCAACGATGTCGGCAACCTGGGGAACAAATGCTGTTTCCAAGTTCTTTGCATATGGCACCGGAGTGTTTTGCCCACCAACACGAGCTACTGGCGCAGCAAGAGTGCCGAACAGTTCTTCGTGAATACGGCTTGACAATTCAGCACCAAAACCACAACGCGTGACCGCTTCATGAACAACAACGGCGCGCTTGGTTTTTGATACCGACGCAAGAACAGTTGCCTCATCGAGTGGAACAAGGGTGCGCAAGTCGATGACTTCAACAGACACGCCCTCGGCAGCAAGAATGTCGGCTGCTTTCACAGCGTCGTGCACTTGCTTGCCGTAAGAAATGACGGTGACGTCTTTTCCTTCGCGCACAATGTTTGCCTTGCCAAGTGGAATGCGATTGTCGCCCACTGGAACGTCACATGCATATTGCGGATCCCAATACATAAGCATTGGCTCAACAAAGAGCACTGGGTCTGGATCGAAGATTGAACTGATGAGCAAACCTTTGGCATCGGCAGGGTTCGAAGGAACAACTACCTTGAGCCCAGGTGTATGCACTGCCCATGCTTCAAGCATTTCTGAGTGCTGCGCGCCAAACTGACGACCAGCACCAGCGCTGGTGCGAATAACCATAGGAACTGTGGTTTGACCACCTGACATGTAGCGAATTTTCGCTGCGTGGTTGGTGATTTGGTCGAGACATACGGCAATGAAGTCCATGATCATGATTTCAGCAACAGGCTTATAACCAGCAATGGCTGCGCCTACTGCTGCACCAATGATGGCAGCTTCAGAAATAGGAGTCTTACGCACACGGTGTGTTCCGTATTTCGTTGAGAGACCCTTCGTAATTTTGTACACGCCACCAGATGGCTCGGCAATGTCTTCGCCCAACAAGAAAACTTTCTCGTCGAGACCCATTGCGATGTCCATAGCTTCGTTGAGCGCGATGCCCATTGGAATAATGCGGGGTTCAGTAGTAGTCATGGTTGTCTCTCACTTAGTGATTTCTTCGTAGACGTCTGTGTACAACTCGTCGAGTGACGGTTCAGGGCTGTTCATTGCGAACTCCACTGCATCATCCACCATTGCAACGATCTTGTCTTCAATTTCAGCAAGCTGTGCTTCAGTTGCATGACCGTTCTCTAGCAACCAAGCACGAAATGCTGGTACTGGGTCGGCAGCCATTGCGGCTTTGCGCTCTTCTTTTGGCATGTACTCCATGGCATCACCCATGAGGTGACCATAGAAACGATACGTACGAGCTTCAATGAGAGTTGGACCCTCACCTGCACGGGCACGCGCAATTGCTTCGCCAGCGGCATGCCACATTGCAACAGGATCGTTACCGTTCACTGTTACTCCAGGCATTCCGTATGCTGCGGCGCGCTCTGAGATGTACTCAACACCAGTTGACATCGACATTGGTGTGTGCTCGCCGTAAAGATTGTTCTGGCAAAGGAAAATGACAGGCAGTTTCCATACAGCGGCCATGTTCATGCCTTCGTGAAAGGCGCCGATGTTTGATGCACCATCACCAAAGTTCACCACTGTGACCTGATCGGTTCCGGCAAGCTGCGCGGCGAGTCCGAAACCGTTCGCAATGGGAATACCAGAACCCACGATGCCGGTAGTAACTACCAAGCCCGATTCGGGGTGCGTGATGTGCATTGGGCCACCCTTGCCCTTGCATGTTCCTGTCGAGCGACCAAGGAACTCTGCCCAAAGTTCGCGCATGGGAACACCCTTTGCGAGGTGGTCGTGGAGTCCGCGATAAATGGTGACCACATAGTCGTCGGGGCGAAGGTGCACGGCATAACCAGCGCTAATGCACTCTTGTCCGCGAGGCGAGTAGTAGATCAATTGAATTTGACCACTTGTCAACATTGAGCGAAAACGCTCGTCGGTGGTTTTGATCTTGTTTTGGATCTCGTACATCTGTACGAGGGTTTCACGATCAGGTGAATCGGGACGATTAGTTGTTGCCATAGGGTCTCGTTTGCCTTTACAAATCCGAAAACGGGATGTGGGTATCTCAATAAACTTCAAAAAAAATATTGCCCTGCTTTCCTATCAGAAAAAGGGTCTCACCAAGGTGGTCGAACGGCGAGCTGAATGAAAATGATGCCTCGGCATCAAAACTTGCCTCGCTACGTACCTTTTGTGGCAAGGAAGGCAGCCAGCTCACGGGGTTTGTCGCCCTGAATGCTGTGACCAGCCCCGTCGACGACAAGTACCTCGGCACAGCCTTGGCGCCGTAACAACTCGGCAACATCGGCATCGTCAACCACAGGAGAAGTGCCTCCGCGCAACAAAGTGAGGGGGCATTCCAATGAACCAATGAGGTCCCATAGTTTGCCCAGCGCATCGCCCGAGATGGGCTCTGAGTTTTCACTGCGTATATGGCTGCGGCGGTCGTAACGCCATTGCCATGACCCGTCGTCGAGTTGTTTGGCGTTATGCAAAATGCCACGGCGCAACGACTCAACAGTGCGGGTGGGGTTGTGCTCAATGGTGCGCTTCAACAAGTCATCAAAGGAGGCAAAAGTTTGCGGCCCATTCACAAAGTCAAGAATTGCTTTTGCCTTATCGCCATTCACGCCCGGCGTGATATCGACAAGCACGAGTTCTTGCACCAAATGCGGCGCGTGGCCGGCAAGGGCCAACGAGGTGAGACCCCCCAGCGACATGCCCACCACTACTTTCGCCGACACAGCATGAAGTGCAATGACCTCGGCAATATCGACCGCCATGGAATGCGGCGAGTACATGGCATCGTCTCGCCACGACGAATGCCCATGACCAGGCAAGTCGATGGCAAGTGCAGGCACACCGAGATCGAGAAGCACGGTGTCCCATGTGTGCGCATTTTGCGACCCACCATGAACAAAAACCATTTGTGGTTCTGCAGTTCCCCACTTCAGCGCACTAACAGTGCGACCATCGGCAAGTTGATGCGCGATGCGCTCTACCTGTGGTTGCGCAGAGGCCGTTAAGGAATACTCGGCAATGTTCTCATGAAACAATGAGAATTCTTCGTAGGGCACTCGTTGCATTGTTCCTCACATTTCACGGCAGTGTGCTTGCAGGCATCGGAGCAACGCTAGACGTTGTTGTCGTAGGCACTGGAGCCGGAAGCGTTGTTGTTGGTTTCTGCTTTATGGTGGTCGTTGTTTGCACAACAGTTGAAGTTGTCGTTGTTGAACTTGTTGTCGTGGTGTAGTCCGGATCTGGTTTGTCGGCTGGAGGAATAGGTGCACCGTATTGTTCTGGCTCTTTCACACCGTCGAAAACATAAACGCGGTCGCCATAGGCAACAAGTGTTTGAAAATATTCCGACACGTGCATGGGAATACGTACACACCCGTGAGAGGCAGGTGCATTTGGTACCTGCGCTGCACCATGCACTGCAATGCCACCGTTGAAATACACCGGGTTCCACATTGTGCCAAGTTTGCTTTGCCGCGTTCCCGACTTGCGGTTGTAAAAGTAATAAAACCCACCAGGCGTTACTGCATTTCCGCAGATACCTTTTTTAAGTGGCTCGGTACCAGGGTTGCCTTGTTCACCTGGGTCGATGGTCACTTCTTCACACCAGTCTTCACCGGTGCCCGTAGAAATGTGCGTGACCAAAATTGGCTGGCCTTTTTTGAACACCACCAGCACTTGCTCGGGAAGGTAGATCTCAACATGCGATTCTGTAGGTGCCTGCGGACGACGTGGCGCAATGAGGTTGTCTTGTTGCAACAACTGCCACGATTCCGCGGTGATAGAGCCCGTCACTTTTTTCCGCGGCGTTTTCAAGACGAGTTTTTCAAAGGCCCACACCGACTGCGTGGTGTTGTAGCCAAAATCGCCGTCAATGAGATTCGGGTCAAAGGCAAGGTCTTTCAACCTTTGTTGCAGTTGACGAACGTCTGGGCCTTTCACGCCTGCCTTCAAGGTGCGAGTCAATGAAGGAACTGTTGTTGTTGGGCCACTTGCAACCGTCGTTGTTGTGCTGGGGCCATTTGAACTACTGCTGGCAGCGACACCAAATGCGATGACCCCGACAAGCAAAGCTGCGGCCACCGCAGCAGGCCACCATTGACGCACCTGACTTGGCGCGGCATCAAACTCTTGAGGGAAATTGTCAGTCGGCTTCAATGGCTCGAAGCTCTTTACGCAAAGTGAACATTTCCTTGAGAATTTTGCGAATGACCGACATTGAACTCAGCGTAGAAACACCACGTGTACGCGGAAAGTAATCGACACCAAACTGAATGACGTTCAAGCCTGACTTCTTTGCTCGAATCACAAGCTCGGCATCTATGAATGAGCCTTCGCTTTTCAATTCAATTTTTTCAAAAATAGAACCTCGACAAAGTTTAAATGCAAAGTTGATGTCGCGCATTTTCACGCCAAAAAAGACTCGCACAAGCCCATTGTAAAAACCTGAGTAGATAGACCGAATATAACCTTCACCAGTTCGATCAAAACGAAAAGCGCTCACAACGTCGGCTTCGTAGTAATGCATCAGACGCACGGCGCGACGCACTTCAAGCATGTCAAAGGGAAGATCGGCATCGGTGTACAGCACGAGGTCACCGGTTGCGGTGGCAAAACCGGTTTTCATGGAACCACCCAGTTTGCGATTAACAGGGTGATGCACCACTTTGACACGAGGGTCGGCCTCGGCAGCGGCGTCGGCAATTTGAGGAGTTTTATCGTTTGATGCATCGTCAATAATGATGAGCTCATAAGTTTCAATTTCACCGTCGGCAATGAGCACGTCGCAGAGTTCGCGACCAGCAGAGAGAGCACGCTCGAGGTATTCCTCTTCGTTCCACATTGGGAAAAATATGGAAAGTTTCTTGAAATGCGCAGTGTTCATAGCGGTGTTTAGGCTAGTGGCGTAGACCCAATGCGCGACACCGATCATTCACCTCGTGGCAGTAGCGTATTCATATGGCAAAAGGCGATTTAGTGCGGTACTTCGGCACACCACTCACTCGCGTGTGGAATCGTGTTCTCTTTCTCACGTGGGCACTTTTCGCAGTGGCGATGGGTTTTCTCGCAGTAACTAGCCAACGCACTGGCAAACGCTTGTGGTGGGTCGATGCCCATGGCGCACACCTTTTTTTCACCATCGCCCTCATTTACTGCAGTGCCATTGTGGTCATGGCCCTCGCTATTAAACAGTCACGTTTCGCCCTGCTTGTGGCAGTTCTTGTAGGCATTGCCCACATTGTGAGCGCCAGCTTCGACCTGTCGGGCACAACAGGGTCGGCCATCCCCGCATTCGTATTGGCCATTTCTACTCTCGCCGCCAGCATTGCTTGTACAGCCGGCGTCGGGCAACGCCCCCGCAGCACAACAGTCCAGTAAAGCCTCGCATCATTCTTCAGCACTAGCGTGGAGAGAAATTGAGAGTGGTGGGGGCTACACATGCGCACGATCAAACATCCATTATCTGGGGCTCTTTACGACCTCACTGACAATGGCACCGTCCTTGTTCAAAAAGATGGGGCAACAGGCGAGTTCACCAGTGAAGGTCGATACGTCACAGGTGCCATCAAACAATGTGACCCGCATATTTGCGTATGGATCGCCGGTCGCCAAGTTCCCTCGAATCCCCGCGCAGGCACACAATCACTTATCGACGACAAAGGAAGCAAATGAGCATTACATCGAACGACAAAACTTCTGCTCGCTCACCGGGTGTGAACTATCAAGATCTTCACGAGCGCGACTCTCGTCCTGTTCCTGAAGTTTTACGTTGGCAAAGCGGCGGCTGGCTTGGCGATGAAGACATTCCCGTGTCGCGTTATACAAGCCGTGAATTTCACGAACTTGAAAAAGAAAAAATGTGGAAACGCGTTTGGCAAATGGCTTGCCGCGAAGAAGACATTCCCGAAGTTGGCGACACGCTGGTATACGAAATCTGTGAGATCTCTCTGCTCGTTGTCCGCACCTCAGAAAATGAAATTAAGACCTACCACAACGCTTGTCTGCATCGTGGTCGGCAACTGCGTGAGTACGACGGCAATGCGCAAGAACTGCGCTGCCCATTTCACGGCTTTTGCTGGAATCTCGATGGGTCATTGAAGCAAGTTCCCTGCGAGTGGGACTTTCCTCATATAGAAAAAGATCAATGGGGTCTTCCTGAAGTGAAAGTAGCAACGTGGGGCGGATTCGTATTCGTCAACCTCGACCCAGACTGTGAGTCCTTTTCATCATTTCTTGGTGACTTTGGTTGGCACTTCGAAAAGTGGCCATTAGAGAAGCGCTACAAGAGCGTCCACGTCGCCCGCATTTTCCCGTGCAACTGGAAAATAGTGCAAGATGCATTCAGCGAGGCATTCCACGTCGTAGCAACTCACCCGCAATTGTTAGCCGCCATCGGCGATGCAAATTCCCAGTACGACTGGAAAGATAATTATTCACGCGCAATCACGCCGAATGGAACGCCAAGCCCGCATATCAAGTGGACTCCGACTGAACAAGAGATGTTTGATGCAATGTCTGACCGCAGACTTGATGAGCCACCAATTCTCACTCTCGCCGATGGAGCCACTGCTCGGTCGACCGCTGGCGACGGAGGACGCGCAACATTGAAAGAAGTTCTTGGCGACAAGGCCGACGAAGTGAGCGATGCGGAATTAAGTGACAGCATTTATTACACGCTGTTCCCCAACTTTCACCCGTGGGGCGCATACAACCGCATTTGCTACCGCTTTCGCCCATACGAAGATCGCCACGACATGTCGGTGATGGAATGCATGTACCTCGAGCCATACGACGAGTCTCAACCGAAACCACCAGCAGTGCCCATCCATTGGCTCGGCGTTGATGACGACTGGGCAGAAGCTCCTGAGCTTGGGCTCCTTGCACGCGTCTTCAACCAAGACACGTTCAACTTGCCAAAGGTTCAAAAGGGCTTGAAGAGCATGAAAAAACCTGGGGTTACCTTGGCCAACTATCAGGAAACCAAAATTCGCCACTTTCATACACGGCTATCTGAATGGATCGCAAAGCCCTAGCGAGCAAGGAACAGCCCTGCGGCCCTCAAATCGTTAATAACATCTCCGCAGGTGCTTCCACTCGGTACGGTAAGAGCCATGTCTGGTAAAGATTCCGCTGGCTCTCGCTCGAAAGTACTCACGCAACTCCCTGTAGGGGAACGTGTAGGTATCGCTTTTTCTGGCGGACTCGATACTTCAGCGGCAGTTGCATGGATGCGAGAAAAAGGCGCGTTGCCATATTGCTACACAGCAGACCTTGGCCAGCCCGATGAACCAGAGCTCGACCAAATACCTGACCGCGCCAAAGAGTACGGGGCAGAACTTGCTCGCCTCATCGATTGCCGTGAAGAACTTGTTCGTGAAGGTCTCATTGCATTGCAATGTGGGGCATTCCACATCGCTACTGCGGGTAAAACATATTTCAATACCACCCCCCTTGGTCGTGCAGTAACAGGCACTCTTCTTGTGCGCGCAATGCAAAGTGACAATGTCGACATTTGGGGCGATGGTTCCACATACAAAGGCAACGACATCGAGCGTTTCTATCGCTACGGACTCATGGTGAACCCGTCCTTGCGCATTTACAAGCCATGGCTTGACCCAACTTTTGTCGACGAATTAGGCGGCAGAAGCGAAATGAGCGAATTCCTCGCTACTCGCAAGTTGCCCTACCGCGCCAGCAAAGAAAAGGCGTACTCCACCGACGCCAATATTTGGGGCGCAACGCATGAAGCAAAATTGCTTGAAGAACTCGACAACGGCATGGATCTTGTAGAGCCCATCATGGGCGTCGCACATTGGAAGAGCGATGTTTCTATTATTGAAGAAACTGTCACCATGGAATTCGTTGAAGGTTGGCCAGTTTCGCTCAACGGCAAAAAGTTTGAAACGCAAATCGATTTAGTTCATGAAGCAAACGCCATTGGTGGTCGCCACGGACTTGGCATGAGCGACCAAATTGAGAACCGCATCATTGAGGCGAAAAGCCGCGGTATTTACGAATCACCGGGGCTTGCGCTCTTGCACATTGGCTACGAACGCCTCGTCAGCGGAATTCATAACGAAAACACTCTCGAGAACTACCGCACTATGGGTCGCCGTTTGGGCCGCTTGCTCTATGAAGGCCGCTGGTTCGACCCGCAAGCCCTCATGTTGCGCGAACCGCTCATGCGCTGGGTAGGAAGTGCGGTCACCGGAACCGTGACCGTGCGCTTACGCCGTGGCGACGACTACACCTTGGTCAACACTGCTGGCCCACATCTCACCTATGCACCCGAGCGCCTCAGCATGGAACGTGTTGACGACGCACCATTTGGCCCGCTCGACCGCATTGGTCAACTCACTATGCGTAATCTCGATATCGACGACAGTCGCGAGAAGCTCGAGGTCTACCGCAAAACCGGAACGCTTGGTGCAGGTGGATTACTGGGGCTAGACCCAGGCAAGGAATAACTACTGCGCAAGTACGCGCTGCATAATTTCTGCAAGAAGCGCTATTCGTGGCGCAATGCTTTCAACTACAACATGTTCTGTTTCACCATGAGCACCACCGCCCACTGCTCCTAAGCCGTCGAGCGTGCGAATACCAAGCGCTGCAGTGAAGTTGCCATCGGAGCCACCGCCTACCGAAACACCATTAATGCTTTCGCCATTCACTGCGCGTTGAGATTCCACAGCGAGCGCAAACAATTCTTCCGACATTGAAGAATGCATGGGTGGACGATGCAAAGAACCACTGACCGAAATACTTGCCCCAGGCACAACAGGAACAAGCGAAGACATCAATTTCTCTACACGTATTTTTTCTTCGGGCACCACAACGCGAGCATCGACCAACACATGTGCCTCAGCAGGAACCGTGTTATCGGTTGTTCCTGCACTAGCCACCGTTGGCGTAACCGTGGTTCCAAGTTCGGCATTGCCAAACGTTGAAATGCGTTGCACTTGGTGCGCTAGTTCAAGAAGGGCGTTAATTCCTTTTTCTGGCTCTAGCCCAGCATGCGATGCACGACCTGTAATGCGCACGTCAAATGTGCCTGTTCCTTTTCGTGCAATTTTCAGTGCGCCATCATTGGCACTTGGTTCAAGCACAAGTACAGCACCATTTTTACCAAGTGCTTGAGCGCGTTCTTCAATGAGTGCACGACTTGTGGAAGAGCCAATTTCCTCATCTGATGTCCACAACATTTCAATTCCTGAAGTATTGACACCAGAACTTTCAAGAACTGCCATTGCGTATATTGCCTGCGCTATTCCTGCAGCCATATCGAATACACCTGGCCCATGCAATACTTTGCCGTCGTTGCTAAAGGGTCTTGCAGCGAGAGTACCCATGGGGTGCACGGTGTCATGGTGACCTAATAACAAAATGCGCGCGGCACCACGTGCTGGCACCAACACGTGCGGGCCAACATCAGAGTCGACAAGTACGCAAGAGCGCTGTGCAACACGTTGAATAATGCTCTCCAACATTGCGGCACTTTTCGCAACCTGGCCTGCGTTACGCGACGGCGATTCAATGTTGACAATTGCTTCAATATCGCTGAGCACCTGGGGCAGCATCAACTGAGCAGTGGCGAGAAACGGATGCATCTATAGATGTTGCCACGACGCCCGCCCATTTCATCGCCAATTTCGCATAACCTCTTGACATGCGCCGTTTCTCGCCAGCTATCCGTATTTCCATCGCTGCCGTTGTTGTGCTTTCTGCATGTGGTTCAAATACTTCCGATGCGCCACCAACCACTGCTCCAGCGCCTACCGCAGTCACACCCACTACCGCCCTCTCCTCCAATTTTTATGAAGCCCCCATTGACCTCAGCACCTTGCAGCCCGGCGACCTCATTCGCTCATCAATTGTTTCCACTACAAACGATTTCACTGCATTTACTGTTCTCTATGCCTCACGTTCAGTTTCCGATGAGCCAATTGCAGTCAGTGGCATGGTGTGGGTTCCCAACGCCCCCACAGCTGGCAACCCGTTAGTTTCCTATGCACATGGCACCACCGGCATTGCCGATGAATGTGCACCCAGCAAAAGCAATGGCTCAGGAGAGTCAGGCGTCATTGCCAACATCTTGGTGACCGAGGGCTACATCTTTGCCGCAACCGACTACGAGGGCCTCGGCACCCCAGGTGTGCACCCGTATGTTGTGGGCGTCAGCGAAGCGCGCAGCATGCTCGACATCATTCGCGCAGCACGTCTACTCACGGAATCGAGTGGCAAGTCGGTTGTGTGGGGTCATTCACAAGGTGGTGGTGCTGCATTAATGGCAAGTGAAGTTGCACCGAAGTATGCACCCGATGCGCAAGTTGTTGGCGCAATTGGCGGTGCCCCCGTTGTTGAACTCGACAAATTAAGTGGGGTCTTTACCACCACCGACTCATTTGGTTTCATGTTCATGGTGGCCGCAGGCTTTCGCGCTGCCTACCCCGATATTGACTTAACAAAAATCATGACCCAAGAAGGTCTCGACATGGTTGCCCTTGCAGAAAGCACATGCACCGACGTCATTACGAAAGCACGCGGCACCGATGTGAAGACATACCTTCTGTCTGACACCCTCAATACCGAACCGCTGCTGTCGTATCTTGTCGAAAACACGCCAGGAAATACGCCAACAAATGTTCCTATTTTTGTATACCACGGTGAAAATGATGAACTCATTCCCGCTGCTACATCACTTCAATACTTCCAACGCGCATGCAAAACTGGCGGGTACAACATTCAACGCAAGATATACCCTGGTGCTTCACATGTTGATGTTCTGTTCAGTGCGTCAACCGATATCCAACAGTGGATCGCCGATCGCTTCAGCACAACTGCACCTACCCCGACTCCCTGCACGTAGTACCACATCGGCAATGATGTTGAAATGGAATTCATTGCCAACCTCATGACCGCCGAAGAGGACCCCGTTGTTTGGGCCCAGACCCGCGAAGCGGAAGGTTGGAACGTACTTGGCTGTGCAGACCACTTCTTTAGCCCCAACAAGAGCTACCCCCATGTGTGGGTCACGCTTGCCACCATGGCGGCCGCCACAAAGAAAGTAAAGCTCACCACTTCGTTTGCGAATAATTTATTTCGCTCGCCAGTTGAATTCGCACAAGCATCTCTGCAAATGCAGTCGGTCTCACACGGCAGGTTCGAAGCAGGTCTCGGTGCTGGTTGGGAAAAAGCAGAGGCAGAAGGCTCGAGCATTCGGTATCCAAGCCCTAGTGAGCGCGCCGGAATGTACATCGAGGCGGCACATATTGTGCGCGAACTTTTCGATACGGGTGGTTGTACTTTTTCAGGTAAGCACTACAACATGAATGTTCCCAAAATTGGACCCATGCCTGCTGCTGGCCCTCCCCCACTTGTGGCGTCGTTGGGCGGCCCTCGCACTATTAAGGGAATTGCCCCTATTGCCGATCGCGTGGAAATTAAACTCATCTCTGGCATTACACGCAACGGAACTGTTGACCTTCCGGCAATGACCTCGGTTCCCGAGTCACATTTATATGACCTTGTGCAACAGGTGCGCGCAGTGAACCCCACGGTTCCGCTCAGCGTGTTTATTTTGTGCAGCGTTGGCGACGACGCACGCACCAAGGCAGTAGAGAAAATGTTGGGCGACTCGTTTCTCGGGGGGTTTTACGGGTCGGCAGCGAAAGTGTCGGAGTCGATGTTTCGCCTTGCCGAGGCCGGCATAGACCGTGTGGAAGTGAGCCCGTTTACCGAGAGCAGTTTCGCCACGTTGGCGACGAAGCTTTTTGCATAAAGCAATGCAGTAGTGCCCGGGATGGGACTTGAACCCATACGGCTATTTCTAGCCAGGGGGGTTTAAGCCCCCCGCGTCTACCATTCCGCCACC
>JABMMV010000175.1 GCA_013205145.1 bacterium
ACAAGTTCCACTTTCCGAATCTGCGCAAAGTAAAAGCGGAAGTCATGCTGGCAATCCTTGATGGGATGTATGGCCACGAAATCCACCATGCCGTCAGTGGCGCTGGCATCACTAAGTGACACAATGTCACAATCTTCGTAGACAGTGGTCTCCGTGTGGATGTCAACAGGATGCCCGTGCTTGTGCGAGTATTCCAGTGTTTCTCTAGTTGCAGTAAATCTCTTCATAGGCACGGACCCTATCGGTTATTATGCGCATTCGCGACCTCTCGAGTCAACACATGGATGCGGCCCCGTAATACACATTAATTATGTGGCTATCGGCACAGTGGGCGACGTTGCGATTTCCCTATATCTATCGTTACGGTGGTGGATAGCAATTACAACACATAGGAGCAATCATGAAGAAAGCAAAACAATCACCAATGCTGGTGAACACAGCCGACGCAGCCGATGGCATCATCACACCCATCACATATGCACGCACCAAGGATGGCAAGATTAACCTCGCTGCCTACAAGAACAAAAAGGGTCAAATCAAGGAGAATAATCTAACGATTAACGTCAAAATTCTTGAATCCCGCGTTCGCTACGGGCACCTTGACCTTAAGGTAACGCCACTGAATGGCGAAGGAGAAGTCTGGGTAGAACGCAAAAACATTTTGATTGAAAGCGACCCCGCGGATACACAGATGCGCACCCAATACGCAAAAAGCAGACGCGCCCTCGCTAGTCAATATCAACATCAACAAGGCAGCGAGTTTGAAATGGGAAATGTCTTAGGAGAATCCAAGTTTTCCTTAGAAAAAGAACTAGTAAAAATGATGGGGCTTTATCTTCAGATGCCAGATGTTGATGACAAAAGTAAAATTGAAGTTCTCGCCATGAAAGCGGCCATCGAAGACGGGGCTTCCGCATAAAGGACTAGCCAGCAGAACCAGGGCGCAAGTCGTCCCTTAGATACACGACCTCTTGTTCTTCGACTAAAGGGGTTTCTGTAACTTCTTTGGCGACGGCAACTGGCTCTTCTACTGAAACTCGCTCGAGCGGTGCGTTGGACCCTAGGGCCCCGTGCGGTTTATCTTTGTTTGTCATACGTTGGAACTTATCATAATAACCGATAGAGTGGAACAACCATGAAACTTACAGACCTCAACGACACACACATTGAGCACCTTGCCAAGGAGCATTACAAACTTCCAGAGGACCAGCAAGTCCCCGACTTTGAGCGGATGTTGCACGCCCTGAAGTATTGGTACACACAGGAACCCAATTCCAGTCCATACCGCAAAATGACCGACCTAATGGTACGTCCAGAAGCAAGGGCGTGGGCGACTAGCAACTTACTGGAAGACGCGCCCATTGCAGTGAAGCCAGTAGAAAAGCCCATTAAACGCAAGGACAAGTACGCACGTTTGGAGAAACTCGCCCTTGAGAACTTTGCCGTGGAGTACACCACACAGGAGTTGGTGGACATTTCGGGATTGGGCGCTCAGACAATCGCACTGTGGGCCAAGACCGAAGGGTTCTTCCGTGCCGTGCCTGATGCAAGAGGCAAGTGGGAAGCCCGTAATCCAAAAGACGACCGCAAGAATTCTCTCTAGCCAAAGTTGGGGCTATGCATAATAACCGATAAGGTGAGATGCATGACAACTACACACACAACCACCACATCCGACCCGAATCTTCCCGAGTGTTGGCAAACACTTGAGGACGTACTCAACAATGGCATTGACCGTGTCATTTTGTTTGGCCCTCCAGGAACAGGCAAAACGTTTGCTGGCATGAACTTTGGAGATATCTCCCGAGGCTCACACCGCATCACCTGCACCGAAGACATGACCAACCTCCAGGTTGACGGAAACTTCATGCCCTCCAGCGACGGTAAGTCGTTCAAATGGTATGAGGGTTCTGCCCTCAAGGCTTGGCAGTCAGGCGGACGCCTAGTCATTGACGAAATTGACAAGGCAGGCTCAGACGTTTTTGCAACTCTCCTGAACTTCCTTGACACTCCTGACTCAGCATCATGGGAGCATCCCGAAACGGCCGAAGTATTTAGGCCTCAATTGGGGTTCTCGGCCGTAATGACCACCAACGTGGAAGATATGGACGAATTGCCCGAAGCGCTTTCCGACCGATTTCCAGTGCGGATTCGCATCAACCAGCCACATCCGACAGCACTGAAGCGTCTCTCACGAGACCTGCGTCAGATTGCGTCTCAAATGGCGGATGCAGGTAACCAACGCATCTCTCTTCGTACATTCATGGCATTTGACTCGCTACGCAAATCACTTGGTGATGAGCGAGCATCAAAGATTGTCTTTGCAAATCGTGCAGAAGGAATCATTGATGCAATCAAAATCAATTCAGTGGAGCGAGCATGAACAAGCAGATTTACCCTGAGCCAAACATCCTCACACGGAAAGACCGACCGACTCTTCAGTGGTCCGCAGAAGAATGCGCACCGAAACGTGGCGTTGCACGTACCGATTTAGTTGGCCGTCGCATATACGCACCAGTAGGTGACACTCCACTTGAACGTGTCATTCGCGCGCATGAAATGATGCATGCCAAAATTACACCTGCGGATGACCTTGAAGATTGGTTGAAGCGAAAGGTCGCAACGTTTGAAGCATTGCAGGCCGTTGAGGAGATTCGTGTTAACTACGGAATCAAATTAACTGGCTTTGACCTTAATGAATTGACCGACAACCACGAAGACGCCGACGGAGAGTACGCAACTATTCACGACGAATGGCGCAAGGCAGTGCTATTTGCTGTTGCCACCGCAGGTACTGCAGGTGGTAAACGATTTATCGTTGGAGTCCGTCGCCACAACAGAACGTGGGCTGACGCTTTAAAAACGATTCAGGCACATATGTGGAAAGAAATCCAGGGCGCCCATTTGGGCAAGGTGGGTCGCAAGCGTTACAGCAGAGAGCGAATATTCTCCACGGAGAAAGACGATGCGAGCGGTCTATCTCCGCTGGGATTCCGTTGGACAGAACGTATGGCGGAGTACGTTGACCGCTTAGGCGAGATTCCACCTACCGAGAAAAAGGCTTCTGGCAAGAAAAAGGGCGATTCATCAAAAGATAAAGACGGCGACGAAGACGGCGAATCAGAATCGTCAGAAGAAAGCGCCACAATATCTGACGAGGGCG
>JABMMV010000176.1 GCA_013205145.1 bacterium
ATATTGCCGACATCGTTTCCTCTTTACGTGCCACCTACAACTCGGGCAAAACTCGCCCACTTGCCTGGCGCAAACAACAACTAGAGGCTCTCGTTCGCATGATGGAAGACAATGAAGCAGCTTTCAGTGCCGCTTTGAAGGCAGACCTTGGCAAGCCCGACGTTGAGGGCTTCATTACCGACATTGCATTTGTTACTTCAGAAGTCAAAGCAATGATCAAGAACTTAACGAAGTGGAATAAGCCTCAACGTGTTCCCACTCCTCTTGTTGCCATGCCAGCAAAATCACAACTCATTCCAGAGCCACTCGGCGTTGTGCTCATCATCGCACCATGGAATTATCCCATTCAGCTCTTGCTCGTACCTGCTGCTGGAGCAATTGCAGCAGGCAACACAGTTGTCATGAAACCATCTGAAGTATCAGCCGCAACATCGGCGCTTCTTGCTGAACTTGTTCCTAAGTATCTCGATGCCTCTGCTGTGGCACTTGTAGAAGGAAGCATTCCTGAAACAACTGCTCTCTTAGATCAGCACTTCAACCACATTTTCTACACAGGCAACGGCACGGTCGGTCGCATCGTCATGGCAGCTGCTGCAAAAAACCTCACACCGGTCACACTCGAACTTGGCGGCAAGAGCCCCGTCATAGTCGATGCATCGGCCAACATTAGAGTTGCAGCTCGCCGCGTGGCGTGGGGCAAATGGCTCAATGCTGGTCAAACCTGTGTTGCTCCCGACTATGTGCTTGTTGACAAAACAGTTGAGCAACCTTTTATTGAACAACTCAAAATTGCTCTCAACGATTTTTATGGTTCAGATCCGCACGCCAGCGACAGCTATGCACGCATCGTGAGCGACCGTCATTTCTCGCGGCTCACAGGACTCATGAAAAGCGGTACTGCAGTCATTGGCGGAGAAAGCGATGCCTCAGACAAATTCATCGCCCCCACGGTTCTCACCGATGTTTCACTCGACTCGCCCATTATGCAGGAAGAAATTTTTGGGCCCATTCTGCCCGTCATCAGTGTGAGCAACAGCGACGAAGCCATTCGCTATGTCACCGCCCACGATCATCCACTTGCTCTATATGTTTTTGCTGAAAAGCAAGCAGTCATTAACGACGTTTTGTCGCGCACCACTGCTGGTGGCGTCACGGTGAATGGCACCATCTTGCATCTCACCAGCCCGCATCTTCCCTTCGGTGGTGTTGGTGAAAGCGGTATGGGTGGTTACCACGGCATTTCTGGAGTTCGCCTATTCCAACACATGAAGCCCGTTCTCAGCCGTGGCACCAAACTTGACCCTTCCATTGCCTACCCGCCTTACACCGCACGTAAAGCAAAGATTTTCCGCAAGATTCTCTAATCATTACGCTAAAACTCAAGGCATTGCCGGACTCCATGGCTTTTCGGTATGCTCATGAGGCAATAAATCGCTACACGCGGGTGTAGCTCAATGGCTAGAGTCCCAGCCTTCCAAGCTGGCTATGCGGGTTCGATTCCCGTCACCCGCTCCAATCTTCCTCCTGGCGCTCCTCAATGACAGTGACGAACACGCAATGGGTGCGAAAGCAAGACTTGTGACTTCATAACTCTTGATTGATTTATTAGTGTCAAATCTGTTGGAGCGTTGAACTAGCGAGAAGCAGGTCGCCATGAAATTTAGCCGTATTGCGTTGATAACATCGGGGGCCCTGCTTTTCCTTGCCGCATGTGGCGGGTCAGAGTCTTCCATTCAGACTTCTACATCATCTGCCGACTCTTCCCCACAAGCCACCCTCCCGCCGAAAGGCATGTTTAAGGGCGACGCTATAGATCAGCCATGCTGGTGGGGTGGTTTGGACTGTCCTCGTAAAGCCGTTGGGCCGGCAGGTGGAATTGTCTTTTTTTCCAAACTCCGTCCAATAGATAAAATGCAAATTATTGAGATGTCGAAGCAAACGCTTGCCCCCGACAAATTATGCGATAGCGCTACGCCAAGAGCGGAGTTTTACTTATGGCCACAATATGACGGTATTGGAAATAGCGCGATAGCCACTGCTGATCTTTGGAGAGTTTGCAACAACGGACTAGCGGGCAAAGCTTATGCTCACTCGCAGACTTCGCCCATTTATGACAAAGACTTAACAACTCCTAATGTTTGGTCTCGAAATACATACTATTTTCTTCCTGAAAATTGCTGCGGGGGTTGGCGCCTGCCTACCTTAAAAGAAGCGCAGGAAATTTACGGCTTGCGCGCAGAGCCAGGCGGTTTTGGTTGGTTCAATTGTGGATATCCCAACGTTTGCGAGGACTTCGCTATTGAAGACGGGTGGTACTACACCGCTACACCAAATCTTGAACCGGGCAAATGCGAATATTGGGCAATCAACATGACTGATGGCCAGACCAAGTCAGTGAAACCCAACGAACAATTGAGGGGTCTCATGGTTCGTGAATTCGGTTCAAAGACAGAAAAGTCTGAACCTCTGCCGTTAGTACCAATTCCTGAGCGGTCAGTACTTGAAAAGTACACACCTGCTTATCTACAGAAATACTACGACACGCAATTTAAGGATTCCTCTGGGTCAAAACCCACCACCAAAGATGGATTCATCGATCGCCTTTTGAAGCACCCAAGTGCTGTGAAGAAAGTATCGTGCTCCGCGCCAACAGCATCGACGACTGTTGCGCCAACCACAACGGCAGCCGTCACGACAACGACAACAGTTTCAACGACAACGACAACTGTTGCGCCAACCACGACAGTAAAAATCGCTGCACCGCCCACAACAGTCAAAAGAGTTGCACCAACTACAACGGTGAAGAAGGTTGTAAAAAAGAAATAGGTAAACACCACTCCGAGTCACTCGGGTAGTGAAACCCGTTTCCCAGCATCGTCCAGAATCGAGTCGATTGAGGCCACTACCTGTGTCTCACTCACAATGCTGCGGCCCAGGCTTGAGCGCAACCGCTCGAGGTGCTTCTTATCTTTTTTACTCATGTCGGCACCTTCTTCAGCCAAGTCACGCACCGAAGTAAACGAGATCACCCAAATACTCTAGTGGGGGCTATCCAATGACAGAGATTGCCCCACTCGGACACACCTGCACCGATTGACGAGCTTCTTTGCGCTGCTGCTCTGACGTAATTTCGACCGATTGAACGACCGGGAAATCGTCGTCTCCGAATGCAAACAGCCATGGATGGTTGTAGCAACACTCGCCTGACATCATGCAGCGTTCTTTATCAATCACTACTTTCATCTGGTGCCTACTTGTCGAACTGGATCCACAGTTCACGCGGCGACCTAAAGCCACCCGAGTCGATATTTGGTGAAGTGATCCCTTCATGGGTTGCGAATTTTGGACGCGGGTTCTTCATGACTTCCATCATGCGCGTACAGGCGATTACTGCTTCTTGGCGTGCCATTGCATAACCCATGCAAAAGTGCTGACCAACACCGAAACCTAAGTGGCCCTGTTTGTCAGACTTATAACGAGCTGAACGATTTTCGCGACCCATGTGCAAGTCCTCGCGATGAATATCAAACACATCGGGGTTCTTGAATACACGCTCATCACGGTTGCCGGCACCAAGCGACAAAATGACTTGAGCACGCTCGGGAATGACGCGTCCATGCATTTCAACTTCACGTGTAGTGAAACGTGACTGAACATGCACCACTGGGTCAAAGCGCATCATTTCTGAAAACACGTTGTCCCATAGTTCTGGGTCTTTCTTCACATCTTCAAACTGATCGGGGCGCGTGTACAGCATGTGGTACCACATGTTGGCAATTGCCTTATCAGTGGTATCGCCACCTGCAGCAAGGAGAAGCGCAATAAAGCCTTTCACTTCGTCCATGTTCATGCGTACGCCGTCTAGTTCTGCCAAACACAACTTTGACAGCAAGTCGTCTTTGGTATGCGCTAAACGATCTGCAACAAGTGGTTCTAGGTACTGCCACATCTCATTTCGTGCAGCAATGCCGCGAGCTAAGTGTTCGCCACCAAAACCTAAGCCAGCAATAAGAGCTTGATACCACACAACAAACTTTTCTTCATCGGCTCGCGGTAGTCCGAGAATGTTTGAAATGACTCGAATAGGGAATTGATTCGAGAACTGCTGCACGAGCTCCACTTCACCTTCACCCGAACAACGCTCAACAAGTTCCCCAGCAATTTGCTCAACGAATGGAATGAAAGAAACGAGGCCCTGGCCTACAAACTGACCTGCAACTACGTTGCGCAGCCAGCGGTGGCGGTCACTATTTCCGTATTCCAGAATATTGGGACCGAAAACATGCGATGACCCAAACACATACGGCCCGTCGGGCTGATACATCGCGCGATCAAAGCTCTCATTGTTTTGAAATGCGGCATTGACATCTTCATAGCGACTGATGATCCAACGATTATGAAAACGATCACGGAATAAAGGATGGTGATCGCGGAGCCGTTGATACAACGGAAACGGATTACTTTGAAACTCGGGTGAATCAAACTCTCGTGGGTCAATTTCGTGCGTAAGTCCAGACATAGCAAAACTTTACTCCAAGAAAAATAGTGCTTTAACCACGCCGAAGCGGCGTCATTACTTCTTCCACAAACCGCAAAACTGGCTCGGTAGTTTGTGGGTGCCCGAAGTCCATTACAAAATGTTGCACACCTAACTCAGCCAAATGAGATAACTCATCTAGTAGTTGCTGTGAGTCAGTACCAGTGTTGGGCAATGCTCGCTCAACAGTCAGAGACACTTCAACATCGCTCGTTGCCCGCCCAGCCTTCACTGCGGATGTAAAAACAATGTCACGCTTCTTCAACCATTTCTCATCGCTGCCAAATATGGGTGAATTCCATATATCGGCTATGCGACCCGCAAGTGGTAATCCAATTTGTTCACCAAATGCACCAATGCAGACCGGCGGAACCACTTCGGGCAATGGTGGGGCCGCTGCACGCTGAATGCTGAAATGTTTGCCTGCAAAACTTGGTGCTTCTTCGGTCCACATCAAGCGACAAATGTGCACGAGTTCTTCAAGTTCTTGGAAGCGCACCGCGGGTCGTGGAAACTCGTAGCCGTATGCGCGGTACTCCTCTTCGCGCCAGCCGGCGCCAATGCCCAAAATGAATCTGTTTCCCGACAAGACCTGCAAAGTGGCGGCCATCTTTGCTGTTAATGCTGGGTTGCGATAACCCTGCCCCAGCACGTGATGGCACAACATCACATCAGGGAATTTTGCGGCAAGCCACGTGAGCGTTGTCCACGCTTCCATGAATGGGTCGGTGTGAGTGTCCATGCCATAGAAGTGATCGGCAACCCAGAGTGAATCGAAGTGCGGTAATGCCGTCGGCAAAATGTGCTTCTCTTGAAAAACAACAATGGGTTGATGGTTGCTCCACTTATTACCGATGACAGGAGAAAGCCAGCCGAAGCGCAACTTTGCTGTTGCCGAAGAGTGAGCCACAGTTACGGCGCGATAATTGCGTACGGCGCAGTAATTTCAAAGGCAGCAACAACGTCGTACGACTGTCCTGCTTCTGTATCGGTGCCACCTTGCCAACCGTGCCATGGGTACTCCACTGCACCATTTTCGCGCAACGTTGGGCGGCCGGTTTTTTTGTCCCACATAAAGAATGGCCCATGCTCGTCACCTTGTTGCAATGGTGTGCGTACTCGATCGTCAGCACCTGGCTTTGATGTTTCAAACATGCCACCAGTACCGGTGCCGTTTTGCAATACCCAGTGAACTTCGGCAAACGCCGGACGTGTTGGTGCTGGGTCATGACCATGGTTGTGTGTTGACAAGTCGACACCCTTGCCAGCTGTCCATACAAACATGTAGGTGATTTCTTCACCGTCTGCATCGAGCAAATGGAAACCTGGCGACAAATAGCAATCGAGACCATCAAAGAAAGGAATGACGTCGTGATAACGCTGCTCGAAAGTGATCCACGACAATTCATTTGCGAGCGGACCACTGTAAGCA
>JABMMV010000177.1 GCA_013205145.1 bacterium
TTCACGCATTACCTCGATGCAAAGGGTTTGCAACTCAACAGCTTTGGGTACACCGGAATTGTTGTTGCCGCACTTGCACGCCTCAACCCACTTGGCGCCATTGTTGTAGCAATTTTGTTGGGTGGTCTCACCAACGCGGGTTACTCACTCCAAGGACCCGACTTCCCGAGTGGTTTGGTGGGTACCTTGCAGGGGCTCATTCTCTTTACCGCAGTGGCTGGTGAAATTCTCATGAAGTACCGCGTGAAACGCAACAGTGCAGCAAAGAAAGCGACGGTTGCATCGTGAACAACAGCCTGCTCATTGTCATTCTGGCTTCAGCAATTTTTTACGGCACTCCATTACTTTTCGCTGCACTGGGCGGTGTATTCACCGAACGTAGTGGCGTTCTCAACCTCGGTGTTGAAGGCATGATGCTCATTGGCGGCGTGAGCGGTGCATGGGCATCGCAACACGTTGGTGGTTCAGCATGGTTCACCGTGTTTGCGTCCATACTCGTTGCCATGTTTGCTGGCGGTTTAACCGCACTCCTTCACGCATTTTTGTGTGTCACGTTGAAAGCCAACCAAACCGTTGCTGGGCTCTCCATCACCATTTTTGCTGGTGCACTTGGCTTGTCGAGTTATTTTGCCAACGTATGGAAAGTTGCAGCACACCCAGTGCCGCGACCCATTCGCAAACTCGATGTTTTGGGCCTTGCCGATGCACCTGTTGTCGGCCCACTGCTTTTCAATCACACCATTCTCACGTATGTGAGTTGGGTGCTTGTTGCCGCATCATCGTTTTATTTATTCCGCACAAAAACGGGTTTGCAATTACGCGCTGTTGGCGAGTCGCCACAAACAGCCGATGCAATGGGAATTAACGTGGTGAAATACCGCTACTTCCACACCATTTTGGGTGGCATGCTTGCCGGCATTGGTGGAGCCTTCTACAGTCTTGCCATTGTTTCTACATGGGTCGATGGCCTCACCAAGGGTGCCGGCTGGATTGCTATTGCACTTGTTATTTTCGGATTCTGGCGCCCCGACCTCACGCTTGTTGGTGCTTATTTATTCGGAGCACTGCAATCGCTTGGTACCACTTTGAAAGCACGCAGTTTTCATATCTCTGGCGATCTTCTCGATGCACTTCCATTCATCATGACCATCGTTGTTCTCGTATTGGTCTCTAGTCGTTTCGCTCACAAGCGTCTTGGCGCTCCGGCAGCTCTTGGCGTTCCTTATGAACGCGAAGAACGATGAACGCCAACAACTCGCCTACAACTTCTCTCACAAACACCTCACCAGGGTTACGCAGTGCCTGGCATCCAGTGTTGCGCAGTGCAGATCTTTTGCACAATGCACCACAGCGTGTGGTGTTGCTCGGCGAGCCATACGTGCTTACTCGCATCAACAACACACTCACCGCATTTGTAGACAAGTGCCCGCATCGCAATGCACGACTCTCCGACGGTTGCGTAGTTGGTGAGCATTTGCAGTGCCCGTATCACGGTTGGGAATTCACCGCCGAAGGCGACCTTGCTCATGTTCCTGCACTCGGTGCCGGCGCAACACTGCCGCCAAATACAGCGCTCTCACCTGTGGGTGTTGTTGAAAAATATGATCTGGTGTGGCTTGCACCCGACGCACCCGCCACCGACATCATCAATATTTCTGAATGGAACGATGCAACACTGCGCCATGTATGGCTAGAGCCGCTCACTATCAATGCAGCCGCCGCACAATTCATCGACAACTTTCTCGACTTCGGACACTTCCCCTTCGTGCACGCCGGCACGTTTGGCTCGGGCGAAGATGAAAACATTCACGAGTACTCAGTAGAGAAAGACGATTCTGGCTGGGGCTTCGTGGTGAACTACGAACACACCATTGAAAACAATGAAGACCCACTTGTTGCAACCGGCGAACATCCACTCCTTCAACCGCGCACTATGCGTTATGAGTTCACTGCACCGTTTTCGTGCAACTTGCGACTCAGTTTGCCCACTACTGGAATGGTGAACGCCATCGTTACGTTCTGCCAGCCCATAGACAACAACACCACGTGTTTGTATTCAGTCATGTTGCGTAACGACTGCCCCACTGATGCACTTGCGCAAGCTGCTGCCGCTTACGAAATGGACATATTGGCTGAAGACCTTAAAATTATTGAAGGTCTCTACGACAAAGTTGTTCCTCTTGAACGTGGTCCAACGCACACGCGGGCCGACCGCAA
>JABMMV010000178.1 GCA_013205145.1 bacterium
AACGTTGCAATAAACGGTACATACGGCGCCGAGAACACTTTGAGAACCCTATAAAACCTTTGTGGGGTGAGGGAAATGTCTCTGGTGTAACAACACCCTTGTTATTCACAGGCGTGGAGTTACAACGGTGTCATTCTCAACAGGGTTATCCACAAGTTGGGGAAAACCTCATGTGCCTTACTCAAAAATGGGGGCGACAAAGTCCATTTCTTCCAAGCAATGCTTGGGCGGTGGCGGGTCTTCGTCGGGGGCCATCACCATCCGCAATTCCACGCCGCACACGCCACAGCGGTAGCGCACGTTGATGCGGCGCATTTCCCCCGCGGGCAAAGGGGGTGGGGTCGACATGGTCA
This sequence comes from bacterium, assembly GCA_013205145.1. Taxonomy (GTDB): domain Bacteria; phylum Actinomycetota; class Acidimicrobiia; order Acidimicrobiales; family Ilumatobacteraceae; genus F1-20-MAGs119. Next base: position 354 of record JABMMV010000178.1, read on the forward strand.
TGCTCTTCAACATGGCCAGGCCAACTTTCCAAATGAAGAAAAACAAAAGCCCTCCAATGGCGAACCAAATAACGGCGCCGAAGGAGGGCATTTGAGGTACTTCTTTAGCCGAGGCGCTCGATGATGGTTGCGTTTGCCATGCCGCCACCTTCACACATGGTCTGCAAGCCGTAGCGACCACCGGTGCGCTCGAGCTCGTTCAAGAGTGTGGTCATGAGGCGTGCACCCGAGCAACCAAGTGGGTGACCAAGAGCAATTGCTCCACCGTTCACGTTCACTTTGTTCATGTCTGGGTGATGTTCTTTTTCCCATGCGAGAACAACTGATGCAAATGCTTCGTTGATTTCAATGAGGTCCATTTGGTCAATGGTCAGTCCGGCACGTTGCAACACTTTGTGTGTTGCAGGAATTGGTGCGGTGAGCATGAAGCGTGGGTCTGCACCAGCAAGTGAGAAGTCAACAAAACGTGCACGTGGTGTGAGACCAAGTGCTTTTGCTTTTTCTTCGCTCATGATGAGAATTGCAGACGAACCGTCGGTGATTTGTGAAGAGTTACCGGCAGTAACGCGGCCACCTTCTTCGACGGGGCGAAACGATGGCTTCAACTTGCCAAGCGATTCACGTGTGGTGTCGCGCAAGCCTTCGTCTTGGGTCATCATGGTGCCGTCGGCGCCAAGAACTGGCAAGATTTCAGCCTGGAAACGGCCTTCGCGGGTTGCGCGTGCGGCGTATTCCTGTGAGCGCACACCAAATGCGTCCATGTCGTCGCGGCTAATGCCCCACTTGTCGGCAATGAGTTCTGCCGAGATGCCTTGGCCAACAAGGCCACCTTCTGATTCGTAACGAGCAGCAACTGCTGGTCCGAATGGGAAACCAAATTTTCCTTCGGCCATTGACGAGCCCATTGGGACGCGTGACATGACTTCAACACCTGCAGCAACAACAACGTCGTATGCGCCGGCAATAACACCTTGTGCAGCGAAGTGTGCTGCTTGCTGGCTTGAACCGCACTGGCGGTCGATGGTGGTTCCAGGAATGCTGTCTGGCCAACCAGCAGCAAGAACTGCGTTGCGGCCGATGTTGACACCCTGCTCGCCTACTTGCATAACGCAACCCATGATGACGTCGTCAATAACTGCTGGGTCGATGCCGGTGCGGCTAATGAGAGCTTTCAATGTTTCGGCGGCCAGGTCTACTGGGTGCCAGTTTTGCAATTTGCCATTGCGCTTGCCGAGTGGCGTACGAATTGCGTCAACAATTACTGCGGTTGTCACGATGATTCCTCCAATTAAATATTCCCCGAAATGCTCAAAGTGAGCCTCGTTAGCCTAGCCCTCAAGGACCTTTCCGAACACACGGTGCATGGCAATGACGTCGGTTTCTGTGAGGTGGTTCGTGAAAACCCGTTTCACCAGGCGGTAATAGACAACGCTGGCAGTGCGCCAATCGTCACGACCCACCTGGGTGAGGGTGACCGTCACCGCCCGGCCGTCTTCTTCATTCAGTTTCTCGCGTGCCACCTGTTCTGCGTCTTCCATATTGTCGAGTTGCCGCGACAGCGAGGAGGGGTGCACCATCACTTTTTCAGCTAGTTCCATAAACCGCATGCGCCCGCCAGCGGCGTGCAGGGCTTCCATTACTTCGAACCAAGGCAAGGCCAAGTTGCATTCCTCTTGCAGGGCGCGCGTGAGCATGCGCTCGAGGGCGCCATAGGAAATGAGGAATTCGCGCCACACTTCTAAACGGTCGGTGTCGGGAGCAGACATTTTATTTCTGCAAAATCACTTCGTCGGTGTGCGGGTTAAAAGTGCGGCTGAGCTCTGCAACTGTTGTGAGGAAATAGTTGCG
>JABMMV010000179.1 GCA_013205145.1 bacterium
ATGCTCGATCATCTCACCCGTGGGCGAATGATGTTTGGTGCAGGGCCTGGTCAGCTCACAAGCGATGCTGCGATGCTCGGCATTCCAGCCGACCGGCAACGCCCACGAATGGAAGAGGCATTCGATGTAATGATGCGATTATTCGCCGGAGAAACGGTGACGAAACACACCGACTGGTTCACCTGTGAAGAAGCCGTTCTTCAAATGAAGCCCTATTCCAAGTTCCCCGTTGCAGTTGCTTCGTCACTTTCGCCCTCTGGTTCGAAACTAGCTGGAAAGTATGGAACCGGCCTGTTGTCAATTGCAGCTACCGAACCAGCAGCGTTCCAAGTGCTCGACTACAACTACTCCGTTTGGCAAGATGAAGCATCGCGCCATGGTCACAGCGTGACGCGCGACCAATGGCGCCTCATGGGCCCGATGCATATTGCAGAAACCGAGAAGCAAGCAAGGGAAAACTGCCGCTACGGACTGCAATGGGTCTTTGAGTATCTTTCTCACATCATTCCCATGGGAGACCCAAATGACCCTCCTCCCCCAAGCGACTTCGACGACTTTGTAGATTTTGCAAATGAAACTGGACGAATGGTCATTGGCACGCCGGAAATGGCAATAGCGCAATTAGCCCGCTTAGAGGAAAAGACCGGCGGATTCGGCACTTATCTCTTTTTAGGCGCAGACCTCGCCGATTGGGGCGCCACCAAACGCAGTTACGAACTGTTCGCAGAAAGCGTGATGCCTCATTTTCAAGATCAATTGCGTTCTCCGCAGCAAAGCTACGACAAAATTGTTCACGCAGGTTCGCGCTGGGTTGACGCAACTCTTGGCGCCCAATTGAACGCAATTGCCGCATATGAGCATGAAATAGCGCAGCGCATCAACTAGGTTTACATCACAACTTAATCACACTCTCGTTGGGAGAGAACCCTTCATCAGGTGCCAATAAAACGTCAGATGAGGGTCGCCGAAGGAGCAACCGCCCCGGAACCTCTCAGGCCAAAGGACCGGCGAGAAACTCACACGCTGGAAAGAATGTGCATGCACATCACCGACGGGGAAAGCGATTTTTTCGCGAAGCTCTCAGGTTCCCAGACAGCGGGGGCTGTTCAACGTTTTTAACGACCCTAAAAGAACAGCATGTTGCTGAAACTGGAGCCTCATATGAAGTTGTCACCCTCGCATTTTTCGCAAGATCGTTTTGCGCAGCGCCATATTTCCGATAATGAAAAAGATGTGCAAACCATGCTCGACGTGGTGGGTTGCGCCAGCATCACCGAGTTGTGCGCAGAAATAGTTCCGAGAAATATTGCGCTCGACACGCCTCTCGATTTGCCAGAGGCTCTCTCTGAGCGCGATGCCACTGAAGCGCTTTTAGAACTTGCCAACAAAAATATTGTGGGCAGAAGCGCAATTGGTATGGGCTACTTCGGAACCATTACTCCGCCAGTCATAAAGCGCAATGTGTTGGAAAACCCCGCCTGGTACACGGCATACACGCCTTACCAGCCTGAAATATCTCAAGGTCGCTTAGAGGCATTGTTGAACTACCAAACAATGATTTCAGAGGTCTGTGGATACGACATTGCCAACGCTTCCCTTCTCGATGAATCAACTGCAGCCGCCGAAGCTATGGCAATGGCTCACCGCGTTTCTTCATCAGAGTCGAACACTTTCTATGTTCATGAAGATGTACTGCCGCAAACACTTGCCGTATTGCGCACACGCGCTGAACCCATTGGCATCACCATTGAAGTAGGGAACCTCGAGCTATCGAATTCACAAGAGTATTTTGGCGGTCTCATTTCCGTTCCTGGCGTCAGTGGTCACGTGCTTCGCGATGAAGAGATTGCAAGTTTCGCAGCGAATATGGCTGCCGTTAATGCAATCAGCATTGCCGCGGTCGATCTTCTGTACTCCTGTATTGCAACTCCAGTTGGACATCTCAACATCGATATTGCAATAGGCACCTCTCAACGTTTTGGGGTACCCCTAGGAATGGGCGGCCCACATGCAGCTTTTATAGCAATCAAATCTGAATATTCCCGTTCACTTCCCGGGCGGCTCGTTGGTGTCAGCACCGACACAGAGGGTCGGCCCGCACTCCGGCTCGCTTTGCAAACCCGCGAACAACACATTCGCCGAGAAAAGGCCACCTCGAATATCTGCACCGCTCAAGTACTTCTTGCCAATATTGCGGGCTTCTATGGGTCGTGGCACGGTCGAGAAGGTTTGCAAAGTATCGCCTTACGCGTTCACTCGTACACATCTGTTCTGAGAGCGGCACTTTTGAGTGTCGGACACACGGTTACGAACGACACATGGTTCGACACTTTAAGTGTTATTCCCCGCAGTGGCGATGCTGCAGCACTTGTTTCCACTGTTGCAAAAGACGAATGGTATTTACGCCATTCAACACCGAATGAAGTAGGAGTCTCCATTGACGAGACAATGACCATTGAAGACCTCAATACCCTTGCTGGTTTTTTTGGTTGTGCAGGTGAGATTCAAAATTTATGGACAACCGAAGTGGAGTCGTGTTTCACTCAAGTGCGCCAAGACTCATTTCTCAATCACCGCGCATTCACCGACTATCGCACCGAACACGAGATGCTTCGCTACCTGCGCCAATTGGCCGATAAAGACCTCGCTCTCGACCGCACCATGATTCCACTTGGCTCATGCACCATGAAGTTGAATGCCACTTCGCAAATGGAGCCCATCACGTGGCCGCAATTTGCAAATATCCACCCCTACGCCCCAACGAACACCCAGCTAGGGTCACGCGAACTTATTGATCAACTAGAAAAATGGCTGTGCAGCATTACCGGTTACGACGCAATAAGTTTGCAGCCCAATGCAGGCAGTCAAGGAGAATTCGCTGGTCTTTTGGCCATTCGTGCATATCACCATTCCCGTAACGACGCACACCGAAATATCTGTCTCATCCCGTCTAGTGCACATGGCACAAACGCAGCAAGTGCAGTGATGGCAGGTATGAAAGTGCACGTGGTGAAATGCGATGACGAAGGCAACGTAGATATGGGTCATCTTGAAGAACTATGCACTCAGCATTCAAATGAACTTGCCGCCCTCATGATTACATACCCGTCTACGCACGGTGTTTTCGAAACAACCGTCACCAATATTTGTGGTCTTATCCATCAGCACGGTGGACAGGTCTACGTTGATGGCGCGAATCTCAATGCCTTAGTTGGCTTGGCGCAGCCTGGAAAATTCGGTGCCGATGTGAGCCACCTCAATTTGCATAAAACATTCTGCATTCCCCATGGCGGTGGGGGCCCAGGTGTAGGACCTGTTGCCGTGAAGGCACATCTTGCTGCATTCCTGCCCGCAGTGCATCAGTACAACTCACCAAAACAACTAGAGGCAATACCAGTGGGGCCAGTTTCTGGCGCACCATTTGGTTCTGCAGGAATATTGCCTATTCCGTGGATGTACATCAGCACGATGGGCCCACATCAATTGCGCTACGCAACGCAGCGCGCCATTTTGCACGCCAACTACATCGCTCAACAATTAAGAGATGCGTTTCCTGTTCTATACACGGGGAAGAACAATCGCGTTGCCCATGAATGCATTCTTGATCTCAGGCCGCTCACGAAGTCAATTGGTGTCACCGTTGACGACGTTTCTAAGCGTCTCATGGACTTAGGCTTTCATGCTCCCACAATTAGTTTTCCTGTTGCCGGAACACTCATGGTGGAACCAACGGAAAGCGAATCGCTCAGGGAGATCGATCGATTCTGCGATGCGATGTTGCTCATTAGACAAGAGATTCGAGATATTGAAAACGATCTCATTGGCATTGACGAGTCGCCTTTGCGATTTGCGCCACACACCGTGGTCGACGTCTCAGGCGAGTGGACACGGAAATACAGTCGTAGTACTGCTCTCTACCCCAGCGTGACCGGTCTCGCCCGTAGTTACTTCCCGCCAGTTTCTCGCATTGACGCGGCGTCTGGTGATCGCAATCTCGTCTGCAGTTGTGCACCGTTAGAGCAATACGCTGAAACTCACTATCAGTCATCTTAAAGAAAGGCCGAGAAATGGAAAACGAAGATCTTGCGGCACTACTTGGTTCCGCGCAACAAGTGCTTCAACTTCTGGTGTCAGCCATGGAAGGCGCAGTTGAGACCATGCAAAACATCAACAGTGCTGCAGTTCGTATTAACTCGCTACTCGATGAGATCGAAGAGCCGCTTCGCGCTGTTATTCCTTTTCTTGCACAAACAGCTAAATAGTTTTTTTGTAGAACGGGTACGGCACCACTCGACCCATTAGCTGAGTTCCACGCACATCAATGATGATCTCATCGCCTATTTCTGTGCCAGGTTCTACAAATCCGAGCGCTATTCCGTGCTCAAGCATTGGCGAGAAATTCCCGCTCGTTACCGAACCGATGACGGTTCCATCTTTCAAAATGGAACTGCCCTCGCGTGGCGGACGCCGCCCCTGGGTAGATAGCCCAACAAGTTTCTTCGTTACACCCGACTCTTTTTCACGCAACACTGCTTCTTTGCCCTGAAATTGGTCTTTCTTCCAACCGAGAACCCACCCTAGGTTGGCTTGCAATGAAGTGATCCCCACACCGAGTTCATGACCATGTAAAGGAAGACCGGCTTCTAAGCGAAGTGTGTCGCGAGCCCCAAGTCCGGCCGCAAGAGCGCCATTGTTCATGAGTTGTTGCCATAGTTCCGTGGCAGCAGAAACTGGAATAGCAATTTCAAGCCCATCTTCGCCTGTGTAACCAGTACCGGCAACAACGCAAATACTTCCCATCATCTCGATGACCTGCACATGGTTACGCGCCACTTCACTTGCTTCTAGCGAAATAGCGCTCATTGATTGACGGGCCTGTGGCCCCTGCAAGGCGATTACACAACGTGTCTGAGTGGTGTCGACGCCTCCCAAGTATTGAACTACGCGCTCCGTGTTAGATGCATTGGGCATGACATCAAAAACATTTTCTGAAACCCACCACACAATGATGTCGTCAAGCACATCGGCGCTTATTGGGTCAAGCAGATGCGTGTATTGAGTTCTGCCCGGGGCAATCTTTCGTAGATCGTTAGACAAAACTTTTTGCAACGAATCAAATGCTTGAGGACCTTCAACGCGAACGGTGCCCAAGTGGGAAACATCGAATACGACCACAGAATTCCGGCACGCAAGATGCTCTGCAATAGTTCCAGTTGGGTACGAAATGGGCATCTCCCATCCCCCAAATTCAACCAGTTTTGCTCCGAGGGTACGATGCGCAGCGTTCAGTGCAGTAGTGCGCACGCTTCGACGGACTTCTAGAGTCCAACTACGCGTGTAGCAACAGGACTCACAACGTCGTCAATTACTTGCCAACCCATCGATTTAATTTCTGCGTCGATTGAATCTTTGACACCAGACAGAGGAAGCACATTTAACACACCCTGTCCGTTACGCAATACGTCAATGAGGTTTTCTCCATCACAAAAGACGACAGAAGAACCGCTAATAACGACATGGGCTGAAGCGACATCGGTATTTAAATTGTTGCGCATGTACCGGAACACTTCGCGAACGGATTCCAGCTTGATGCCGGCATCTAAAAGATTTTTAATAACTTTGAGTTCAAGAAGATCGCCGTAGGAGTATTCACGACGTGTTCCACTTCCTGTTGCTGCAGTGAGGGAAGGTATGACCAAGTTTGTGCGTGCCCAGTAGTCGAGCTGACGGTATGAGATGCCCACGATGTGAGCTGCCTTAGTGCCGCTGAAGCCTGCCATAGCTCTCTAGCCTACGATCTCACGCAGGGTGCAACAACAGTCAGTCGAAGAAGTCCTCAGGACTCACATTCTCTATGAAGTCTTTGAATTCATCAATGATTTCATTTTCATTGTCTTGCTCGACAGCCACGTCTTGACCAACGATCTTTCCTACTAATTCAAGTAATTCGTCAGAGACGTAGATGGGGCAATTAACCCGCAAAGCCAACGCAACGGCGTCTGAAGGCCGTGCTGACACTGGTTCCACTTCCCGACGCGACACGAAATGGATTTCGGCGTAATACGTTTCGTTTTTTACTTCAGTGATAACGACCTTCTCAATCTCACTGCCAAAATTCTCGACAATGGCTATGCACAGGTCATGAGTGAGCGGTCGTGGTGGCTCAATTCCTTCTAAAGCAGCATGTATGGCCGAAGCTTCAGGGCCACCAATGTACAAAGTCATTACACGATGAGGCTCAATTTGCTCACGCAAGACAAGTACTGGTGCATTAGTGGGCATTTCAATGCGTACTCCCACAACATCAAGTTCTTGCATGGGTAAAGATTACCCGAGCCCTGACGGGTCTGTCTAACGCGGATCTATAAATTGCTGAATGGCTTGACGCACCAAGACCTGGCGCAGATTTCCCGCATTCGTTACTAAAGCATCGAGAATTTCGAGCGATTGCTCTCGGGCGGCCGGATTCCTCTGACGCAGCAACGGCATGAGGCGTTGCTCAAATAGTGTTGCCTCTTTTTCAGCTGCAAGGCGCCACGACTTCAAATGCCTAATTTCAATGCCGAGATCGAGAAATGATTTGGCGATAGTTGCCACTTCGCGAGCGTTTCCTTCGTAGAAACTCTCTCCGCCTACTGGTTTCGACACCAAAAGCCCGAATTGCTCTAATGCATCTATATCGCTTGACAACAAACCCGAGAACTCCATGAGTGATTCTCGAGAAATGGGTCCAATTGCATCGCGCATTGACGCTTTAACTGTTGGCTCTGCAACACGCAGTGGTGGACGACGTGATGTTGGGTGGGCACGTTCGCTCTGTGCAACTACTTCTGGGTCGACGATAACGAAATCACCCGTCTCGTCGATATCGCTAGAAGGCACGCGAGATACGTTTCCGTTGTCTACTGCTGTGAGCACCCGTACACGCGGTAGATCTTGACTCACATCGGTCACGCTTGATTCACGCAGCGACCGAGGAAGTTGACTGACCGGGTTTGTGGGGTCACGCGGAACTGCACCCGACTCATCGAGTCGATCACGTATTACTCGCAGTGGAAGATAATTGGTTTCTTGCTCACGCAAAATATATTTCAAACGATCTACTTCCGAGTCGGAAAACTTCCGATAGCCAGAGGCAGTCCGTTCAGGCTCAATGAGACCTTGGCTCTCCAGAAAACGAATTTTCGAAATAGTGACGTTGGGAAACTCTTCAAGGAGTAGACCGAGCACTTCACCAATACTTTTATATTTTCGCTCAGGCATTATCGACAGTCCTATCAAAAAATACGAGGCGGAATTTACCAATTTGCAATTCGTCTCCATGCGCGAGCGCAACTTCGTCTACACGCTGTTGATTGACATATGTTCCGTTGAGAGAACCGACATCGCGCACCTTGTACTTACCTTCAAGGAAAATGACCTGGGCATGACGACGCGAAACCGTAATATCGTCGAGGGGAATATCGGATTGTGGGTGACGCCCGATATTTGTTGCACCCGCAATAAGAGCGAACCGATCTCCGTATTGCTCTCCGGTTCGAGATACCAGCACTGCCCCGCCAACGGGCACCTCTGCTGTGTGGAAAACGATGTCATCGCTGTGCGAAGAAGATTCTTGTAGAGCATCTACACGTGTCAAAGTGATTGTTCGATCGGAAGTGCTATCGAGCACTGCACCACACACCGAGCAAAATGCCGCTTTGGGCGGATTGCGGTGTGAGCACCGGTTGCAGTACACGTATGCCATTGCTAACCGCCAATAAGACTTTGATAGGCAGAGCTCGTTAACAACTGTTCGAATTGAGCGGGGTCAGAAAGTTCAATTTCGCAGATCCATCCGTCTCCATATGGATCGGAATTCAACAACTCAGGACTCTGAACTAGCGCGTCGTTTACCTGAGAGACTTTCCCCGGCAATGGTGCATAAATATCAGAGACGGACTTCGTACTCTCTACTTCCGAAAAGCTCTGACCCAATGCAACAACGGCCCCGACCATGGGGATCTGCACGAAAACCACATCGCCCAGCGCATCTTGTGCGTAGTCGGTAATGCCAATGCGAATACTATTTCCACTTAGCCTTGCCCATTCGTGGTCGGCGCTATAGCGGAGATCTTCAGGGATGTTCATGGTCATATGGTACTTCTCCCCGCTCTGCCGGCGCGGAGATGCTCTACAACGGCTGGCAAGTAACGCCAAGCAGTGAGATAACTCAAAAAGAGGCCTGGAATAACGAGCAACCACCCGATGACGAGGAACAGGTCTTCTACTGCAATGCCGCTGTGCGCAAGTGTGAGGGCCGGAACGGCAAACATCAATACAAAAGTTGCCCATTTGCCGAGATGGGTCACTGAAAAACGTTCCATACCAAATGCGGTGGCCACCACCATCAACAGACCAATTCCCGTCTCGCGGAACAAAATGAGCCCAGCAATTACCCAAGGCACGGCTCCGTCAATACCGAGTGCCACAAGACCCACGATGAACAACACTCGGTCGACCGTTGGGTCCAATATGGCCCCTAGAGGTGACACCTGGTTGAAACGCCGAGCGACATAGCCATCAATCCAATCGGTGGCTCCGAGCGCCCCAAGAATCAGAGCTGCCGCCAAACGGGAGTCGCGCCCAAATAAAGCCCAAAGAAAGATGGGGAGACACAACAGGCGCACCAGCGATATGAAGTTCGGAACGGTCAACACACTTTTCCGGTTGAAGAGGACTGACATACCCCCGACACTAGACCGCTATTGTTACGAGATGACGGCAAACGAGAAAAGCGCAAATAACGACCACGCTGGGCAAGTTGTAGTGATTACCGGCGGAGCATCGGGTTTGGGGGCACGCTTCGCTGAGTTGTTTGCACAGCGTGGGGCGCACATCGTCATCGGAGATATTGCCGAAGAGGCCGCCCATAAATTGTCTGCTTCGTTGGGTGGCACCAGCATCAAATGCGACGTCACCCAATCAAATGATGTCGATGCTTTAACTCAACACGCAGTTTCACATTTCGGAAAAATTGATGTATTCATTAACAACGCGGGCATCGCCCCAATTCCCAATGAAGAACGTTTTGCCACAGCCGTCGCCAACCAAATGCTCCGCTTAGAAAACAATGTGGGTGCGACAACACCCCTCAATGTCATTACCGATATGACAGATGAGGAATGGGACCACATGTTGAAGGTTCATCTGTATGGCACCTTCTACGGCTGTCGTGCGGCTGCGCGGTATATGACCCCGCAACGCTCTGGAAGCATCATCAATATTTCCTCTGTCCTCGGGCTACGTCCAACAGCTCTGGCCCCCCACTACTCCACTGCCAAAGCGGCAATTATTGCATTGACTAAATCTCAGTCGCAAGAACTTGCACCCCTTGGAGTACGTGTGAACGCCGTTTGTCCTGGCTACATCGATACACCGCTACTTGCCCCCATGAACGAACTCATGAAAGTTGCCATCGTTTCGCAAATCGGCATTGGTCGCCTGGGCGTCGATGACGAAATTGCGGAAATGGTGTCCTTTATCGCATCTGCGAAGGCGTCATACTGCACCGGGGAAATATTCAGCGTTACTGGTGGCTACTCCGGATGAGTTCAGTATTCAACCTGATTCACCAAAGAAAAATACCAGGACATTTTGTTTTTGAAGACGAGAATGTTTTTGCCATTATGACAATCAACCCCATCGCAAAAGGTCATGTCCTCGTCATACCTACGCAAGAAGTTGATGAGTGGACCAACGTCGATGAATCAACGCGCCAAGAGCTATTCACCGTGGCTCACCGCATTGCAGAAGCACAAAAGAGACTCTTTCCCTGTGAGCGAGTTGCCCTCATCATTGCTGGTTTCGAAGTGCCGCATTGCCATCTTCACCTCATCCCTGCTACCTCAATGCGAGATGTTTCATTCAGCAACGCTGCAGCAACGGTTGACCACGACGAGTTGGCAGAGTACGCCGCCGGCATTTCTCGCCTGCTTTAGTCGAACAAAGTTGGCAAGACCTGCGTGGGTACCGGTGCAATATTTTCTACTGAATTGTTACGCACCGCATTCACCCTGGTCGACACCTCTCGTATTTGCAAAGGGTCACCCGCCCACGACTGCAGCAACTGAGCTGACTCACCAATAGACCCGCAGAGCCAGGCATCAATGTTCGCGGTCTCCAAGATTGCTGGCATGCGATGATGAACACCAGAAAGACTCTCATTTGCGGCCACGGTGATGATGGCAACTTCTTTCACGGCAGTATCACCAACTACACGGGTATGCCACAGCGCGCACATATTGATGAGATTCATATCTTTTGTGGAAATGAAATACGGAATCTTTTGCTGGGCGTGATGTGTAGTGAGCCATTCGAAATAGCCGTTTACCGCTACAACACATCGACCACCAATGATGAGGTCTTTGAACATAGGTTTTTCGGTGATTGTTTCTGCGCGGGCATTAATAACAGGTGCACGACCTTCGGATTGCGACCGCCACAACGGCTGCATCCCCCAATGGTATTCTTCTGTAACAGAGTCATCTCCTTTGCGCCGCAACGACAGCAGTCGGCTACTGGGGGCTACATTGAAATTTGGCGTATCAGTGTTGGATAGTTCATCACTATTGACTGAACCGAAGTGTTCAGAGATGTCATGAGCAGAACTAGTGATGACCAATCTTCCGCACATAAGGCGAGTATAAACAGTGCCTCTACGGCAGAATGAAACTGTGATATTCGATCTGCATGTCAACCAGTCACTTGTTCCCTATGAAGAGCTATATGCCCTCGCTGAAGCAATCGACAACGGTCCGTTCCGAACACTGTGGGTACTCGACCACTTTGCCGCGCTTCAGGAAAACGTGGCTCACCCCATGCTCGACCCATTCGTGCTTCTGGGCGCCTTGGCCGCGAAAACTAAATCTCTTCAACTCGGCATATTGGTAGCCAACGTCGTGAACCGGCAACCAGCCGTACTTGCTCAAGCATCTACATCGTTGCAGTTCATGAGCAATAGTCGCTTTTCTCTGGGTCTTGGTGCTGGTGCATCTCCGACATCGCGATTTGCCGAAGAGCACCATTCCCTCGGAATAGAACTACGAAAGAAGATGGCCGACCGACACGCCTACCTCGTGCACTCAGTAGAGACCATTCGATCCATTTGGCAACGCGATGCAAGTACAACGCCTTACATAGTCGCTCCCCCAACAGAACCGCACATCACCATCGGTGTAAATAGTTCAGAGCTAGCCGTGTTTGCCGCACAGTTGAACTGTTCCGTCAATATTCGATGGAACCACGAAAACCTTTCGAGCATCCTGGGCGCTTATCAAAAAGAGGCAAAGATTTGCGGAACTCAGGCAAACATCTCGGTATGGATGCCCTGGAGCTTAAAGCACACAGAAAATCAAGAAGCGATTACTCCGCTCGCAGAACTAGGCGTTGACCGAGTGATCTTTCTCACAACGCAGCAGCAGCACTTCAGCGAGTTGATGAACCTAGGAAACTTTTTGTTCCCATAACAACTCGTGTCTGGAGCTTGCTATTAATAAGTTTCAACACCTTCAAGAGTTGGGCACTCGTCATGCTGACGCATCCCGACGTGGGCTTTGTCTTACCCGAAGCATAGTAAGAATGCGAATGTATAAATATTGCGCCCCCATGACCCAGCACAACAGGGTTCATGTTGAAGTCGAGAACAATGCTGCGTCTATAAGGGCCACCTGTGGCAATGCGATAAAGATCTTCGTCTCCTTTAACGCACTTACTTCCCTTCACCATGGTGTTGTAAGTCTTTTGCGATTGACGTAAGACCCAGCAGTAGTTTTCGCGAATACGAATATAAGGGAACCCATTTTCTGGGACAGGCGCGATGCCAAAAACTGACGGTATTCCAAACGAGCCCATAGGCGTGGTGCCGTCACCTTCGCGATGACGCTCGGAGAAGCCACTTCTTCCAATACGAACGGGAATGGAGCCGAATTGCTTGCGCCAACCCACTTCACTTTTGATGTACACAGACAAAGTGGCAGAAGAGTTTTCTTTCGCTGTATTTTCTACAACAACAATCTGCTGCGCGTCACCAATAAGAGCCTCTTTTATATTCAGTACCTGATCGTTTTCGGCGTGGGCCGACACGGGGAAAGAGGAAAAAAGTACAGCCACACAAATGATGAACTTTGTAAAGATTCTCAAGGTCGCGGTGCTGCCACTTTTGGATAAAAAGTTTCGATGTGCTTCGGCAGGCTATTTTTAACGAAAATCGATGTGTCGTCGGCCAACACTTCAGGCACACCCTGCTCTACGCCATCCAAAGTACGTTCCACCACTTGATGCGGCGACGTCTTTGGCATATCGACTCCGGCAGCCATATCGGTATCTATGAAAGCTGGGTGAACTGCGACGACAAGAGTTCCTTGACGAGCAAGTTCGAGTCGCAAACCATTTGTCATCGACCATGCTGCAGACTTTGACATTGCGTAAGTAGCAACTTCTTTCATAGTGAGCCACGACACTGCCGACAACACGTTCACTATGACGCCTCCACCGTTGGAGGCAAGTGCAGGCGCAAACGACTTCGACAAGTTGAAGGGTCCCCACACATTGGTTTCAAACTCTGCCTTAGCATTCTCTAAAGCATGATCGGCCATGATGCGACCACCAATAACAACACCAGCGTTATTGATGAGCATGGTGATATCGCCACACTGTTCTACCGCCGCCGCAATGTCGTTTGCATTGGTGACATCGAGCTTGATGGGTACGACGCCTGGTGTGGTGATTGTTTCAGGCTTACGCGCTGCGGCATACACCTTGGAAGCTCCACGATCGAGTAATTGACGAACATACTCTGCACCGAGACCACGGTTAGCCCCGGTTACCAGAACGACCGATCCTGCAATTTTCATGTGCGAAACCCTTCAATATGAAAAATTTGAATGTATGCGAGAAACAATTGTCGGGCTGGCGGGATTTGAACCCACGACCTCTTGTCCCCCAGACAAGCGCGCTAACCAAGCTGCGCTACAGCCCGTGTAACAAGTCTACGAGAAAAGGCTGATTACCCTCCAAGTGAGGTACAAAATGAGAGCCCCTAGGAGCATCTTGAAATGCCAGGGAGCCTTTGCTTCAGCCTCAGTCATTCCGGCAAGCTCACGTAAATTCAAGTTTTCGGCTGTGATTTTTCCATGCGCATTTGGCAACAAAGGTTTATCGCCACAGTCGGGGCAAGAACCTTCTGCAGTCATTGCAGTTGGGGTGAAATATTTTGCACATGGTTCACACCAAGGCATGACCTATTCCGCCCTACGCCTGACGCGCAACTTAATAGGCGTCGAACCGAACTTAAAGGCCTCGCGAATAGAACGCTCGAGATAACGCAGATACGAACCTGGTAACTCTCGGTTCACAAACAAAGTAAAAGTTGGTGGGTCTGATGCACCTTGCAAGGCGTAGAGCACGCGCGCACCGCCAGCAGCAGGATGCTTTTGCTGGGCATCAGACATCACACGGTTCACATCACGTGTTGGCACACGTCGGTGATATTGCTCAATAGAGTCTTTTAATACTGGCAACAAACGATGCACGCCTTTGCCTGTCAATGCTGACACTCGCAAAATTGGTGCATCACCAATGAAGTACAACTTGCGCGCCATTTCGGCGGTCACTTGTTCACGGCGTTCCGTGTCGAGAATTTCCCATTTATTCAAAATGACGATGAGAGGGCAACCCGCTGCGTCGATACGTTCTGCCAGACGTTGATCTTGGCTTGTGACTCCTTCTGTGGAGTCAATAACAAGCAGCGCAATGTCGGACTCATCAACAGCACGCAAAGCTCGCACGAGTGAGTAATACTCGGCTGAGTCATCGATTTTTGAACGACGGCGCATACCTGCAGTATCAACGAGAATGAGCTTGCCGTCGACCGTTTCAATTAAAGTGTCGATGGCATCACGTGTGGTTCCAGACATGTCGTGAACCACACTGCGCTCTTCACCAACAATTTTGTTGAACAATGTGCTCTTACCCACATTTGGTCGACCAACTATGGCAACACGCGGCACACCTTTAAGTGCAGGGTCAGATGGCTCTAAGTGCGAATTATCGACTTCCTCGAGTTCAGGTGCTTCTTGAGTGTCTAAACCAAGCTCAGAGATGATGACGTCAAGCAGGTCTCCTGACCTGCGCCCATGCAAAGCGGAGACTGGCCATGGCTCACCAAGACCCAAAGAGAGGAAATTCCAGCGATCGTTCTCACGGCGCTCGTTGTCTGATTTATTTGCGACTACAAGAACTGTTGCTCCTGATTTACGCAACCACATACCAATGCGCTCATCATCGTCGGTCGCTCCTACTGAGGCATCAACAATAAAGAGAACAAGGTTTGCTTCTTTCACCGCTTGCTCAACCTGGCGCGACACCTTTTCTTCTAGGTCACTTCCACCAGGCATCCAGCCGCCGGTATCGGTTACACAGAATTCACGACCTAGCCACGAGGCGTCGTGGGTGTTTCTATCGCGAGTGATTCCTGGACGGTCTTCAACAATGGCAACTTGCCCGCCTACGAAGCGATTGAACAGAGTACTTTTACCGACGTTTGGGCGACCAACGATGACAACATGGGGTTTCATTGCATTACCTTTTCCAGAAAATTACGTAGTGCATGACCATCGGTCGGCAGAACCACAACCGACGACGGAAGGTCCTCGAGTGTCATTCCGTCAAGAAAGCGACCTTCCGACAAGCACACATCGGGTAGAAGAAACACGCCACATTCGACATGAGACAACATGACTGAGCGAATGTCTTCGCCAACCATCAAACCCGAGACTGCAGTATTGCCCCCAAAATAGTTATTTACTACGGGTAAAACCGAAATTCGGTCTCCATAATCACTCACGAGTGCCGAAATAACACTTGCCGCATACGAGCCAGTCAAAATACCAACGTTGCCAGAGGAGGAAGTGACCGAGGGCGCACGACGAGTGAGTTCAACTGGTTGGCTATGAACGACGCGTAAGCCCGTGTCTCCTGCAGGGTTTTGAATATTGGTGTTGCGAAGAGATCTGTATCCACCAGGCGTTGCTCCATCGACCGATGCAAAGAATCCGCTCGTTTGCTGTGCGAGAGATTCTTCGTCGTTGATCTTTCGACCGTGGAACTCCTCGATGAAACTAGTAACAATTCCTACACCGTCTTCGTACATCGGGTATCCGCCATAGGAAACCGCTGCTGGGAATTGCATATTGCCGAGAAGATAAAACTCATCAGATGGCCAAAACATTTTCTTACCAATAAGTTGCTCGGCAATCAACTGGTACTTCTCACATAGCGTTATAACGTCGGCTGCCTCTTCAGAGGTGTGAACGCGAAGTTCTGCTTCCGGATTGAATTGACTGAGGCCCAGGGGAACAATAGCTACAGCTTCAAGAAGCGGAAACTGATCGAGAACATCGATCAGAGTGCGTTCGAGGTCTTCACCATTGTTGTGGTCGGGGCACACCACAATTTGCCCGCGAACCGCTATTCCATTTTCAAGCAAGACCTTTAGCCATCGCAGGCTGACTGCCCCCCGCTCGTTGCGCAACATATCTGCGCGCTTCCACGGATCGCTCACATGAATGCTCACGTGTAGCGGTGACAATTTTTGATCTATTACTCGCTCGAGGTCTGCTTCAGTAAAACGTGTCAGGGTTGTGAAGTTACCGAACAGAAAGCTGAGTCGATAATCGTCATCTTTTAAGTAGAGGCTCTTACGCAGGTTCTTAGGTAACTGATAAATGAAACAGAAAGAACAATGGTTGTCGCATGTTTGCACCCTGTCGAATACAGCGCTGGAAATTTCTATCCCTAGCTGTTCGCCAGCCCGCTTTTCAATATCAAACTCAAAATGCATTCCATCTCGATCAATATCGAGGGAAATTGTTGCTTCATCGACAGCGTGGTGCCATTCAATAATGTCGCGCACTACTTGCCCATTGACGCTCTGAACCACATCGCCCACGAGTACGCCTGCCTGTTGGGCAGGAGAACCTTGGTGAACAGCCACAATACGGGCGGTGAGTTCGGTGGAAACAGACACATAGAGAGGCTACTTGCGCCTCAGCGAACTAATGTGGGACGCATATGGCCCCTACTCCACAAGAAGCACAAGGCGTCGCTTCATCTGAGTCACGCGTGGAGCGCGTATTGCTCGCTGCTCCACGCGGTTTTTGTGCTGGGGTCGAAATGGCAATTAAGGCGCTTTCTTGGATGGTGCGCACATTCCCTGCTCCTGTTTACTGCTATCACGAAATTGTTCATAATCAGCTTGTTGTTGAACGCTTCACGGACCTAGGGGTCATTTTCGTCGACGATATTTCAGAAGTGCCAAACGGAATGCCCATTATGTTGTCTGCCCATGGGTCGGCTCCAGAGGTCGTACAAGAAGCCCGACGACGAGGAAGCTATGTTGTCGACTCTGTGTGTCCGCTTGTTACAAAGGTGCACCACGAAGTAAAAGTGCGCTCGGCCAAGGGCTACCACATTGTGTATGTGGGTCACGAAGGTCACGAAGAGGCTGTAGGAACTATGGCAGTTGCTCCCCAATCTATTTCGCGGGTGGAAACCGTTGCCGATGTCATGGCCCTTCAAGACTTCGACCAGCCCTTAGCGCTCCTCGCACAGACCACTCTTTCGCATCGCGATTGGGAGGGAGTTGCTCTAGCAGTGCGCAACCGATTTGCCGATGTTTGGTCTCCTGGCCGCAGCGACCTCTGTTTCGCAACAACGAACCGTCAGAGCGCACTCATGCAAATGGCCGAGCGTTGCGACAGCATTATTGTCATTGGTTCGTCAAACTCATCGAATACTCGTGCTCTCGAACGCCTAGCCATTGATTCAGGTTGTAAACGAGTCCTTCGCATCAATAGTGCGAGCGAACTTCCACACGATTTGTTTGGTCAGGTAGGTGTGACAGCCGGAGCATCTGCGCCAGAAGAACTTGTGGAGGAAGTACTGCAATTTCTCCGTCCCACAAATGGTATTGAGGAAGTACGGGTCACAGAAGAAGATGAGTATTTCCCTCCACCTCGCAACATCCGCGAGTTGCAATCGAGCACCTTAACTGCCTGCTACACCATGCTCGGAGTACCCAATGCGCAACGGCGCAACATTGACGATAAGAAAACAGCTGCAAGCAATGTTCTCGATGCATTAAGACAACAAGACGGCACGCCACCCCATGATTAGCCCTACCCTCGATTCCCTCCGAATCTTTCTTCACCTTCTGGCTGCCGCAGTATGGGTTGGGGGGCAAATTGTTATTGGCGGGCTCGTTCCCAAACTCAGAAAATCGCACCCTGAAGCGTTGGCCACCACAGCACAAAGTTTTGCACGCGTTGCATGGCCTGCATTCGCGGTGCTCGTTGTAACTGGGTTCTGGAGTATTTTTGACACCGATATCACAGCGCTCGATACTTCGTACCAAGTGACACTGGGAATTAAAATTGTTCTCGTTGCCATAGGAGCCATTGCAACTGTGGCTCACAGCGCTTCACCCGATAAGCGCGCCAAAGGAGCTGGAGCAGCCGTAGGGCTGCTGAGTTCAATTGTTATTTTTTACTTAGGAATCTTGTTGTCGAGCGCTGTTTAGTTGCGCGGAACTTTGCTCCAAGCAATATCGCGATCAACTCGCACATCACCAGGCAGGCCAAGAACACGCTCACCGAGAATGTTCTTCATGACCTCGGTGGTGCCGCCTTCAATTGAGTTAGCACGGCTGCGCAAGAAAGCCTTTTGCATGTACTCGAAACCCATCGCCGTTTCGGGGCGAACCATTTCGTACGAGCCGTACAACATTCCATCGGCACCCATTAGCTGAATGCAGAACTCATAAACATCTTTGTTGAGGTTTGCGCTTTCCATTTTTCCGATGGAACCTTCTGGCCCTGGCACGCCAACCTTGCGCATTTGACCTGCGCGAATGTTGGTGAGGCGCAATACTTCTGCTCGCGACCACAACTTCATCAGCTCATCGCGTGTTGACGTGTCTTTGCGATCACTTGGCAATTCGTTCCATAATTTTACCGCACCTGAAATAACACCCGTTCCACGTGGCGGCACTGCCCCACCGATAGACACGCGCTCGTTCATTAAGGTCGTGAGACTTACTCTCCAGCCATCGCCGGCTCCACCCAAAATTTCAGAATGCGGAATACGTACATCGGTGAAGTACACCTCATTGAATTCTGCCTCACCGGTCATTTGACGCAACGGACGCACTTCAACTCCAGGTGCTTGCATATCGACAACGAGAGCGGTGAGACCAGCATGTTTTACGGCCTCTGCATCGGTACGAACAACGAGCAAACCGAAACGTGATAGGTGCGCAAGTGTTGTCCACACCTTTTGGCCATTAACGATCCACTCTTCACCATCTCGCACACCCTTGGCAGACAGACCGGCAAAGTCGGAACCTGAACCAGGCTCAGAAAAGAGCTGGCACCACACTTCTTCACCAGTGAAAAGTGGACGCAGATACCTCTTCTTTTGCTCGTCACTGCCCCACTCAACAACAGTGGGGCCGCACATGCCGTAACCAATGGGGTTGCGGTAATACGGGTTAGGAGCACCGGCTTGCCCAGTGCGCTCATTCACAATTTTCTGATAGCGCGGCGACAGCCCGAGACCGCCATGACCAACGGGGAACTGCACCCAAGCCAGACCAAGATCGAACTGCGCGCCCAAAAAGGTCAACGCATCGGTGGAACTTGGTGGGAATTCACTGAGTAATCGCTCGACAAGCTGAGTGACGAGGAGTTCTTCGGAGACTAATGCTGTGCTGGTCATGTCAATAAGATACCGCACGGTCAAGGTTGCTGCTAAGCGAAGCCTCGAATAGAGAATCGGCTACTTTGGGAGGATGTTCCCAGGAGATTTTGCCCAATCAACCCCCAATAAACCTGCCTACATCATGGCCTCTACAGGTGAAGTAGTCACCTACAAGGAACTCGATGATGCCGCAAACCGGTTAGCGAACCTCCTACGTGCGAGTGGTTTTGAAGTCGGAGACCACATCGCCATTTGTATGGAGAACCACCCACGCTTCTTCGAAGTCATCTGGGGCTGCCACTACGCAGGGCTCATTTACACTGCATGTTCGAGCAGGCTCACCAGCGATGAGCTCTCGTACATTGTGAATGACTGCGGCGCAAAGGGCTACATCACGTCGAAGTACAAGTCAGATCAAGCGGCAGAAATTATTCATGGCATTCCCCACGCTGCGCTACGCCTGATGCTCGACGGAACAATTCCCGGGTTCGACTCATACGAAACAGCTGTTCAACAGCACAGCACCCAACCACTTGCAGAGCGCATCAGCGGAATGGACATGTTGTATTCAAGTGGCACAACCGGGCGCCCAAAGGGAGTGAAGGGCGTCCTTCCGCGCACAGAACTCACTGCGCAAAATGGCGTAGCAAACCTTGCACAAATTCTTTTTGCAATGACTCCAGATGCGGTGTACCTCTCGCCCGCGCCGCTGTACCACGCAGCTCCACTTCGCTTTAACCTCGCAGCTATGTTCTTGGGAGCTACGTCGGTCATCATGGAACATTTTGATGCTGAAGAGTATCTGCGATACGTCGAGAAGTACCACATCACTCATAGCCAACTTGTGCCCACCATGTTTGTCAGAATGCTGAAGTTGCCTGCAGAAGCACGCCAGCGCTACAACCTCTCTTCTTTGCAAGTTGCAATACATGCTGCAGCTCCTTGCCCCATACAAGTGAAAAAGCAAATGATTGAGTGGTGGGGTCCCGTCATTCACGAGTACTACGCAGGTACTGAAGGAAATGGTTTTGTTTATTGCAGCTCAGAAATGTGGCTTGCCCACCCCGGCACCGTTGGCACCGCAATTCAAGGTGTCATACATATTTGCGACGAAGAAGGAAATGAACAGCCTCAAGGCGAGTCGGGAACAATCTTCTTTGAGAGTCAGACACAATTTGAATATCACAACGACCCAGAAAAAACAAAGTCATCGCGCGACCCACAAGGCCGCGGTTGGTCTACCCTCGGCGATGTCGGTTACCTAGATGCAGATAACTTCCTGTTTCTCACCGACAGAAAAGCGTTCATGATTATTTCGGGTGGAGTAAATATTTACCCACAGGAATCTGAAAACGTTCTCATTAACCACACTCGCGTTGTAGATGTTGCGGTCTTTGGTGTGCCCAACGATGAATTCGGCGAAGAAGTAAAAGCCGTTGTACAACCAGACGTCATGCCTTCCAATGCCGCCGAGGCAGAGGCTCTTGCCAAGGAACTCATCATTTTTTGCAAGAGCCAGTTAGCCGACTTGAAGTGCCCGCGTAGCGTCGATTTTCGATCCGAACTACCTCGCCACCCCACCGGAAAGTTGTATAAGAAGCTTCTTAAAGATGAATACTGGCAAGCTGCAGGCCGGTCAATCTAGTGACCTCGTCACACCCGTTCTTTTCGTGGGGCGCTTCTCACGCCTTTGCACACCGCGGTGGCGCCAGCGATGCCCCAGAAAACACTGTGTCTGCATTTCAGATGGCAATTGACTTGGGTTACACCTACTTGGAAACTGATGTGCACGCCACCAGCGATGGAGTGCTGCTGGCATTTCACGACGACAACTTGCAACGAACCTGCAACCACCCCGGGAAAATCAGCGAACTCACCTATGAGCAGATTCAGGAAGTCAAAGTAGAAGGCACAGAACACATCCCTACTCTCCAGGAACTTTTCACGTTGTGGCCAGAGGCGCGTTGGAACATTGACTGCAAAAGCGACACGGCACTTGCTCCGCTAGTAGACACACTCAAGACGAACAACGTTGCAGAACGTGTGTGTTTAGGCGCCTTTAGCGATCATCGCCTGCGCCAGTTGCGGGAACAATTGGGACCGCAATACGCCACCTCCCTCGGACCACGGGGCGTCGCGCGCCTTCTTCTCGCTGTAGCTGCGGGGAGGCCCTTGCGCTTTCCTCCCGGAATTCATGCTGCACAAATACCCGCCAAGCAGGGCCCTATACCCCTAGGTTCCGCGAGGTTCATAGATATTGCTCATCGCAGCGGGCTTTGTGTGCATTATTGGACTATCGATGATCCACTACAAATGAATGAACTTCTTGACAACGGCGCAGACGGCATCATGACCGACAAACCAGCAGTTTTAAAAGACGTCCTCATCAAACGGAATTCCTGGCGAAACAATAACTTTACGAAATAGAAACGCTTCATGCCGGTAGGCGTACGCACGACTGGAATGGGTTGAGTAGATTGTTTTCATGCGCGTCGATACCAATTTTTTCTGCACAGTTCCCATGCCAGATGCCGGTGACCCCAGCATCTCGCCCACAAGTCGTAGATACGACAACGACGCAGTAGTTGAATGTTATAAAAACCTTGTTGATTGGTCGAAAACTGCCGATGCACTGGGCTACGACACCATGTGGCTCACCGAACACCACTTCCAGTTCGAAGGCTACGAGGTGCTTCCTAACCTCATTTTGTTTGGCATGCATCTTGCCGGACTCACCAAAGACCTGCGCTTAGGACAGATGTTCAATGTTGTTCCGCAGTGGCACCCTTTGCGATTAGCCGAAGACTTTGCTCTTGCCGACATCATCACAGGCGGCCGTATGGAAATAGGGGTTGGTCGTGGAACTGTTCCTCGCGAGGCATGGAGTCTCGGAACAGTTGTCGCATCGGGCGACAACGCAATGTCTGCCGAGCATGACCGCATTAACCGCGAGACATTCGAAGAAGCGATGGAAGTCATCAAACTCGCATGGTACGAAGAACGGTTTTCTTACCGCGGAAAACACTTTGTCTTCCCCGCCGACGGAATTCCAGACCGTGGCTCAATGGTGAATGACCTCACTTTGATACCGAAGCCACAGCGCATCGTCGACATTTACCAACCGGTCACTTCACCAGAAACCATTGAGTATGTTCCGCGCGCTGGCCACAAGGCTGTGTATTGGCTGCAAAATGCAGAGAGTCAAAAACAAAAGTGGGACCGCTTCGCAGAAATTCGCGAGGAGATGGGCAACCCAGTTGCTCCAGGCGAAGACAGATGTTTGGTGATGAATATGCACATTGGCAAAACACGCGAAGCAGCCATGCGACGCGGTCGGCCCGGACACGATGAATTTACTAAATTCCTTTCGCCCTACGGCCGATTCAGTTCGTACCGAAACCCTGATGGTTCAAAAGTTCCTTTCGACTTCAACCCCACTGTTGAACAGTCAGTGGAGCAGAAAATTCAAATTGTCGGCTCCATCGATGACGCTGTTGACACACTGGGCTTTTGGCGAGACCTTCTCGATTTGAAGCATCTCTGTATTTTCTTCGACTTCCCTGGCTTAAGCCGCGAAGAGATGAATGAGCAGATGCACTTGGTTGCCGAAGAGGTAATGCCGCGACTCGGAGAAAAGATGGACCGCCGACCCACAACAACTCCAGGACCCTTGAAATAGACCCTGCGCGCATGTCCACTCAGATCATTCGTAATGCTCGCCTTCCAAACGGCAATCGTGTTGACGTATATCTGAAAGATGGCACTGTAGAAAAAACAGAAACACGTGATGCAACAGCCCTAACCAATGACGCTGACTTTGACGCCAAGGGCCAACTGTTGCTCCCCGCCCTTGCCGAGCCACACGCACACCTCGACAAAGCTTTCCTCGCTGAACGAATTCATAACCCAACTGGCGACCTCATGGGCGCCATTCACGCAGTTCACGAGAATGCGCACACGCTGACATTTGACGACATCGTTGAGCGAGCATCGCGTGCAATCAAGATCTATGTAAAAAATGGCGTCACACGAATACGAACCCACGCCGACACATTTGATGGTTCAACATTGCAGGTACGAGCCCTACGCCAAGTGGCCAACAATTTTCAAGACATTTGTGACATTGAAATCTGCGCACTGATCCAATGGCCATTAACCGGGAAAATGGGTGAGCCAAGTCGCATTCTTGCCGAGCGCGCACGTGCCGATGGCGCTGACCTCATTGGGGGTTGCCCTCATCTCGACGATGACCCCACAGGCGCCAACAAAGTTTTTCTCTCACTCGCAAAAGATCTCGATTGCAATTTAGATTTGCACGTAGACGAGACCCTCAACGCAGACATGCTTTCCCTGCGTGATCTCGCCAAGCGCGTCATTGCAAAAGCTCCGACATGCAGCGTCACCGCCTCACATTGTGTGAGTTTGGGCATGCAAACTAAAAAAGTGCAAAAGCAGGTAGCGCAATTGCTAGTTGAGGCCAATATTGCGGTGGTGACCTTGCCTCAAACGAATTTGTTCCTACAGGGTCGCGAACACCAATCTGCAATGCCGCGAGCCCTCACTGCGCTCTCAGCCCTACGAGAAGCCGGGGTCACAGTGATGGCTGGAGGCGACAATCTGCAAGACCCCTTCAACCCAATGGGCCGCGCTGATCCTCTTGAAGCTGCTGCACTACTTGTTTCTGCCGGTCACTATTTCCCCGAAGACGCTTATTGGGCTGTCAGCAGCAAGGTTCACGAATGCATAGCAAAAGACCAGCCATTTCTTGAAGCGGGGTCTGGCGCAAACTTCATCCTCACACCTGCCGAGTCGATACGCGAATTCATTGCGTTCGCTAACCAACCGCGAACCGTGTTTCGCAATGGAGTGCTCATACACGACACATTGGAAATATAAATTTATTTCCCGAAGTTAAATATCGCAATTTCCTTCAAGGCTGAGCAGAAGTTGTCTACCGCGCCGTCAAATAGTGTTTTACCAAGTTCAGCATTAGCGACCGTTGGGTCTCCAACGAAACCTTCATCATTGAAGTCATTTGACAACCAGCCGAAGGAAACAGATCCACCAAATTTAACGTGTTGATTCTGCGCCATTTTTTCAGGAATCCGCCGAACAGCCAGTGCCATATCGACTAGGTCGGGCCGCAAATACAACATGATGGATGTTTCGTCGGTGCCGGCGTGCACTCCCATACCCAATTCATTGGCTGGCGATAACCCACCCTGATCTGCAGGGACCCCCGGGTGAGCCAGAAAAGTTTTTAAACCATATTTGAGCCGCAGTTCTCGGTTCGCGACGGAAACCAAGGAACTATTCCCCCCATGCCCATTCAAAAAGACGAGACGCTCGACCCCCGTCTTAGCGATACAGCGACCGATGTCGTCGAGTACGCGTAATAGCGTGTCGGCTGTGAGCCAAATTGTTCCTGGGCTCCAGGCGTGTTCATTGGATTTCGTAAAGGCCAAAGGCGGCAAGAGCCACACATTGAGATCTTCGCCAATTTTTTCAACAGCGGCACTAGCTACTGCATCGGCAATGACCAGATCGGTGTTGAGCGGAAGATGTGGACCATGTTGTTCAATGGCACCAAGTGGCTGCACGATAATTGCCGTATTGTTCAGAGCATGTGCAATTTGTGGAGCGCGCAAATTTCCAATGAGCCTCGTGGTAGAAATGTTTGCAGAAGTCATCCCACAAAAGTACACGAAAAAGATTGACAAACTTCATGATGCAACTCTCAACTAGCGGAATGCTTCAAGATTCCTACGACGCCATCATTATTGGTGCAGGGCACAACGGGCTCACCACTGCGGCCTATTTAGCCCAAGCAGGCTTGAAGACTTTGCTTGTTGAAGCGCGCCACGACGTAGGAGGCACGGCAGCGAGCGACACCTTTGCCGGCTGCAGCATCAATATATGCAACTGTGACCATCTTGCCGTTCGTACCAATCCGCTCATTGAAGAGCTTCATCTCGACCAACATGGTTTGAAGTACATAGACATGGATCCTGCGCAAATTAATGGGTCATGGCATAGCGACTTGTGGTGGCCATCATTCCATGATCTCGACCAAACGTGCGATGCCTTATCGCAAGTGCTGCCGCATGAAGTGGGCAACTATAGGAGATACGTCACAGATGCCCTTCCTGTTATCTCGCTCATTTTGGATAACGCGAACGACGTGCCCTCACGGCGAAAACTCGTAGCCAATAGCGCACGTCGTGGCGGCCGTGGGCTTGCACGCTTGTTGCAATGGAGTCGTTCATCGGCCGCAGAAGTGTTGGAAAGTTATTTCTCCGCACCCGAAATTATCGGACCCGCGCTTGTGGAGGGTCCGACTGTGTGGGGGGTTTCACCACACACACCGCACACCGGGCTCGGCGCCATCACCCTTGCAATGCGACACTCAGCACAAGTGGGGCGCCCCGTCGGTGGCAGCGGGGTGCTTCCGATGGCACTTCTGAAGGCCTACCAATCATTTGGCGGAGAATTACTTTTGTCTTCACCTGTCTCAGCCATTCTTTGTGAAGATCAAAAGCTTTATGGAATTGAATTGTCAGATGGTCGCGTTATTCACAGCCAAACCGTTATTTCCGCATGTAACCCACATGACACTTTTGTGAAGTGGCTCAAAGGCGCTCCCTCATCAGCCCACTCATTTATTGAACGCTGGCGCAATACCCCACAATCACAAGGGTACGAATCAAAGATCGATGCAGTTTTTCACGGGGATGTTCAATACAAGGCTCTTCAACACGACCGTTACCAAAATCTTCTCGCCAATGATGAAGGCTGCACTTTTGTGATCGCACCGAACACGCAAGAACTTCATGATGGACACACCATGATGACCAACGGACAGATCCTTGCGAAGCCCGCATTTCTTGCAAATACACCAACTTTCTCCGACTCCACACTCGCCGCGCCAGGAACAAACATTTTGAGTTTGGAAGCGCTCTTCACGCCCTACAACTTCGTTAATGGATGGGAATCACTAGACGAACCGACACGCTGGTTATCGCTCTATGACACTTTGCTGACAGAACCACTCACCCCCAGAATTTCGGCATGGCGAGTGAAAACTCCTGCGCATTACGAAACTGAGTTCTTCCTTCCACAGGGTCACGCAACGAGTTTTGCTGGAGGCCCAATGTCGATTTTCTTCTCACAGCAGCCAGAGTTATCGCGCTACACCACGCCCATTAAGAATCTGTACATCACAGGCGCTGCGACATTTCCTGGCGCTGGTGTTTGGGGTTCAAGCGGACGTAATGCCGCACAAGTGATACTCAAGAGCCTTTAGGCGTCGAGCACCATATTTGCTTTTTTGACCACTGGCTCGCGATCGCTCCAAGGGAAGTTGATCCATTCATCTGTTTTCTTCCACACGTAGTCACAATGCACAACCGAGTGGGACTTCTCGTAGAGGGCGGCGATACGTGACTCAGCAACACGACCACTACAAAACTCGTTGACCAACTTGAGAGTATGGCCCGTATCGGCAACATCATCGACAATCAAAATTTTGGCATCTCGCACTTCTTCAAAATCAGGAACAGGTGGAAGAATCATCGGCATGTCGAGTCGCTGATTCACGCCTGTGTAGAACTCAACGTTCATGGTGTATGTATTTTTAACGGCGAGTGAATAACCGAGAGCTCCAGCGAGGAATAAACCGCCTCGAGCAATAGCCAAAATCATGTCGGGCTCATAGCCACTCTCAGCAATTTTCAGTGCGAGATCGTGTGACGCGACCCCGAAACCTTCCCAAGTGAGGATCTCTCGCTGTTGCGACACAATTGCTCCTAGATGAATAAGGCGGCTTCCACCGCGCGACCCTACAAACGTAGCCGCTTAGCTCTCGTACGGACAATGTCTACAGCCACTGGTACAACATGTTCCTCGCGAGGCCAGAAATGCGGCCGTCATTACGCTGTGTCGAGTGACGGGGTCAATGTACACAGGATCTCCATTCTCAACGGCTTTTTGATGCGCATCAAGAATGGTGCGACGAAGATTTACTACCTGCTCGGAGTTTCCGTGCGGTAACCGAGAGGGAATCGGCTTGAATAAAAAATCAAGGCGCAGGATGGAGGGTTTCATGTTTTACCCAAATTGCTTCTCCGGAGGCATCCAGCAACTCTTGATCTCCCGCAGAGTCTCCGTAGGCGTACCTAAACACCAAGCCTGGCTGAGCCGACGACCATTCTCGAAATCGTTGAACTTTCTCGACTCCCCTGCAGTTTTCACCAAACAATTTACCGCTGAAGTGATGATCACCGGCGGAATCGGCAAGCACATCCAAACGCGAAGCGAGCACATGTTCTACGCCGATTTTGTGCGCTAAGGGGCCGAGATAACTCTCGAAGGATGCGGAGACGATGACCACTGTGTGGCCTGCCTTTTGGTGCCACCTCAACCTCGCACAAGTATCGGATCGCATCCAATACTTCAGTACATGATCCGCATATTTCTCGGCAATATCGTTCACTTTTTCTACCGGTAACCCAGCAAGACATTTGGCAAGAACATTTAGTTTTAAGAAGTCACGATCGCGCGTGACCACTGCACGTAGATTGCGAACAAGACCGGATACGAAAACCTTGAGCACTTTGCGTCTCGGAACCAACAGCGATACGAAAGGCCACACTGTGTCTCGCACGGTGAGCGTGCCGTCGAAGTCGAAGGCCACCACAATGTTTGCCCCTTGGACCGAGGCGTTCGGCCCGGCCTGTGCCACCCAAGAACTAGCTAACTCATCACTCACGACACGACCGTAACATTTGCTCGCGCATTTCCCAGTACATCGGCCAGCTCTTCGACACCACTTCTGGCTCTTGTATTAAAACTTCGGGAACCTGAAGAGCCACCAAGCCAAACGCCATCGCCAGGCGATGGTCGTGATGGGTAGCAAGTTCAGCGCCACGAAGCGGGCGCGGGGTGATGACAATTCCATCATCAAAAACTTTCACTTCAGCACCACATTTGTGTAGCTCCGAGGCCAAGTCGCCAAGCCTGTCGCTCTCTTTATTACGAATAAAACCGACTCCAGTGATTGTGCTGGCCCCTTGTGCAAACAGAGCAACCGCTGCAACGGTGGGAACCAAATCGGACATGTCTTTCAAATCTACTGAGAGCCCTTGCAGCATTACATGAGGATCTCGTTCTAGGTACACGCCATTATCGACCCAACGCGCGACGCAACCCATTTTCTCCATGAGAGAGACGAAACCGGTATCACCTTGTAAAGATTCCTGCTTCATGCCTGGAATGAAAACTTCGCCACCACAAATAGCGACTGCTGCAAGAGGATACGAAGCCGAAGATGCATCGGGTTCAACGAAATACTGTGTTGCGGAATATTTCCCAGGCTGAACGCATATTCGCAACAATGTGTCTTCTTGCGCTTCTATAGATACATCTACCCCAAATGCCCTCATTACTCCAATAGTCATCATCACGTATGACTCCGAAACGCGCTCACCTTCAATATTGAGACTGAGACCGCTGCTTAAATATGGCGCAATGAGCAAAATAGCGCTGGAAAATTGGCTAGAGACCGAACTAGACAAAGTGAGTTCACCGCCATGCGCACTAGCCCCGTTCACTACGACGGGAAGCGAATACATGCCCAGTTCGCTTGCAACGGTTGCACCTAGTTTCTGCAGTGCAACATGTAGATCTTGCATTGGGCGCTGACGCAATGCTTCAAAGCCATCGATCAAGGTGTTGCCCTTGCGTAACGCACCGAGAGCCGTGAGAAAGCGTGATGACGTGCCGGCCAAAGCAGCATGAACACTCACCTCATGAGTATTTTCAAGGTCAAGCGCTGAGGAGAAGTTGACGTTTCCTTCGTCTTGCGAAATAGTCACACCCAAAATACGCAAAGCTTCAAGCATGGCAACGGTATCGTCGCCGTCGGGAACATTCGTAATGCGTGAGCCTGCACCTGCTAAGGCTGCGCAGATGAGTGCTCTATTAGCAATACTCTTTGAGCCAGGAACTTCGACCACACAATTGAGCGGGCCGCTTGCTGTTTCTAAAAGTTGAGACACACTAACGACCTGGCTTGAAGCCGCGACCGATAAGACCACCCCGCAGTAATTCGACTTGCGATTTGTCGACAAGAACGATGGCGACTCCTCGTTCTCCTTCAGCCGAATGCACTACTTCAAAACTCGCCAAGTTGACATTGAGCGCTGCGGCGAGTGTGAATATCTCGGCGGCAGCACCTGGGCGATCGGGAATAGGGATACGAACTTCTTCGACGTCTTCAAGGGAGCGAACACGAGCCGGTAAATGCGACCTGGCTTTTCTTGCCTTAGTGAGAAAAATTTCAAGCTCACCTGTTTGTGTACCGTCAATGATGGTACGCAATTGCCCTAACTCGGAAATGAAGTCATCGAGTGTTTCCAAAATTGCTGCTCGGTTTTCCCGGCAGATGTCGAGCCAGATGCCTGGCTTACTCGATGCGATTCGGGTCATATCGCGAAAGCCTCCTGCGGCCATTCGCAACACCGAGGCATGCTCTTCTGACTGAGCATCGGCAACACTCATGAGAGTTGCCGCCGCCAAATGCGGAACATGGCTGACCACTGCAATGAGTCGATCATGATGCTCTGCAGTCACTGCGAGAATGTTTGCTCCCATGAGTTGGACAATGGAAGCGACTTCAGCAAAAACTCGGTCGTCAGTGGAATCAGTAGGAGTGAGAATCCAGGTTGCGCCTTCAAAAAGTTCGGCGTCTGCCCCTTGAATACCTTCAAGTTCTGAGCCTGCCATCGGATGCCCACCAATAAAACGGGGATCTGAGATGGCCTGTACAACGGGAGCCTTCACGCTGCCGACGTCGGTCACCATTCCGCTGGTTACCCGTAGTGCTGCTTCGACCTCGGTGGTCAGCTGCGACACAGGCACAGACACAAAAGTGATGTGGGCATCGACGTCGAGACCTACTGAAGAAATATAACCAACCTTGAGTGCTTCATCTTGACGACTCGCCAATGGGTCAATTCCCTGCACCCGAAAACCTTCTTGTGTCAGCCGAGCAGCAATTGAGCCGCCAATGAGCCCGAGACCCACGATATTGATACTTTGCTGAACCGACACGTCTCTACTCTAGCGATTGGGGTATCTAGCGCCGAGATGATTTCGACATAAATTCACTGAGCGCTTTCCGCTCTGCAAGGGTGAGGTCACGCCACACTCCCGGCTTCAGTTTGTTGTCCACTAGCGGGCCAATACGAACACGAACTAATCGCTCTACTTCCTCGCCAACAGCCTCAAACATTCGCCGCACCTGGCGATTACGTCCTTCGTGAATAACAACTGTCACCGTGTTGTCACTTCGTTGGCTCACCTTTGCTGGAGAAGTAACTCCATCTTCAAGCTCAACACCAATGCGTAATTTGCGCAATGCCTTATCGGACAAACGTGGTGAGCCGTGAAGCATTACCAAATATTCTTTCTCTACGCCCTGACTCGGATGCGTTAGAAACTGCGTTAACTCACCATCATTGGTGAGTAACAAGAGACCCTCTGTATCAAAATCTAAGCGCCCTACGGAAAATACGCGGGGTTCACTTGGCACTAAATCGATGACAGTCTCACGGCCCTGTGGGTCGCTTGCAGTAGAGATGACTCCCCTCGGTTTATTCAGCAAGTAATAAACAAAGTCTGGACGAGCCCCCACGGGCGCCCCATCAACACAAATTAAATCAACAAGCGGGTCGACACGACGACCAAGAATGGCAATCTCGCCATTGACCGTCACTCTTTCTTCGCTGATGAAATCTTCGCACACTCTTCGACTGCCCCAACCCAATGCAGCGAGTATTTTTTGCAAGCGTTCGCCCTCGTACAACTCAGTATCTTCGTTTTGTGAATGATCTGACATTTCCGTCACAGATTTTGATCTGGCGCAGAGCCAGCGTCATCGAGTGGAGAGATACGCAATGTATTTTCGAGAGCCTCAACGACACTTGCATCTGGAACAAACTCCGCTAGTGGCGGCAACTCACCAAGCGAGTTGATACCTAATTTCTCAAGGAAAAGTTGAGTTGTTCCCCACAGCACCGCTTGACCAGGACCATCATCATGGCCTCGATGCTCTACATAGCCCCGCGAATGCAGAGTGCGCAACACCGCATCGGGGTCAACACCGCGCACCGAAGCAATTTGCAAGCGCGAAATTGGTTGTTTGTAAGCAACGATGGCGAGCGTTTCCAGTGCTGCAGCCGAGAGACGAGCCCGTTGGCCGTCGAGCACAAAACGCTCTACATAAGCAGAAACAACAGGATGGCTTTGAAAACGATATCCACCCGCCACCTGTACAAGCTGAAAGCCGTGCCCGGCTTCTTCATAAACCGCAGAGAGTTGAGCTGCCATTTCTTCGACGATGGAAACTGGCATTTCGAATAACTGCGCAAGTAATTCACTAGGAACAGGTTCGATTGCCACCATCAAGATACCTTCCATCGCCCGAATGATTTCGGGAGTGATGAATGAAGAATCATCGTTCATATTGAGCAGCTCGTCTGACATGTGAAACCTTCTACTTATCCTTCATAGTCGTCAATAGAGAATGCATTTACAGTGGCGAAACCTTCATCGCCAATCCAGCGAATTTCAATATCGCCAAAGCGATTTTCTTGGCTGAGTTCAATGAAACCTTGTTTATAGATTTCCAAAATGGCAAGGAACCTCACCACAACTTCTAATCGCGCTTCATGACCGCGGGTGAGGTTGCGAAAAGTAATGGCCTTCATGTCTGGCAAAGAATCCATCAATTCACTCACTGCCTCAGAAACGCTCAATCGAACTGGAGCGACGTGGAAAAGATCAACGTGTGGTTCGGGCTTCGGGGCGAGCGCCTTCAAGATTGCCTTATGCAACTTCAATGGAGTCACGCCATCCATTAAGTCGGGCAGAAGTTCTGAAAACCTCTCGTCGGGTCCGGTGGTACGGGGAAAAGCTCTGTCTGCGAGTTCTGCCAGCTGTTGGAACACCAGCGATACATCTTTAAACGTCTTGCATTCAAGGAGCCTTGCCAGCAAAAGGTCACGCTCTTCCCACAGTGCAAATTCCTCGTCCAGATCAATATTTTCTTTGCCTGGCAGCAATCGACGCGATTTCAGCTCAACGAGCGTTGAAGCGATGAGGAGAAATTCCGTCGCGATATCGAGATCAAGATCTTGCATTTTCTCAATTTCGGTGAGATAAGCATCAACGATGGTACTGAGAGAGACTTCGTGGATATCGACCTGCTCCCTCAAAATGAGGTGCAAAAGAAGGTCGAATGGGCCCTCAAACACGGCCGTTGAGACGTCATAACTCACAGATGAAAACATACTCGCCAGAGACCCCTTTGGACGACTACAGTCCGCCCGTGGCTCGTGTCTTATCTTGCATCCAACCAACCGGCGCTGTTCACCTAGGTAATTACTTAGGAGCCCTCCAACAGTGGGTAAATGGACAACACCAAAATGACGTATTTCACGGCATCGTCGACCTGCATGCCTTTACGGTGACGGAATCGCCAGGAGTGCTTGGCCAAAACACATTGGAATTGGCCGCAATGCTATTTGCCGTGGGTCTCGACCCAAATGTTGCAACGGTTTTTGTGCAAAGCCATGTGGTTGAGCACACAACACTTTCTTGGATGATGGAGTGCACTGTCTCTTTCGGTGAATTATCTCGCATGACGCAGTTCAAAGATAAGTCACAAAAGCGCGAAGCCGAATTTGTTTCTGCTGGTTTGTTTACTTATCCAGCCCTGCAGGCAGCCGATATTTTGTTATACGACGCTGATGAAGTGCCCGTTGGCGATGACCAAAAGCAACATATTGAAATTACTCGTGACATAGCAATGCGTTTCAATCATCGTTTTGGCGAAACATTTGTTTTACCAAAGGCTGTTACGCCGGCTCTTGGCGCGCGCGTCATGGATCTTCAAGAGCCAACGAACAAGATGTCGAAATCGACCACCAATGAAGCAGGGTGTATCTATCTTCTCGATGAACCTGCCTCAATCATGAAAAAGTTCAAACGTGCCGTCACCGATAGTGACAATGAAGTGGCCTACAACCGCGATACCAAACCTGGCATAGCTAACTTGCTCGACATTTTGTCGGCGGCAACTGGGCAAAAGCCACAAGAGTTAGCCAACTCATATTCGCAATACGGTGCACTGAAAGTTGATGCGGGTGAGGCCGTTTGCGCCATGATGAGCCCCATACAACAGCGCTATTCAGAGCTCATGAATGATCGTGCTGAACTGCAACGTCTTTTACGCGTTGGCGCTGAAAAGGCCCGTGTGGTGGCTAGCGCAACGGTGGCCCGCGCCAAAAATGCCGTCGGCTTCTTGCCAGAATAACTACATCGAGTCGTCGGCTTTATAAAGACTCAACGCAACCGCATCATGTGCGCTTCGCCGAATCAGTTCAATAGTGCGTTGTGACGAACCAACTCTTTGCAGAGCCTCAACACCCATCTCTTCATGCCTGCGATACCACCGCCATCTCTCGCGTCGAAAACTACCGATAGTTGCCGCACTTCGCGCCATTCGGCTCATCGGAGATATAGCTTTAGCAACATCGTGCAGTAGCGCAGCACTCTTTTCCTCACGAGTTGCTTGTGGCTCCCACTGCTCAAAGATGCGCAGCACCTGCAGCGAGTGCACCTGGTCTGCACCAGACATCGCACGCCACAACCCGAACTCAGCTTCGCTCAATAACTCCCGCGTCATTGCAAGATCATCAGGCGTAACAGTGCCGAGACCCTTGCCCATTGCGCTCCATCGACTATAAAGATGCAAAACTTTTTTACGCATTTATCGCCGTGCCCTTGGGTGCGAAGCGCCGTATACCTGCCACAGGCGCTCTTGCGATACACGGGTATACACCTGAGTAGTGGAGATCGAAGCATGCCCCAACATTTCTTGCACAATGCGCAAGTCTGCTCCGTGGTCTAACAAATGTGTCGCACATGAATGACGTAGAGCGTGGGGCGAAACATCACGATCAATTTTTGCCCGAAGCCCAGCATCTCGAACAATGTTGAAAATTACTTGGCGACTAATTCGTGCACCTCGGTTGGTAAGAAATACAGCATAAGAATCATCCCTGCGACGCTCTTGAGCGGGTTCTAGTGCGAAGCGACCCGTTGCAATCCATTGATTCAGGGCACCGTGGGCTATTGAACCAAACGGTACCACTCGTTCTTTGGAGCCCTTTCCAAAGAGTCGCACCAGTGATGACTCCATATCGAGATCAGACAAATTGAGCCCACACACTTCAGAAACACGAGCGCCGGTTGCATACAGAAACTCGAGAACCGCACGGTCACGTAACTGCCGTGGTTCATCGCCAACGACCGAGCCAATGAGAAGTGTCATTTCTTCTTCACTGAGCGGCTTGGGAATACCCGCTGGTTTGCCAATACCTTCGGCCATCACTGCAGGATCATCTTTTCGGAAGTGTTCTTCCACCATAAACCTGTGCAGCATGCGCACTGCAGAAAACTGTCGCGCAAGACTCGATTTCGCAGCCCCGTTTTCCAGTCGCAACGTGAGGAAATTTTCCACATCTTCCACCTGCACCTTCATAAGCGTGGTGCGCTTGTCACGCAGATACAAAAGATATTGGGCAATGTCACGGCGATACGCCTCTACGGTATTCACTGCCCGTCCACGCTCCACTACAAGCCAAATGAAGAACTCCTGCGCTACTTCAGGAAAGACGACGTCGGATATGTCAAGGTTTTTCAGAGCAGATCTCTCACCCACTGCAACCCAATAATGGTTTTTGCGTCGGTCAGTTCCCCCCTGCGCACTTCTTCAAGAGCTTCGGCTACCGAAACAACTCTCAACTGCATGTGCTCTTCTTCTGGACCGTGGCGATCAATGGGAACCTCGCGCAAGCCACATGCCGCAAAAATCTCTACCATCGAATTTGTTATTCCGGGAGCAGAAGCCATTGACCCAAGCCTCACAAGAACAGAAGCTTCTAACCCTGCTTCTTCGGCCAGTTCACGATGAGCGGTTACTTCTGAAGGCTCGTCGGCCACATCGCGCATTCCTGCAGGTATCTCCCACAGTTCTTTTCCAAAGGGGGCACGGAACTGTCGCACCAACGTGGTGTTCACCTCTGATAATTCAGCGCCTTTCAAGTCGGCAAGAGAATTGACATGCAACACCACTACCCCAACGGCACCCGGAGAATCGACATAGGTACGAACAAAAGCGCCACCTGAGGGATCTTCCAAATGATCTTCAACAAGCGTCCATACAGCCCACTGATGCAACAACTTTTGCGATCGCGAGACGAAGCCCATGCTCTAGCGCTGCGTTGTTGAAGAGGTGCTCAGTGAGCTTTCGCGGTAGTTCAAAGCAGCATTAATGAGGCCAATGAATAACGGATGCGCGCGGTCTGGGCGACTCTTAAATTCGGGGTGTGCTTGGGTACCAACCCAGAAAGGATGACCAGAGAGTTCGATAAATTCCACCAAACGTTTGTCGGGTGAAGTACCGCTGCACAAAAAGCCATTCTCTTCAAACCGGGTTCGGTATATTGCGTTGAACTCATAACGGTGGCGATGACGTTCGCTGACCACGGGTTCTCCGTACATTGCAGCTACCTGAGACCCAGGAGCGAGCACGGCGTAGTAAGCACCCAAGCGCATGGTGCCGCCTTTATTGGATACTTCACGCTGGTCATTCATGAGATCGATAACTGGAGCCGTGGTGGATGGATCGAATTCGGTCGAGTTTGCCTGCACCAAACCCAACACGTGACGAGCGAATTCGATGGTCATCACTTGCATTCCCAGGCACAAACCAAGACACGGCAAATTGTTTTCTCGTGCGAATTGTGCAGCCGCTATTTTTCCTTCAACGCCGCGCCCGCCAAAGCCACCAGGAATGACGATTCCGTCGAGATTGCTCATACGACCTGCGGTGAGAAGGCCTTCTACCTCTTCTGCTTGAATCCATTCCAGTTCTACTTTTGCACCATGATGAAAGCCAGCGTGCTTCAGACTTTCCACAACAGAAAGATATGCGTCTTGCAGTTCAACATATTTCCCGATGAGACCAATACGTACTGGGCGTACTGAATTTTCTACACGCTCAACGAAGTTCTCCCACGAAGAAAGATCAAGTTCAGTATCTAAACGCAGAGTGTCGCAGGCAACGACATCGAGGCCTTCTTCATGCAAAATGATGGGAAGCTCATAAATATTGCGCGCGTCGGCAGCGTTAATAACATTTGCTTCAGGAACGTCGCACACATTGGAAATTTTGCGCTTCAAGCTCTGGCTGAGCGGCTCTTCGCTGCGACAAACAATGATGTCGGGCTGAATACCGCGGCTGCGCAACTCGGTCACGCTGTGCTGTGTGGGCTTTGTTTTTTGTTCGCCGCTTGGGCCAATGAATGGAACCAGGGTGACGTGGATATAGCACACGTTGTCGCGCCCAGCCTCGTTACGGAATTGGCGAATGGCCTCTAGGAACGGCAAAATTTCAATGTCGCCAACGGTGCCGCCCACTTCTGTGATGACCACGTCGACATCATCGGTAGATACGCGATGAATGCGGCGCTTAATTTCGTCGGTAATGTGCGGAATGACCTGCACGGTTTTTCCGAGGTAGTCACCGCGACGCTCTGCCGCTAATACTGCTTGGTAAATAGAACCTGTCGTTGCATTTGAACTACGTGACAAGTTCTCGTCGATGAAACGTTCGTAGTGACCTAAATCGAGATCTGTTTCTCCACCATCATCGGTAACAAACACCTCACCGTGTTCAAAAGGATTCATGGTTCCTGGGTCGACGTTGATGTAAGGGTCGAGCTTTTGCATGGTGACGCGCAACCCACGCAATTTCAGTAAACGTCCGAGCGATGAAGCAGTGAGACCTTTGCCAAGCGAGCTCGCAACACCACCTGTTACGAAAATATGCTTTGGCATTTCACTTCTCCCGTCGGCTTGTGTCAACAACTCCTTGACGGAATGTCAACTTACCACGAAAACCGCTCTCAGGGTGTATGCATCAATAACTCTTGTGCATGAGCGACTGCAACCTCGGTAAGCGCTCCCCCCGACAGCATGCGGGCGATTTCACTTTCACGCGCTGCCCCTGTGAGCTCGCCCACGCGGGCATAGGTAACTTTTTTAATGATTTCTTTCGATACACCTAATTGCTGCTGTGCTTGAGAAGCGACTTGAGCAAGGTGCGTGACCACCAGCACTTGATGCCCTTTTCCTACCGCAGCTAGAGCCTTACCAACAGCCACCGCTGCTGCGCCACCAATACCGGCATCGACTTCATCGAAAATGAGAGTTGGGGGTGATTGTGTGAGCACTAGTCGCAACGCCAACATGACTCGCGCGAGTTCTCCGCCAGAAGCAACTTTCGACAGTGGCAGTGGTGGGCTGCCAGGGTTAGCAGAGAGCAAGAAATTCACAGCATCGCCCGCCGGATCTTCAGACTCTGGAGCAAAGTTCACCTGGAACACAGCTTCGGGCAGTGCAAGGAGGCGGAGATGTTTCTGCACCGCCTTTGCAAATTGTGGTGCACCTTCGACTCGCTTGTGTCGCACCTGTGCCTCTGCTTCTCGCACACGCACGTTTGCTGCGGCGATAGATACCTCGAGCTCACGAGCACGTCGCTCATAGCCCAACAGGTCAGTCAGGCGCTCGGAGCTAGCACGGCCGTACTCAAGCACATCAGCAAGCAAAGGCCCATACTTACGGCATAAGTCGTTGAGGGCCTTACGTCGGGCGCTCACTTCGGCAAGGCGCTCGGGGTCTTCTTCGCTCGCCTCGGCGAGGTCTCTAATGACTGCTGCGGCATCGTCTAGTTCGGCTGCCAAAGAAGCAAGACGCGAAGTAACCGCAGCAAAAGCCTCTTTGCCCTGCAGTAAACCAAGCGCCGAACGCAGCGCGTCGCTGGCGTTAGTTGGTCCGGTCGATGCCTGAGTATTGGATTCAGAGAGATGGGCGTAGGCGCCCCTCAAGGCCGCCTGATACGACTCTGCATTGCCTAGTGCCTCTTCTTCTTTACGTAGTTCTTCATCTTCTGCACCCGAGGAAATACTTGCGGTACTAATTTCATCGATTTGGAATTGAAGAAGGTCAATTTCTCGGACTCGTGCGCGTTCATCTCCACCTAACGATTCGAGCTCTTGGCGCAACTGTCGAAGTTCGCTTTTTGCCTGCGCGACGGGAGAAGTGTCGACACCTGCAAATTGGTCGAGAGCAACACGTTGAGCCTTTTCATGAAGAAGACTCTGGTGCGCGTGTTGACCATGAAGATCAACGAGATCGGCACCCATTTCGGCCAATTGCGCGAGCGTTGCCAAATTGCCATTGATATAGGCCCGAGAACGCCCCTGCACAGGAATAACACGGCTCAAAATGACTTCATCGTCACCGACGATGAAACGCCCTTCGACACGTGCTTCATCACAACCATGACGAACCATTGAGACATCGCTTTTCCCACCCACAAGCAAATGAATGGCTTCAATGATCATGGTCTTGCCTGCGCCGGTTTCACCTGTAAAAGCAGAGAGCCCATTTTTGAAGACAAGAGTGACCGAGTCGATAATGCCTAACTGATGAACATGTAATTCCACCAGCATTAATCGTCTCCTAGACCAAACTTCTGTCGCAAGATGTGATGGAACCGCTGCTGGCCGATATGCAAGAAACATGCTGTGGCAGCATCGCTCACCACGCGAACTTCATCATCTGGGCCGAGCGCAACAAAGTGCAAACCGTCTACCGACAAGGTGACATCTCTGTGCCCACGCACGGTGATGGATACTTCCTCGGCTGGGTCGAGTACCAACGACCGATCGAACAACATGTGTGGAGACACTGGTGTGAGAACCATTGCCCGATGTTGTGGCGACAAAACAGGCCCGCGAGCCGACAAAGAATACGCAGTGGAACCAGTGGGAGTGGCAACAATAAGACCATCGGCTGAATACGTGGCAAAAACACTTTTATCGATTGCTACTTCTAAGCGCACTGTATGACCCGACTCCACTTTTTCTACGACTACTTCATTCAGTGCACGTAGTGTGTGCCGACCACCATCTTTTTGTGCCACATTTATTTTGAGCATCATTCGATTTTCGAGGCGCGCATCTTTGGGCATGACCCCCGCGTGCAGAGACTCGAGCACATCGAGTAGTTGCGATGGTTCCACACTCGTGAGATAGCCAAGCGTTCCAAAATTGACTCCGAGAACTGGAACGTTTTGGCCGCCCAAAATTTGGATTGCACGCAAGACGGTTCCGTCGCCACCGAGCGACACCACCAGGTCGGGTGTTGTGGAATTCTCTACCGTGAGATCTTCGGCGTGAACAATAGAAACCTTGTTTGAGTCGCCCCAGGCTTGTACGTGAACAGCGGCCTCGCAGGCATCGGGGCGTTCCTGATTGACCACAAGTAAAAGAGAGCCCAAGTGGAAGGACTGTGGTTGCGCAAGAGCCATGTCTATATCTTTACTCATCGGTGTGCACTGTTGCCCATAGGAAGAACTCAATATTGCCACCAGCGCCAGAGATGGGCGACTCGTATTGCCCATGAACATGGCAACCCGCAGTATTCAGAGCCTCTGCGACACGATCAACTGCGTCTTGGCGTACTAGTGGGTTGAGCACTATTCCCCCCGCGGGCACGTCGGTGCGTTCTGCTTCGAACTGGGGCTTCACCAAAAGAATAAGTTCGGCTCCGGAGCCAGAGAGCGCAACAATGTGGGGCACCAATTGGGCAAGAGAAGTAAAACTCACGTCGGTGACCACTATTTGCGCAAGACCACTATGGCCTGCCCCCCAATGAGTGCGTAAATCTTTTGGTGACAACTGTGCAATGTGTTGGCTTTCCAGTGATGTCACCGCCGCGTGCGTCAACATTTTCTGGTGCAACTGACCACGCCCTACGTCAACTGCCACAACATGGGCGGCACCGTGTTGCAAT
Source organism: bacterium (assembly GCA_013205145.1). Classification (GTDB taxonomy): domain Bacteria; phylum Actinomycetota; class Acidimicrobiia; order Acidimicrobiales; family Ilumatobacteraceae; genus F1-20-MAGs119. The sequence continues at coordinate 39,781 of JABMMV010000179.1, forward strand.
AGGCAATCGGTGAACCCGCCAGTGGAAGCCCCAATGTCGAGGCAGTATGCCTGTGACGCATTGATACCAAAATGTTGAAGAGCTCCTTCAAGTTTGATTCCACCCCGACCCACAAAACGATTAGCTATGGGCGCAACATGAACAATGTCTCCTGCGGCCACTAAAGAAGCAGCATTGCTCACCACTGCCCCATTTACTCGCACACGGTTCTCGGCGAGTGCAGTTTCTACGTCGGCTGCGCTCGACAAGAGGCCACGGTGTAAAACCTCACGTACCAGTGAACGCCGTTGCTTCATTGGCGTGTCAGTCGAAGATCGTCTGTGCCGTTGGTTTTATTCAAAAGGAATGTTGCAATATCGCTAAAGGTGTTGCCTGTGTAGTTGAATGAAACACCGTCGATGGGGCCAGCACATTTCTCTTGCACACCCGACCACACCTGGGCATAAGCAATGCCGAGGCGCTGCGCAAACGCGCCGTCGGTGTCGGGGCGGTCACCCACCAATACTTGGCGCGAGACGGGCGTTGACCCTACGAGCGACTGCACAAGTTGAGCCATGGCGTGGTGAGGCTTTCCGGCCATCACCGGTGTGAGTTGCGATGCATAGGCATACGAGGCCACGAGCGAACCACCACCAGGCAAAATTCCCGTCTCTGTGGGAAACGTTGCATCGTCGTTCGTGCCAATAAGCCGCGCCCCTGCCAATAAGCACGACAACCCCATGTGTAGAAAATCAAAGCAAAAGTCGCGATGCATTCCAACAACAACCGCATCAATATTTGCTGGGTTAAATGTGCTGTCTAATAAAGCATCTCGCACGTCCACTACTCGTGCGCCACGATTCTGCACTGCTTCAATGACACCTGGACCCGAACATGCCAACACAGTTTCAGTTGGCTCAATGAGTGATGCAGCTGCTTGGGCGCTCGTCACCACGTTGCCAATAGCAGGAATGCCCATGTTGCAAAGTTTCTGTTCTTGATCGGCGAGACGCGTTGAAGAATTGTTTGTCACAAAATTGACTTGCCAACCCGCCTCACGCACAGCAGCGATGCTCTCGGGAACACCTGCGATGACCGAGG